>JBIKMR010000098.1:12500-13821 GCA_044359155.1 Candidatus Hydrogenedentales bacterium | reverse complement strand
CCTCCTTCGACAGCGAACTCGAACGACATTTCCGCAAGGGCGTTGGCCTGTTCCGCCTCCACCAGATCGTGCGCGACCCCGACATTCACCGCCGCTACCCTGTATACCGAAACCCCATTCGACGCCTGCTGGACGCGCTCTTTGTGCCGTTCTACATCCGCGCCTGCAAGCAGACCGAGGAAAATACACAGGTGCTTGGGCACGTATATAAACGAGTATTCTTCTACCAACGCTGCGCAGGCTACAAGCACGCACTCCGCGCCGATCGCCGCCGCCGCCACGCCTAGCTTTTCAGCCCCAGCGCACACGTGCGCCAACACCAAGTTTGACAACACCTTCCCCAAATGCTATAGTTTCGCTCCCGTTTCGATTGGAGCGCACTTGTGCGCCCCGCTCATCGGGCCAGCGGCGTCTCTCGTAGGCAGCCAATGGCTACGATGAAAGCGAACTTGACACGGGGTTTTGAAATTTGATAGATTACTCGACCCGCTGGCAGCGCAAGCAGCCAAACGGGACGTTTCAACTCCCAAACGCGCCGCCCACAAGGGCTACGAAAAAAAGAGTTGACACGGTAGTAAAATTTTGATAGGATACGTGGCTGCTAGACGAGCGCCGCCCGGAACTAATCCGGGCGTCAATCGCTTGCCGAGGCTTAGGCCAAGGCTGGTAGTTGCTAGTGCCTACGCTCTTTGAAAATTGAATACGGCGTATGTCGAAGAAAATGCTCTGTGCGGGCTAGTCATCGAAAGATGTCAGCCAAAAACAGATTCCTTTTACTCCACTTCTTCCTAACGGGAGAAGAAACATTGAAGGGAATCAGATTCTCTAAAAGACGTAATCCTTCGGGGTAACGTTCTATTTTTTTCGGAGAGTTTGATCCTGGCTCAGAACAAACGCTGGCGGCAGGCTTCATACATGCAAGTCGAGCGGAAAGGCCCTTCGGGGTACTCGAGCGGCGAACGGGTGAGTAACAGGTGGACAACTTGCCCTCTGGCGGGGGACAACAGCTGGAAACGGCTGCTAATACCGCATGTGACTGCATGCCTTAGGGTGTGCAAGGAAAGACGCGTTTGCGTCACCAGAGGATAGGTCCGCCCCCCATTAGCTAGTTGGTGTGATAACAGCGCACCAAGGCTTCGATGGGTAGCCGAGCTGAGAGGTTGATCGGCCACACTGGGACTGAGACACGGCCCAGACACCTACGGGTGGCAGCAGTAGGGAATATTGGACAATGGGCGAAAGCCTGATCCAGCCATGCCGCGTGAGTGACGAAGGTCTTCGGATTGTAAAACTCTTTTATGAGGGAAGAACTGCCCGGGTA
>JBIKMR010000098.1:0-10000 GCA_044359155.1 Candidatus Hydrogenedentales bacterium | reverse complement strand
GCCAATCAAACTTGGAGATAGCTGGTTCTCCCCGAAATGCCTTTAGGGGCAGCGTCGTGTAGTAGCATGGGGGGGTAGAGCACTGAAAGGGCTAGGGGTCCCACCGGATTACTGAACCCTATCAAACTCCGAATACCCCATGTGTAATCACGGCAGTGAGGGTGCGGGGGATAAACTCCGTACACGAGAGGGAAACAACCCAGACCGCCAGCTAAGGTCCCTAATATACGCTAAGTGGGAAACGATGTGCGATTGCACAAACAACCAGGATGTTGGCTTAGAAGCAGCCACCCATTTAAAGAGTGCGTAATAGCTCACTGGTCGAGTGATCGTGCGCGGAAGATGTAACGGGGCTCAAGCGTATAACCGAAGCTGCGGATTGTCCTATGGACAGTGGTAGGGGAGCGTTCCATGCAGGGTTGAAGCGTTACCGTAAGGAGGCGTGGACCGCATGGAAGTGATCATGCCGGCATTAGTAACGAAAAGTGAGGTGAGAATCCTCACCGCCGAAAATCCAAGGGTTCCCGGGCCAGGTGAATCCACCCGGGGTTAGTCGGACCCTAAGCCGAGGCCGAGAGGCGTAGGCGATGGAAAACAGGCACAAAGATTCCTGTACCGCCTCGTAACCGTTTGAGCAATGGGGTGACGCAGGAGGATAGAGGAGCTGCCTATCGGATGGCAGTCTAAGCGTGCGAGCCGTAGCCCAGGCAAATCCGGGCTGCAATAGGCTGAGGCGTTAAGGGACGTGAATCCTTCGGGTGAAGCGGATTTCTCGATTCCACACTGCCTAGAAAAACCTCTAGCGAGGTTGCAGGCGACCGTACCGTAAACCGACACAGGTGGATGGGATGAGTATTCTAAGGCGCTCGGGTTATCTACTCTTAAGGAACTCGACCAATTAGCCCCGTAACTTCGGAAGAAGGGGTACTCCTGGCTGTGAAGGGCTTGCCCCGTAAGCGGCTGGGAGTGACACTAAAGTGGTTCAGGCGACTGTTTACTAAAAACACAGGTCTCTGCAAAGTCGTAAGACGACGTATAGGGACTGACGCCTGCCCTATGCTGGAAGGTCAACGGGAGGGGTTAGCGCAAGCGAAGCTCTGAACCGAAGCCCCAGTTAATGGCGGCCGTAACTATAACGGTCCTAAGGTAGCGAAATTCCTTGTCGGGTAAGTTCCGACCTGCACGAATGGCGTAACGATCTGAACATTGTCTCAAGGGTAGGCCCGGTGAAGTTGTAATACCTGTGAAGATGCAGGTTACCCACAGAAGGACGGAAAGACCCCGTGCACCTTTACTACAGCTTGGTATTGGGTTTAGTTGTTATTTGTATAGGATAGGTGGGAAACGTTGAAGCTGGGACGCTAGTCTCGGTGGAGTTAACCTTGGAATACCACCCTGGTAGCAATTGAATTCTAACTTCGATCCCGTGAAGCCGGGCGGAGGACAGTGCCTGGTGGGTAGTTTGACTGGGGCGGTCGCCTCCCAAAATGTAACGGAGGCGCCCAAAGGTTCCCTCAGCACGTTTGGAAATCGTGCGTAGAGTGTAAAGGCAGAAGGGAGCTTGACTGCGAGACCAACAAGTCGAGCAGGTACGAAAGTAGGGCTTAGTGATCCAGCGGTACCGTATGGAAGGGCCGTTGCTCATCGGATAAAAGGTACGCCGGGGATAACAGGCTTATAACCCCCAAGAGTTCATATCGACGGGGTTGTTTGGCACCTCGATGTCGGCTCGTCACATCCTGGGGCTGAAGCAGGTCCCAAGGGTTCGTCTGTTCGCCGATTAAAGTGGCACGCGAGCTGGGTTTAAAACGTCGTGAGACAGTTTGGTCCCTATCCTCTGTGGGCGCAGGAAATTTGAGGGAATCCGCCTCTAGTACGAGAGGACCGAGGTGGACGGACCTATGGTGTTCCAGTTGTCACGCCAGTGGCATCGCTGGGTAGCTACGTTCGGACGGGATAAGCGCTGAAAGCATCTAAGCACGAAGCCCCTCCCAAGATAAGATTTCCCTGGAGAGCAATCTCCCTAAAGAGTCCAGGAAGACTACCTGGTTGATAGGCCGGAGGTGTAAGCGCGGCGACGCGTTCAGCTGACCGGTACTAATACTCGTGAGGCTTGATCAATTTAGCACTTATTTGAAACCGCTTGCGGTTTCATCTGAAGTCGGCTTGTCGTGGAAACTGCTTTTGATTTATTACCCTGCATTCACTGTCAAGATTTTTGCCGGTGGCTATGGCGGTGGGGCCACACCCGTTCCCATTCCGAACACGGAAGTTAAGCCCACCTGCGCCCATGGTACTGCTGGGGCAACCCGGTGGGAGAGTAGGTCGCTGCCGGCTCTTTCTTAGCGGCCCGCGTGAAGCAATTCACGCGGGCCGCTCTTTTTTGTTCTTATGCTTGCAATTTTCTGCTACCTCACTTTATTGTCACCAGGGAGGGCGGATAATGTCTTGGAAGCGCCTGCTGCTGTTTCTTCTCATCCTTCTGACTACCCTTGATGCTATCGGGCAAGTTGATTCGAGTGCAGAATCTCGACTGCAATTAGTCCGAGGAATCGTCGAGAGGATCGACCCCACGTTGCTGGCAGAGCAGCCTCGCATTTATGAAGACCGGGAGGGGGGGGCTTGTGGATTTTCGATATCAGTATCGGGAAAGCAAGCTATCCGAAACGGTGTCAATTGAGCTGGAGGCGCGTACCGGCACAGTGCGTTATGTACACAATTCATCGAAGGCTGAGGCCGTAAACAAGACGTTGAAGCTGAAGACCCCTTCTGAACTCTTGCAACATGCACGGCCTGGTTGGATTGTGTTGATCGCACTTATATCGTTGACAAAGATTTTGATGTCGGTGCGAGGGATACTAAACTGGTTGCCCATCGGTATTGCTTCGGATATCCGATACTAGATTCCAGAGCGTCGGTGACGTTGAATAGCAGGACTGGAGAACTTATTTTTGCCTCTTTTAGTCCACCCCATGTTCCGAACCCCGCGCCGGTTACCATTTCTGCGGCGGGTGCTGAATCTATCGCCAAGTTGACACTTTTGGAGTCCTTTCCAGAAGCGGCATTTTTTGCTACATTTTGGGTGTCCTCCCCCCTTTTCGTGCGTGTGGGGCGTTATCGTGATCCCACCGTTTCAGGCGAGTTCTTCTATGGAGGATTGACCCCTGTTTTTGAAAATGTCTCTGACTGGGAGAACGGAGAATTCGTGGGAGATACGCTTCTTTGCTACGGCGTGCGCTTCATGTTGGACCCTGCATTTGGGCCGGGCAGCCTGTATATTGACGCTAACAATGGGCGATTGTGCGAGCGCTTCATAGACTAAGTGACAGCGGTGACTTGTTGCTTGCCTACTCCACCCCCAGCCATCCCAACGCCCACCTGCCTGTCAGACCTACCAGCAACACGCCTATTAGCATCACTGGCAGTCCCACCCGCAACAGGTCGCGCGAGCTTGCGCCGTGGCCCACGGCCATGGCGTTTGGGGGAGTGCTGATCACAAACGGCATCCCCAGCGAAGTCGCCATGGCAATCATCACCGCCGTGGCTGCGGACGGCTGAAGGCTTAGCGCAATCGGAATCAGCACAATCGCCGCCGCCGTGTTGCTCATCACCCCCGCCAACGCTGCCGCGAGGAACACCAGCAACAAGTCCGCCCCCAGCGGATGCAGTTGGTCCAACTGCGCCAGCGCCACAAAAGAATGAATCGTCCCCGAACTTTCCAGCAGTCCCCCCACCATCAATCCCCCCGCCACCAGCATCAGGGTGGACCAATCTACGGCCAACAGATCACGCTGGTCCAACACCCGGAACAAGAAAAGCGCTGTACAACCAGCGCATCCCACCAACGGCGCAGACACGCCATGCAACGGTTCCAGCAACCACGCCCCAATCGTCGCCAGCCCAATCGCCACGAACAGCGGAGATGTCCGCTTCGTTCGCTCCACATTCTCCGGCGGTGCCTCCGTCAATACGCCCTTTCCCCGCACCAGCAGGAAGGCTAATCCCAACAGGCAAGCCGCCAACGGCAGCGCAAATCCCATCCAATGCACGAACGATATCCGCATGAACGGGGCCGCCTCCGCCAACGCAATCCCATTCGGCCCCGACCCCAACGGCGTAATCATCCCCCCAATGTTTGCCCCCATCGCAATCCCTACCAACAGCCGCCCACGGTGCTTTTCCTCCCCCTCGCCCAGCCCCGCCCCCAAGGCCCCGAACAACAACGAAGCCGCCGCCACGTTCGACATCCACATCGACAACAACGCCGCCGTCAGCATCGACGCGAAGATCAACCGCTGGTAACTTCCCCCCGACCACCCCACCGCAAACCGCACCACCCGATCATCCAGCCCGTTCTTGTGCGTTGCCTGGGCCAGGCAGAATCCCGAAAAGAACAACAGCAGCACCGGGTCCGCCGCCGTCTGCAACAGCCCCCCCATCGAGGCCTCCGCCGTGCCCAGCGCCAAAGGGGCCAAAGCCAGCAACACCAACGTCGGCACAAACAACGGCACCAGCTCGAACAGCCACAACAACAACGGCACCCCGCACACCAACGCCGTCTTCCCCTCCAGCCCCAACGGAAGCAGCGCCGCCATCCCCCCTCCCACAGCCACCACCCCCAGCGCCGTCACGCTGTGAATGTTCGTCAATCCATTGCCGTTGCCGCTCATCGTATTTACCCCACCCTGTGCCGAAAAAGCTATTGTATAGCAGCGCCCTCAACACGATTGGCAGAAAGACACCATCGCAGCATGACCGGTACCCCCGACACCGCCGCCATCCCGCCCTTTCCCGAGGCCGTGCGCACCTGGGGCTACATCGGGTTGAATAGTTTCGGTGGACCTGCCGGGCAGATTGCCGTGATGCACCGGGTGGTGGTGGACGAGAAGAAGTGGATCAGCGAAGAGCGCTTTCTCCACGCGCTGAATTTTTGCATGTTGCTGCCCGGGCCCGAAGCCATGCAGCTGGCCACGTACATCGGCTGGCTGATGCACGGTGTGCGCGGTGGGCTGGCTGCCGGGCTGTTGTTCGTACTGCCCGGCGCATTGGTCATGCTCGGCCTGAGCATGGTCTACGCCACCTGGCAAGAGCTGACTCTTGTGCAGGCCCTATTCTTTGGGCTAAAGGCTGCCGTCCTCGCCATCGTCGTCGAGGCGGTGCAGCGCATTGGCAAGCGCGCATTGAAAGATCGCTTCGCCTATGGCGTGGCCGCCGCGGCCTTCATCGCCATCTTCCTTTTCCAATTGCCTTTCCCGCTCATTGTGTTGGGCGCTGCTTTGATTGGCTGGTTGCGGCAACATTGGGCTAACGAGAGCGGAGCTTCCCCCGTTAACGGAGCAGACTTGGGTAACGGGGCTTCGTGGGGACACTCGCTCCGCGTACTCATCGTGTGGGGTGGGCTATGGGCCGCCCCCCTGTTGGCCCTGCTCATTCTTGCCGGTCCCTACACCACCGCGCTCGAGATCGGCATCTTCTTTAGCAAGGCCGCCGTCGTCACCTTCGGCGGTGCCTACGCCGTGTTGGCCTACATCGCCCAGCAAGCCGTGGAAAACTATGGCTGGATGCAGCCCGGAGAAATGGCCGAAGGCCTAGCCCTCGCCGAAACCACCCCCGGCCCCCTCATCCTTGTCACCCAGTTCGTGGGCTTCCTCGCGGCCTACCGCGATCCCGGCCTGCTGCCGCCCCTGCTTGCCGGAACCCTCGGCGCTGCCCTCACCACCTGGGTCACCTTCGTTCCCTGCTTCCTCTGGATATTCCTCGGCGCCCCCTACATCGAGGCGCTTCGCGGCAACCGTTCCCTGTCCGCCGCGCTCGCCGCCATCACCGCCGCCGTCGTCGGCGTTATACTCAACCTCGCCGTCTGGTTCTCTCTCCATACATTGTTTACGGAATCGCAGCCCATCTCCCTCGGCCCCATCCAGCTCGATTTGCCCGTCTTCAGTTCCATAGACGCCGCCGCCCTCGTGCTTTCCTGCGCCGCACTCATCGCTGTGCTCCGCTATCACGTTGGCATCTTCAAAGTGCTCGTGGCCTGCGCTATTGCGGGCGCGGTTTGGAAGCTCACGATCGGGTAGACTGCACACCTACGATTCACCCGCCAAGGAGTACACCCCCATGAACGCCAAGAACGTCCTCGGCACCCCGCTCGAACCCTGCTCCACCGATCCCCTCACCGGGTTCTACCGAGACGGTTGCTGCAACACCGGTGGTGACGACACCGGTGTACACGTCATTTGCGTCCGCGCCACAGCAGAATTCCTTGCCTTCTCCAAGTCGCGCGGAAACGACCTGAGCACCCCCATCCCCGAATACGCCTTCCCCGGCGTGCAACCCGGAGACCAATGGTGCCTCTGCGCCATGCGCTGGAAAGAAGCCTACGACGCAGGCTGCGCCCCCAAGGTCGTGCTCGAATCGACCCACATTCTCGCACTCGAATTCGTCGGCTTGACAGCGCTGAAAGAACACGCACTGACCTAGCCCAGGCACCACTTTGCCACGGATCCCAGCGCTTTGGCTCGAAGAGGGCGCTTGCGACATCGCCCCCAACCCGAGCACTCCTACGCAATCAGCTCTGGCACCAGTTCTCCGAAGACGTCGGTGAGGCGGAAGTCGCGGCCTTGGTAGTGATAGGTGAGGCGGGTGTGTTCTAGGCCAAGGAGGTGGAGGAGGGTGGCCTGGATGTCGTGGACGTGGATGGGGCGCTCGGCAATGTGGAAGCCGAGGTCATCTGTGGCACCGATGGTTTGGCCGGGGCGTATTCCACCGCCCGCGAACCACATGCTGAAGGCCTGTGGGTGGTGGTCGCGGCCCATGCTGCGGCCCAACACCGCACTCGATTCCACCATGGGCGTGCGGCCAAACTCGCCGCCCCAGACTACCAGCGTCTCGTCCAGCAGCCCGCGCTGCTTCAAGTCTTTAATCAGCGCCGCCGCCGGTTGGTCGGTCAGGCCGCAGTGTGCTTTCAGGTTTCCGGCCACATCGCTGTGCGCGTCCCATCCGCCGTGGTAACAGGTGACAAAGCGCGTGCCGCGCTCGACCAGTCGCCGCGCCAGCAGGCAGTTGTTGGCGAAGGAGGACTCGCCCGGCGTGGCACCATAGAGCGCGAGCGTCTCCGGGCTTTCCTTGGCCAAGTCCACCAGTTCCGGCGCGCTGGCCTGCATCTTGAATGCCATCTCGTAGTTGCTGATGCGCGTCTCGATTTCCGGATCGCCCACCAGCCCGAGGCGGTGGTGGTTCAACTGGGCAATCGCGGCAATGGTATCACCCTGCAACTGGTCGTCCACCCCGTCGGGATTCATGACATTTAACACAGGGCTGCCCTTGCTGCGGAAGGGGACGCCCTGGTAAAGCGTGGGCATAAAGCCGCAGCCATAGCTGTGCGAACCACCGCTCGATCCGTCACCCGATTGCAGCACCACGAAACCCGGCAGGTTGTCCGCCTCGCTGCCTAGGCCATAGGTCACCCACGCCCCCATGCTCGGGCGGCCAAACAGGGGAGATCCCGTCATCATGAAGATTTCCGCCGGGGCGTGGTTGAACTGGTCGGTATGCACGCTGCGGACGATCGCGATGTCATCCGCCACCGTGGCCAGGTGCGGCAGCATTTCCGACAGCTCCGCTCCCGATTGTCCATAGCGGGAGAACTTGAATCGGGAAGACATGAGCGCGGCATCGGGCTTGATGAAGGCGTAGCGCTGATCCTTCACCACCTCCGGCGGCACGGGCACCCCGTCAAACTTCACCAGCTCCGACTTGTAGTCGAAGAGGTCCAACTGGCTGGGCGCGCCCGACATGAACAGGTAGATGACATGCTTGGCCTTTGGCGCAAAGTGTGACAGCCGCGCGGACATCGGGTTGGCAAAAGCCGCAGCCCGCCCCGCGCCCCCCGCCAGCAGCGAGGCTAGGGCAATCTTGCCCACGCCCACACCGCAATCCTGAAAGAACTGGCGGCGGGTCATGTCATGCAAGGACTCGAACGGGCGTTCCTCGCAGAAGTTCTTCATACCGGTGGACTCCTTAGCTTGTGGCGAACGACATTCTAACACGGCGCGCCTGCCGTGGTGGAATGAGTCGCAAGCCGCATTTCGTGCGATGTGCGTAAAAACCGACACAGACCCACAACATATGGTATAGCACCCCGTTGACATCGCAACTGGCATGGGATAGACTTACCGGCGGCGTGGGGGTAACCCCCGCCATTGTTCACGGGAGGAAGTCTTCTGCGGGACTTCTCTATCAAGGCACAGGGAGCAGGCTTCATGTTCATCGGCACACCCCTGTGGGCCTTGAGGGCGCACGCTATTCTGCGTCCCGGTCCACGCACTGCCAGACAACTGACCCTATTTGCGCTGTTGGCGCTTACCGCTGGCTGCGCCACCACCAAGGAAACGAGCACCGTCCACCAGTTTGCCCCCGCGCCGCGCGTGGAAGTTGGGCAGGCAGAGCTGGGTCCGGTGTCCACCCGCCCGGTGGCGGAATTGCTGCGTGAGGCGGAACACGCCTTCGAGGCAGCGAACACGGCCCAGCAGGCGGGCAACCGCCCCGAGGCCATGCGCCAGTATAAGCTGATGCTGGACCGTTTGGCTGAGGCCGAGATTGATCCTTCCGCTTTCCACACGCTTCGCGCCAAGATTGACAGTATCAAGGCGGAAGGCGTGCAGCCCGTGGCAACGGCCAAGCGCATTGATGGCTTGGTTGGCGATGGCAAGTTCAACGATATCGAGATTCCATTCCCACTTCCTGAGCGAGTGTTGATTGAAATTGACGAGATTATGAAGGTTTACCCCGGCGGCTTTCAGGCCGGTCTGGACCGGTCGCACCGCTACATGCCCTATATCCGGCAAGAATTCCGCAAGGCCGGGCTGCCGGAAGAGCTCGCATGGATATGCATGGTTGAAAGCCAGTTCTCCCCCAAGATTGATTCCCCCGCCGGGGCAGGCGGCATGTGGCAATTCATGAAGCCCACTGCCCGCCGGTATGACCTGCGGGTTGATAGCCACGTGGACGAACGTTACAACTGGGTGAGCGCAACACACTCGGCCATTGAGATGCTGGGCTACCTGCACGATTTCTTTGACGGGGACTGGGCGCTGGCGGTGGCGGCATATAACATGGGTGAGGGGGGGCTGTCTCGCGCGAGGGAAGCCAACGGCGGCCAATCCGATTTTTGGACGCTGATTGAAACGCCTCCCGCGTCGGACCGCATCAAGCGGGAGACGAAGAAGTATTACCCGCGCTTTCTGGCTTCCGTGATTGTGGCAAACAATCCCCAGCGCTATGGGTTCAAGGTGAACCCTTCACCCGCAGAGAACCTGGTGCGGGTGCCAGCCAAGGCCATGTATGCCCTGTCTGACCTGGACACCGCGATGGGCGTGCCCAAGGGCACGCTGGCCAAATTGAACCCTGACCTTATTGCCGAAGTGACCCCGCCCTCGGGGGATTACGGCGTGGCCGTGCCTGCACACATGCACGATACGCTGGCCATGGCTTTCACCAAGACGGCCCCCACCACGCAATATGCGGCAGTGCGCAAAGAGCCAGAGGTCGCATCGGGCGGCAGCTCGTCTTCGCCCGGAAAACACTCGCATCACCGGGTGAAGCGCGGCGAAACGGTGGCCAAGATTGCTACGCTTTATGGCATCGATCAGAAATCCCTGATGGCAGAAAACAACCTGCGTTCCGCTCGTAACCTGCGTGCCGGGCAAACCTTGCGTATACCCGGAGGCGAGGCCACAGGCGGTCGCGATGCCGCGACCAACTTCAATTCCAACGATTCCAAGGGCGGCACCGAAGTGGCTTCCAAGCCCGCCGCCACGCCGGGCGAGACCTATACCGTGGTTCGAGGCGACACGCTGCACGCGATTGCCACGCGCACGGGCGTAAGTGTGGACACGCTTCAGGAATGGAACAGCATGGGCGGCAAGTCTGACTTGTCCGTGGGGCAGAAGCTGATTGTGGCGGCCAGCACCGAAAGCAAGAACACGCGCTCCGCCGAGAAGTC
>JBIKMR010000347.1:0-3948 GCA_044359155.1 Candidatus Hydrogenedentales bacterium | reverse complement strand
TACACTGAGCTGGGCGCCACGGCAACGGACTGGGACGCCAACCTCGGCCCTGTGCAAGTGGCAGGAGACGTCAATACCTCCGTAAGCGGTAGCTACGAAATCAACTACGACGTTACCGACACTTCTGGCAATATCGCTGTGCGCGTTGTACGCACCGTCAACGTGGTAGATACCGGAAAACCGGTAATCAATCTCTCCTACTATACATTGGAGGTGCCTTGTGGAGCCCCGTCTCACGATCTTCCGGTACAGACAGTGGAGGACTGCCAACCGGGTCTCGTGAGCGAAATTGTACTCGGAGGATTGGAAGCAGTCGACCTCGACACCATAGGCACATACCCCATCACCTTCGATGTTTCAGACGCAGCCGGAAACAGCGCTGAGCAAGTCACCCTCGAGCTGAAAGTTGTCGATAAGACTAAGCCCCAAATCACGATCCAAGGTGCGAATCCACTAGAGATTTCATGCGGCGAAACCTATTCAGAGCCGGGCGCCACTGCGACCGACAACTGCAGTGGGCTTGCCGGCCCGGTACAGGTTGTCTCCACCCCAGTAAACACAAATGCCGCGGGCACTTACGCCGTCGAATATCAGGTGGCTGATTTACTGGGTAACGTCGCGAATGCGACGAGAACTGTAAAAGTCATAGGCTTCTGCGGTACTGGCATCGTGGAAGACTGCCCCGCGGAGAGCGACGTGGCCTATCGGCCGATGGACAACACCATAATCAATGGCATTGCTCAGCCGAGCGAGGACGGGCTCGACACCCTCTTCGAATACTACTATTCTTCTGATAATCCTCCCGTGGGTAAAGTGACGTGGTGGGGCTATGGGATGGATGCCAACGACCTGCCCTGTCAGCGCACCCCCAATACCTTCCGCATTGCATTCCACGATACCTTGAGCTTGCAGACTGGAATTGTCCCGAGGAAAAACGCGGTGTATTTTGAAGAGGTCACGCCCATCGTGGAAGACACCGGCTTTGTGACGAATGAGAACATTCCGCTACTGCGTTACACTGCGACCTTGGCACAGCCCTTCCGATACCAGAATGACCAGTGTTGCGCCCAATTGTTTATCAGCATAAAGGGACTCGGCAATCCAGATTGTCCTTTCCAGTGGTATGTCAGCAACGACGATGATGGCTTCCACCTCGCTGGCCCGGATGCGGAGAACACAACTCCGCAGGATACTGGGGACATGGCGTTCTGCCTGGAGCCCGCGCCCGAATTGGAAGGCGAAGGGGAACCTGCCGATTCCCTGGAGTGTTCTTCCAGCAGCGTCTATCCTCAGCCAGTCGATCTCGGTGGATTTGGCAACAGTGTAAATAGCGTAAGCTATTTCCGTGCTTATGATAACTTCACTTCCGCGAGCGACCTCATTGGCGGTGTCGCGTGGTGGGGAACATTGACCGATGAGCTGGCAACCAAGTTCTCGATCATCTTTTACGAGTCCGGCGGAGATCCCGGACAGGTGGTGAACTCTTTCGAGGTAGTTCCGCTTCGCGAGAGTACCGGCGTCACGGTAGGCGGCAGCCCGGTATATCGGTTCACGGCGGGCCTTCGAGTACCGGTGAACCTCGGCGATGGCTGGATTACGGTGGCGCTCGCGGAAGACGAGCCTGGACTCTTCAGATGGTACAGCAGCCTTAGTGGAGATGGGAACAGTCGTTTGGACCAGCCCACAAGTGTTACCCAGCTTGACCGTGCCTTTTGCCTGCTGCCTGCCCTGCCGGGACAGTCGGCGGACCCGAATAACGACCGTGTCATCAGTCTGTCAGAAGTGCTGCGCGTGGTGCAGTTCTACAACGCGGACTATTACGGCTGTCTGTTTGGCACCGAAGACGGGTACGGCGTGGAAGAGAGTGACGAGTATTGCGGATACCACTCCGGTGACTATAGCCCCGCAGACTGGAAGTTCAACCTAAGCGAGCTGCTTCGCCTGATTCAGTTCTACAACCTCGGTAGCTACAGCTACTGCGAGGGCGAAAGCTCGGAGGATGGTTTCTGCGGCTAGAGAATAGCGACACATTTCCTTCCACAGGGGAGCCTCGGTTTAAGCCGAGGCTCCCCTCTTTGCTGGGCAGGGCTGGTCGGCAGGGGGAAAAAGATGCCGGTTTAGGGATTGGCTGATTTGGGCTAAGTGCTTATTTTGCATGTGCTTGCATTTTTTCATGCGCTGGCATGGGGCTTGCGAACAGGAAAAATCTGCTGAGGAAGGCTGTGCGAGAGCGAGGGGTCGGCGGTGTACCTTGGACCCATAGTGTTGGAAAAGGAATCGGCCACGGGCGTGTTGTCCCCTGGCCGGTCGAGCCATGCCCCGGCGGGTCGGTTCGAGGAATCGCTGCGGGAAGTGCAGCCTGCTGCACCCGTGGCGCAGGCGGCAGAACCTGCACGCCATGTGGTACAACGCGGTGACACGCTGACGAGCATTGTGCAGCAGACCCTGAGGGCTCGGGGGCAGTCGGGCGGCGCGTCGGAAGTTTATGAACACACCCGGCGGGTGGCCGCGCACAATGGACTGCGCAACCCGGACCGGTTGCAGGTGGGGCAGTCGCTGGATTTGGGGCCCTTGTCGGTCGAGGCCAAGGCCGCGCCTGCCGCTGCGGTTGCCCTGCCGTTGGAAACCGCCCCGGTGATAGCGGCGGCTGCCGTGCCTGAAAAACCTGCCGAGCCTGTGCTCGTTGCGGAAGAGCGGCCTGCGCCGCGCGTGCGGATTCAGAACCGGGGCAAGTCTTTCCGGCATGTGTCGCGCGATATCCGAATGCCCGAGCGCCCCACGGTGCTGCGGATGCCGGATTTGGAGCAGACTTCGACAGACCTGAATCGCCCGCCCGTGTTGGTGGCGCAGAATTCTTCTCCCGAGGGCAAGGGTGGTCCCGCACCGAACCAAGTGTCCGGCCTGCCCATGAAGCATTACCGGTCACCCGGCAACTTGGTATCTGCGGCATGGCGTGCGGTGCGGCCCGGGAATCACGACCATGACCGTGCATCGGTCCGCTCTGGACACGAGGCGGCTTCGATGTCGGAAGCGGTGGAGAAGGCGGTGCATGGCGGCGCGCCGGTGGCGAAGCCATGCCACATGGAAGCGCATATCACGTCGGGCTTTGGAATGCGCAAGGACCCTTTCAATGGGCAGCCCTCGTTTCATCGGGGGGTGGACCTTGCACTGAAGACCGGCACAGACGTGTACCCGGTGAACGAGGGAATTGTGAAGTTCAGCGGGTGGCAGGCGGGCTATGGGCGGGTGGTCATCGTGGGGCACGAAGACGGCACCGAAACGCTCTATGCCCACAACAGCACCAACATCGTCACCCCCGGCCAACGCGTGACGCCGGACGAGGTGATTGCGAAGTCCGGTTCGAGCGGTCGATCCACAGGGCCCCACCTGCACTTTGAAGTGCGCCGCGATGGGCGGGCGATCGACCCGATGCCGTTCTTGCATTAAGCTGAACCTTAAGCACGAAATACACCCGCCTACGCGAAGACGCTACGGTGGGCACGCGAACCAAACGAAAGAAGAAGAGAATTCCTTTTACGTGTGGTTCGTGTATTTCGTGGTGAACTCTTCGCTATGCTGGGTTCCAATGGGAGCAACGCATGGCCACGGTCAATGTAATCACGGGAACGGCGCGGTCGGGCAGGGGAGCGGTTGTCAATCGCCTGTTTGCCGGGGCGGCGGGTGGCGCGCTGTTGTTGTTACCCAGCCGGGGTGATGTGCGGCGACGGCAGGAATCGCTGCTTTCTGCGCAGGGCAGCGCGGGCTTTTGGGGCGCGCCCATTCTGGACCTCGCGAGTTTCGCGGAGCGCATCGTTACTGAATCCCTGGGCGTGGTGCAGAAGGTGAGTCGTGTCGAGCGGCGCTTGCTGGTGGAGCGTGCGGTGCGCGATGTCGCGCTGGAATTGACGCGTCACCTTGGGGTGGACCCTTCAGGCCTGCCGGGATTTG
>JBIKMR010000097.1:0-13885 GCA_044359155.1 Candidatus Hydrogenedentales bacterium | reverse complement strand
TGCAACACCCCATACTTCCCAACCGCCTCCTCCACCAAATGCGCCGGAAAATCCGGGTCCGTAATGTCCCCCGCCACAGCAATGGCGTCTCCGCCGGTGGCGCGAATCTCCGCCGCCACCTCCCTCGCGGGCCCCTCGTCCCGGTCCGACACCACCACCTTCGCGCCATGCTCACCAAACAACCGCGCCGTCGCCGCACCAATTCCGCGCCCGGCCCCCGTAACAATGCACACCTGACCGTCCACCAATCCCATCATGCCAAGGCTCCTTAAAGTCACGCCCACCCAAACCCCGATTCTAGCGAAGAAACCCAGCGCGGTAAAGCGGGGAGTGGCCACTCTTACGACCACAAGGTCTCCTCTTTCTCGTAGCACCGCTCCTACGCTGCTACGACTCGTGTACGCCCCACTTTCAAAGTGCAATCTGCAATCGTCCTTCTGCCATACTTTGAACGAAAAGGAGAGCCGCATTGAATCTCCCGCCGCGCCAGCTCGTTGTGGGTGTGTGCCTTGTACTCTTCTTGTTTTTTGGTCATACCTTTGCCAATGCCCAAGCCGAATCCTCCAAGCCCACAGGTTCGCACTTGAACTTCAACTTACCCACAAAGACGCTGGGCGGAAAACAGTACTGGGGCGACGAGCGCCTGTACGGCGGATGGCGCATTCAGCAAAACGTGCTGACCGGGCACTATCGCCTTTTGGATAAGCAGGATGTGCGTCGCGCGTGGGGAACTTATGCGCAATGCGAGCAGGCGCTCGAAGAAGCCATCGCCACCGGCAAAGCCACCCTTACCAGCGACCGTCTGTGTGTACTGGTTCATGGCTACCTGCGCTCCAAAGACTCCCTCGGCCCGCTGAAAGCGCTCCTCGAAGAAGCAGACTATGAAGTCTACGCCATCAACTACCCGAGCATGGCGAAATCCATTGAGGAACTTTCCGCGCAGGTGGGCCGCGTGCTGGGCTACGCCAGCAAAGACTTCAACCAAGTTCATGTGGTATCGCATAGCTTGGGCGGAATCCTTGCACGCAAACTAATGTCGGCATCCGAATGGGAATGCCAAGGCAAGCTGGTCATGTTGGCCCCGCCCAACCAAGGCGCCGTTATGGCCGATGCCATTCTCGGGTGGTGGCCCAGCGAACGTCTCGTCGGCCCCGCAGGCAAACAACTCATCACCGGTGTGGAGGGTTTTGCCGCAACGGCGGGAACGCCGCGATGCTCCTTCGGCGTCATTGCAGGCTCTTTGCGCAATGGCGAAGGATTGAACCCACTTATTGCCGGGGACGACGACGGAATCGTCGGCATGGAACAAACGAAGCTGGAAGGCATGGCCGATTTCATCACCGTAAATGCCGCCCACACCTTCATCATGTCGAATCCTGAAACGCATCGGCATGTGCTTCATTTTCTGGAGCATGGTAAGTTTGTACACACCGCGCCATAGACTGAGAATTCAAGGAGCTGCTTCTGCCATACTTTCTCGCAATCCAAGGAGCATCCCGATGAGCGAGAGCGTAATGTGCCGACTCGGCGAGATAGCCCATGCCCGCAGTGGAGACAAGGGTGGTGGTGCGAACGTGGGGATCATTGCCTACACCGACGCGGGCTACGCGTGGCTGGTGGATCACCTCACCGCAGATTCGCTTGCCGGATTCTTCGCGCCCTTCGATCCGGGCGAAGTGAAGCGTTACGAATTGCCCAACTTGCGCGCGCTTAATTTCGTGCTGCCCTCGGTGTTGGCGGGCGGCGGCAGCCGCTCTTTGCGCATAGATGCCCAAGGCAAGGCACTCGGCCAGATTGCCTTGGAGATGCCAATTCCGCTGACGCAGGACCAGGTGGCGGCGATGGGGCGGCAGGCTTAGTTCGCTCTTTACTCGACCGCCATCAGGTAGCGATACAGGGCTTCAGCCTCCGAGAAATCCGGCACCAAGATATCCGCCCCGGCCTTCAACAAGCGCGCGCGCTTGTGCATATCCCAGCCGCCGTTGGTCTCATCGCTGGCTATGCCCAGTGCCACGCCGCCATGTTCCTTCACGTTGCGCAGTTCCACCGGGCCATCGCCCACCGCCAGCACTTCACTGCCATGCAGCCCATGCTGCGCGATGATCTCGCGGATCACCTTCTCTTTGCTGTATTCCTCCACGCTGGGAATTGCGCCCCATATCTCCTGAAAGAAATGATTCGCCTTCACCTGCGCGCACTCATGCCGCACATCGTCGCGGTCCGTGCCGGAGAATACATACATCGCCGCGCCATGCCCGTGCAGCAATTTCAGAAATCGGAGCGCCCCAGGCACGGTAGCGTCTTCAATCGAAAGCGCGCCCGACTCGAGCCGCGCCAAGCGCTCGCGCACCGGCACCAACAGCCGCTCGTTATACACCGCTTTATACCCCGCCGCGTCCAGCATCTGCGCTTCCGGCACTAGGGCATACTCGCGGATCATCTCCACCAACCGCTCCATCTGGAAAATCGTCTGAATCCCCGTCGTCTCGTCAATCATCTGCGCCACCGCCTCGCGTATTGCGTCGGTCGGTTCCGAGTCGCCGCAGATCATCTCAATGCACACCGGCACCATGATGCCCTGCCACCCCTCGCGCAACAGCGAAATGGTGCCATCAAAATCAAACAACACATGCTTGAACTGCCCACGAGGAATCTCGTTGACGATCTCAATCTGCGTGCCGGGGAGAAAATTCTGGTTCATGTCTACTTCCTGAACTTCATTTTCAAAAACGTGCAGAACCGCTATTGCGAAGATAAGCGACTCTTGTCCCCTCTCCCCCTGGCAGGGGGAGAGGGTTAGGGTGAGGGGGTTACCCGCAAACCTTACCCACGCTCCACGAAGGTTAGTCCACCATAAACTCCACCAGCGAATGCACCGGCAACGGGGCCAACCGCTCGCGCCCCTTCAGCGGTGGCAGCTCCACCACAAACGCCGCCTCCACCGTCTCCACGTCCAGCTTTTGCATCAGTCGCACCACCGCCGCCACCGTGCCGCCCGTGGCGAGGAGGTCGTCGATAATCACCACGCGCGATCCCGCAGGCAGTGCATCCACATGCACCTCAACGGTATCCGTGCCGTACTCCAGATCGAACTCTTCACCGATGGTGTCGCCCGGCAGCTTGCCCTTTTTGCGCGCAAGAATGAACGGCAGCCCCATCGTGTAGGCCAGCGGCGCGCCGAACACAAAACCCCGCGCATCCACACCCACCAGCGCATCCAGCTTCTGGTCTGCATAGCGCGCTGCCCAGAAATCGATGATGTACCGAAACGCCGCCGGTTCCCGCAGCAACGTGGTCACATCTTTGAATTGAATCCCCGGCTTCGGAAAGTCAGGCACATTGCGAATAAAAGAGGCCAAGTCCATGGGGGTGCTCCATTATGTAGCGTGGGGGAGAGAGCCTGCCGCAGCAGCGCTCAGCGGTCAAACGCCGCCGCATTGTCCTTCACATACACGCGCAGCCGCTTCATCACGTCCTTCTCGATCTGGCGAATCCGCTCGCGCGTCAGGTTGAAACGTTTGCCCGTTTCCTCCAGCGTATGCGCGCGCCCATCTTCCATGCCATACCGAAACTTGATGATGGCCGACTCGCGTTCATTCAGCTCGTCGAAAAGCTGCGTCATCTGCTGGTCCAGTTCAAACTGTTCCAGCGCCTGGTTCGTAATCGTCGGCTCCATGCTCTCGGGAATTTCCCGCATGGTTTCCACATCCGTGGACTGCATCCGGTCGATAGGCTCCACCGTGTCCACAAAAGATTGCAGCTTCAACACTTCCCGCTCACTCAACACCAGCGCCTTCGCCATCTCGTCCACTTCCGGCTGGCGGCCCGTCTTGATATACAGCTCCTCCGCCACCTTCTTGTAGCGCGCCACGTTGTCCGTAATGTACACCGGCACCCGCACCGTGCGCCCTTGGTTCGACAACGAACGCGTTACCGCCTGCCGAATCCACCACGTGGCATACGTCGAAAACTTGCAGCCACGCTCCGGGTCATACTTGTCCGCCGCCTTCATCAGGCCAATGTTCCCCTCTTCAATCAGGTCTTGAAGCGGAAGCCCGTAATAGATGTACTTCTTGGCAATGCTCACCACCAGGCGCAGGTTAGACACGATAAGGTGGCGACGCGCAGACGCGTCCCCCTTTATCGCCAGCCGCGCCAGGCGGATCTCCTCCGAGGGAGACAGCAAAGGAATCCTGGAAATTTCCCCCAGGTACGTGGTCAGGCCACTCTCGCGGTTGTCGATGAGCAACACGCTCTCCAAATACGCAGCAATGGATGCCGCGCGCCCCTGTTTACACCAGCCTGTCCACGTCTACTCTTGACAAGCCACCGGCATGATAACGCGAAAGCCAAGGGCTTTCAAGGAATTGCACCCCGCCCCAGCACACGGCATCATTCCCCCCATGCAAACACACGAACACTACATGGCCCTCGCCATCGAGGCCGCCCGCGCCGCCCAAGCCCTTGGCGATGTGCCCATCGGCTGCATCATCGTGCACGACGACCAAGTCATCGCCACCTCTCACAACCGCCGCGAGCTCGACCAAGACCCCCTCGCCCACGCAGAAGTGCTCGCACTCCGCGCCGCAGCCGCCGCATTAGGTTCCTGGCGGCTGGAGAACACTACCCTCTACGTCACCCTCGAACCCTGCCCCATGTGCGCCGGGGCCATCATCCTAAGCCGCGTTGCCCACGTGGTTTATGGCGCAACAGATCCCAAGGCCGGTTGCTGTGGCACCCTCATGAACCTGCTTGAAGACACCCGCTTCAACCACCAGCCCGAGCTGATCAGCGGTATCCTCGCCCAGGAATGTGGCGCCCTGCTCACCAACTTCTTCCGCGAAGTCCGCGCTAAAAAGCGCGCCACAAACAGCTAACCTTCTGCTGAGCCTTGCGAAGCCCCGCGTCTAAGCGGGGTCCGTGTTCTTCTCCCCCCTTGACAATCCATCCAAAACCATACATACTAGTTGGTATGGAAGCCAACACCAACAAAGACACCTCCCGCGCCAGCCTGCTCGACGCCGCCCTCGAACAACTCTGGACCAAGGGCTACAACGGCACCCGCGTGGACGAGATCATCGAGAACACCGCCTTCACCAAGGGCGCGTTCTACCACCACTTCCCCTCGAAGAAAGCCCTCGTCGCCGCCATCATCGAGGAAACCATCGGCAGCGTCATGGAATACCGCTGGCTCGAACCCCTCGAAAAGGCAGACGACCCCTTCGCCGCCATCATCGCCCGGCTCAACGAAGTGCGGCACGATGGCGACGAAGGAATCCGGCGCGGCTGCATACTCAACAACCTCGCGCAAGAGCTCTCCCACACCGACGAAGAACTCCGCGACCTGCTCAACCGCAAGTTCGGCAAATGGATATCCGGCTTCGCCCAAGCCATAGCAGCCAGCCAAGCCAAGGGCCAGGTGCGTGCAGATGTGGACCCCGACAAGCTCGCCACCTACATCGTCGCCAGCTACGAGGGGGCCGTCTCCCTCGCCAAGGCCGCCCGCAGCGCGGACACCCTCAACATTGTGCTCGATCATTTGATAGCCCACCTGGAAACTCTGCGCACCCCGCAGTAAACAGAGGAGAATTCCCATGCCAGAACACGCTGTTGTATCCCAGTCCGAATGGCTCGAAGCCCGCAAGGCGCTCCTGCTCAAAGAGAAGGCCCTCACCCGCCAGCGCGACGAACTGTGTAAAGAGCGCCGCGATTTGCCTTGGGTCAAGGTGGACAAGGACTACACATTCGACGGCCCCAACGGGCCCGAGACCCTCAGCGATCTTTTCGCTGGGCGCAACCAGCTCATCGTCTACCACTTCATGTTCGCTCCCGGCTGGGCCGAAGGCTGCCCCGGTTGCTCCTTCCTAGCCGACCACTTCGACGGCGCCAACCTGCACGTCCCCCACGGCGGTGCCACTTTTGTCGTCGTGTCGCGCGCGCCCTACGCCGAGCTCGTCCCCTTCAAGCAGCGCATGGGCTGGAAGTTCAAATGGGTATCCGCCAACGGCAGCGACTTTAACATCGACTACCAAGCCTCGTTCACCGAAGAGAGCCTTGCCCAAGGGGTGAACACCTACAACTACGAAGAGCTGCCCGAAAAGAAACCCGGTGAATGCCCCGGCACCAGCGTGTTCTACAAAGACGAAGCGGGCGACATCTACCACACCTATTCCACCTACACGCGCGGCATCGAATCCGCCATCGGCGCATTCATGCTGCTCGACCTAACCCCCCTCGGGCGCAACGAAGGCACCATAATGGACTGGATGCGCCACCACGACAAATACGAAAACACCGCCTGCGCAACCCACGATTGTTGCTGCGAATAAGGAATAGCTCAGGGGGGATTTGTGATATGGCTGCCGATCCAGTCCTGACCACGCCTACGTGCTGCGGCGCGCATCCCGCGCGTCGCAGCATTCTGCAACGTGCCCTGCAATCCGCTAACTGGATCATCCCCGGCAGCCTGCTCGCGCTCATGCCCAAATGCCCCATCTGCCTCGCGGGCTACATCGCGCTCGGCACCGGCTTGGGAATCTCCGCATCCACCGCCACCCACCTGCGCATCGCCATCATCACCCTCTGCATCGCATGGCTTGCCCTGCAAGTTTTCCGTAAGTTCTCAATCGGTCACACGTCCCCCCGCATGAGGCGTTTTTGAGAAACGATGTACCCTAAACTCCTCATGCCCGCGCGACTAAAGAACCAGGTTATGGTTTTCTCGATAGGCACTAGAGCGTTTTGACTTTCGATACATATGAAAGCTGGCGATTGTGCAACACAATTCATGTGATACGGAGAGCCAGCTCCTCTGGTCCCCTCTCCACCGTTTGCCCTGCCGACACAACTTGACGAGGAAGGAGATTCGGGGGAGAGGGTTAGGGTGAGGGGGTTGATTAAGTGCCCATGCACGCGCAGCTTTTCGTATGAATGACTTCTTAAATTGATCTAACGCGCCAGCTTCATCCTTGCAATCCCATACCCCGGCACCTCCATCCTTGTATCGTCGCCCAGCCTCACGATGGCAGGCTTCCCCGTGTAATTCAGCGCGAGGGCATGGCCGTCGTCTTGCAGGCTGAGAAAGACCTGGTCGGGACGGTCGGCGGTAATAAGGGCCTTGGTCCACGGGTGCAGGCTGTCAACGCTGGGCAAGGTCTCGCGCAGAAAATCGCTGAACAGGCTCGCCGGTTCCATGTCGCCGCGATAGCGGATGAATTTTCCGGCGCCGGTGTCGCCACTGCTCCACTGGGTGAAGTGCTTGCTCTCGCCTTCCACGCTGCGCATGGGGCCGCGCGGATAGTTGTGGTAAACCAAGGTGCCGCCAGCCCGCAGCCAGGCGTCCATCTTGTCCTGCACATCCGCCTCAACGGTGTCGCCCCACACGCAGACGAGCACCTTGAACTGGTCGAGGAATCCCTGCCGAATGAGGTTGTCGTCGAGGTAGTCCACGTCCACCACACGCCGCACGGCGGCGGCGCGGGGATTGAACCCCCAGGCGTAGATGCTGCGGAAGGCGGCGTCGCCCAACTGGTTCTCGGTCTCGGGGTAATACACGGCTACGTCCATCAGCGGGGGACGGCGCGTCTCGAAGAGCGGCGTATAGTCGATCCACTTCTGTATGCCGAGCTGGCTGTTGATGAGGTTGCCCTGGTAGGTGAAGAGGTGGTCGCCATTGGTGGTGAGTGTGTTGAAGATGCGGCCCGCCACGCCGCGCGCAGTGTGGCTGCTGGCGGGTTCGTATCCCAGCGACACGCCGTGCAGCCGGGCGGCCGTGGCGGCGAGCCGGGTCGCGTACACGTTCTGCTCAAAGCTGTCCGTCTCGTTGGTCAGGCGGATGCCCGCGCTGATATCCTTCATCGTGCGCGTCTGCTCGGAATAGTCCGTGCCCGCTTCGCGGAATCCCCAGCCGCCCGCGCTCTGGTAGATGGGCGTGTCGGGCAGGGCCTCGCGGGTCACCCCTCCCCACCACGCGCACCAGTCGCTCATCGAGTCGGTGTACCACTGGGTAAAGTCCGCGCGCTCGCGGCGCGACAGCATCAGCTCGGGTAGGCGGCAGTCTGCCTCGTCAAAGCTGGCCAGCTTCGATTCCCACGCGGCGTTGAGCGCGTCGATGGTCGCATACTTATCGACGAGGAAACGCCGGTAGTCCGCGCGACCATGAGGGTCGCCCGCCCACCAGCCAATGTGGATGTGCATCGCCTCACCCTTGGGCCCCCAGTTGCCCCCGGCGGGATACTGCGATTCTCCATAGTTACCGCTCGGCCCCAGGCGCACCGCTTCCAACACGCCCATGGGACCATAGTGATCACCGAAGGCTTTAAGCACGCGCTCCACATGGCGGCGGTGCGGCGCATACCAGATACTCTGCACCGCGTTTTCGAGCCCGTGCTCCAGGCAGACAAAGCCTTCGTTCTCTTCGCTCTGGATGAACCACTCCGGCAGGGCATAGCCCGAGCCAACGATGAGCAGCGGGAAGAACTTCAGGTCATACTCCGCCAGCTTGTGTACGATTGCGTCGTAGAAGGAGAAATCGAATTCCCCCTCGCGCTCGGGTTCCAGCCGCTTCCAGGTTACATAGCCCTCGATGGAGGTCATGCCCAGCGCCTTGGTCAGCGGGGCCAGCTCGGCAATCTGCTCCAGCGAATTATCCAGCGACTCGAAGCCGCCGGTCACGTCGATGCCCGTCGTGGTCACCAAGCGCATGGGATTCTTCAAAGCCACCAGCGGCCGCACCTGCTTCGGCAGCGTGGCCTTCAGTCCTTCCCAATAGGGCTCCTCCTGCGCAGGCTTCACATCCACGCGCGTAGGATATTGCAGCCCGGCTATCTGCAGCACCGGCGCCAGTCGCGGTGCCGTGGCAGGCAGCGCAAAAGCAAAGGCGGCAAAGCGCTCCGTGCCGGTGTTACAGCGGGTGTAGCTGCGCTGCCGCGATGCCGCCACCGCCGTGCTGTCCCACTGCAACGACGCGGACAACACCCCCGCGCCCGCGTCTTGGAAATAGACTTCCACCACCACCGCCTTGCCCGCGTTCCCTACGAGATCCGGCAGGCGAATCTCCCACGCGTTCTCCGTATAGGGATCTTCCGACACAGCCAGCTTGCCCAGCTTCCGGCCATCGATGCGCTCAAAGATTACCGCGTCCGCATTCACCACGTTCGCCGACACCCCCGCCCGCGTGGACAAATCCACTCCGCCAAGCGAGGCTACTTCCGCCTGCGCCACGGCTGCCCAAAGAAACAATGCACTCGCTACGATCAGACCCCGATACACCATGGCACGATTCCCTCCCCGGCCCCGCGCCACACGGGTGCCCCCGACAGCTTACCCAATTCGTCGCAAGGGATTACCATCAAAGAACAGCTCATCCCCCACAACGAAAAGTACAATCTCGCCAAACAGACTCTTCGTCTTGATTTGCGTCGGGGTCTCGAACACATACGTCCCCATCGGATAGCCCTGCAACGTGTGCAGCTTGCCATCCGGTTTGAACTCCACCTGAAGCTCTTCCACGATCCGGAACTTCATCCCGACTATATTGTCCTGCGTAATCATCTCGCCCATGCCAATCGTTTCATGCGGCTCCAGCTCGCGCGGCTGATACCGATCCGGATCTCGCTGCGAGGCGTATTGCACGTACCCGATGAACATCTCCTGGAACGACTGCTCCCCAAATCGAATCATCTGCTCCGGGTTCGGGTTCTTCCTGTTAAAGCGAGAATTGTCAAAGCCTCCATCCATCACAATGCGCGTGCCCTCTGGAACCTTCAACGGCTTCTCCAGGAAGTACATCGGCTGCCAGTCGAACTCATACCAAGGCACATTCAGCAGGTCCTCCTGCTCGCCATCCGGATAGTCCGCCGTAAAACGGAACCGGCTTCCCCGGTAATGCATATGCGGTGATAGCCCCAATATCTCCGCGTCCCGCCGGAACTCATAGTCACACTTCGTGGGGTGGTCCTTCGCGTGCGGCGGTATCGCAAAGTCATTCTCATGCCCCGCTTCAACCCGCACGGCACGTGAAGGCGCGGACTCATGGAAATACAGCCCCAGCTCGCTGCGCTCCTGCGTGGCCTTGCCAATCGTGGTGTAGTGCATCTGGAACGTCAGCACCGAACCCTTCGGCAGAAACACCCCCGCATCGTCCGGCAGCGACGTCACCTCCGCCCCCGGAACGAACGAAGCAAAATACCCCCGCAGTCCCTTGCTCGGGCGCGGTTGCAAGTGTCGATACTCACGCGGATACGTGATGAACAACAAAGCGTGGTGCAGCACCTTCGGGTTGTCAGAGCGCACCTGCATCGCGCGCACCCACTTGTCTTCGTCAATCCCCACCGCCACCGGGATATACCGGTAATTCACGATTCCCTCGGCAGGTAGCTCCTGCGCGTCCTGCATCCGCACAATATGATCCGGCTCGCCCAGCGTCCAGGCCCCGGGAGCGGGCTTTGCCGCCGCAGCCACCAGTGGATCATCGCCTGCATCCTGCACCGCGCCCGCCTCGATCCACGCCAGCAACTTGCCCTCTTCCGCAGCACTAAGCGCGTGCTTGTGCTCTATCGCACCCACCGCCGTATCTGCGTGCCACGGCGGCATACGCTTCGTGCGCACCGTCTCGTGAATCATGTCCGACCAACCCAGCACCTTCTTGTAATCCGAAAACGCAAACGGACCCAACCCGCCCTCGCGGTGGCAGGAAAAGCATTTCGTTTCCAGTATCGGGGCAATGTCCTTTACATAGGAGATACCCGAATAATCCGGGTACACAATAGCCTGGCCCGCCGCCTCGGTGACTGCGGCAGGAAACAGATCCCCTTTCAGGTAAGCCTGCAACGCCGCAGCATTCAGCGCGCCACGATAGGCCACCCGCCAACCCTCGCCCGGCACTATCACCACCACCTCGCCCGCCTGCGTAAAGCCCAGCGATTTCGACACCGTCTGCGCCGGGTCCATCAACACCGGCAACGCCACGTCTCCCAGCGCCTCCGCCACCTTCGCGCGGTCATCACCACCGGTTACATTGATCCCAAGCACCGCCGGGCCCGCCTCGCCCGCCGCAGCCCGCGCCTTGGAAAGCGCCGCCGCCCCCTCCTTAGCCACCGCGCACTCCGGCGAATAAGCCAGCACCACCACCGCTGACGAATCCGCCAAACGGAACAACTCGTGCGAACTGCCCGTATGGTCAGTCAGCCGAAAATTCGCAACCGCCGGGGCCTCATCGCCCAAGGCCACACCGCCCGACAAAAGCATCAGCGCAAACAGCACGCAAGTAAATCGCATCACAGGTACAACCTCCACGGATTCTCCGCAATACGTATGACAGGAAGCAGCCCCCTTCGGTTTCGACACAGGAATCCCACAACTTATCCACATGCCTAAACCAAACAATCGAAGCAACTTACGACATGAATACCGCAAGGTAACGAAATACTGACAAGAAACTCACAATCCAAAAAATAGAACCACGACGACGCACGTAGGAACGCTAAGGAAAAAGAAGGAGATTGAGAGCGAATGTTGTGGCGTGGTCTCTTGGCTGTTGTTGTGGCTTGGTCTCCTGACCATGCCACTCATTCGACCGGAAGGTCTCCTCCGGTTCCCTCGCCCCTGGCAGGGGCTTGTCCGCCTCTGGAGGGGAGAAGGTTAGGGTGAGGGGGTTACCTGCAAACTTGCACCCTACCCCGCAAGCTAACCCTAAGCCTTTCCTCCTGCCACCTCCTCACGATTCCGTATTTTGTGGCCTTTTAAAAAATGACCACAACATGTTGTGTTTGTTGTAAGTGCTTGGAATCATTAGAGCAATGAATAATTGACTCTTGACAGGTGATCTTCTTAGTGGTAGATTATGGAGGCGCGGGGAGAAAAAGTGGAGATTTATCCCTAACATGTATTTCGGCGAAGTTTATACCAGTGTGGACGACAAGGGGAGAGTCAATATCCCCAAGGAGTTCCACATTCAAATGGTGGCGCGCGACCACGACACGTGGTTCGTAACGCGCGGCTTCGACGGTGCCCTGTTTCTTTTCGAGAAGGCGGAGTGGGAAAAGCTGCTGGCCAAGGCCTCGGCGAAGGCGGCGCTCGAACCCAAGATGCTGGACTTCCGCCGCTTCCTGCTGGGCAGCGCCTCGAAGGTGAAGCCCGACGCGCAGGGACGCTTCACCGTTCCCGCGCCCTTGCGGGAATACGCGGGCATCGACCGCGATGCGGTGATTCTCGGAGTGGAAGATCATATCGAACTCTGGAGCCGGGAAAGCTGGAAGGCATTTCAACAGACTCAGGCTCAGAATTACAAGGCTATGGCTGCGGAGTTGTTTGGCGCACCCGCAGTCGCCGCTTGCGGTGCGGCATAACATGCAGGAGGAATGCAGGATGTTGGAAGTGGAACGACTCGAAAGCGGCTCGGTATCCGTGCTGCGGCTTGAGGGCGACATCGACGAGGGCACCGTAGACGTGCTGCGCAAGGCCATCATGGCCTGCCTCGCCGACCAGCGCTACAACGTCGTAGTGAATCTAAGCGGCGTAAAGTTCGTCAGCTACATGGGCCTGGGCGTGCTGGTCGAGCGGCTCCGCCAGCTTCGCTCGCACGATGGCGACCTGAAGCTCACCGGTGTAAACCTCTATACGCAGCGCCTCATCCGCATGGTTGGCGCAAAGAGCGTGTTCGAAATATTCGAAGTTGAATCGCAGGCCATCAACCAGTTTCGCAAGGCGGCTTAAAACAAGCTGGCTCGCGCGATGGAATTGAGGACGGTGTGAGTGCTGCTCCCCACATTCCGGTCATGCCCGCTGAAGTGCTTGAGGGACTTCAGCTAAAGGCACACGGCGTGTATGTAGACGGCACCGCCGGGGCGGGCGGCCATTCGGCTTTGATAGCCGAACGGCTCGATGGTGGACGTTTGATTTCGCTCGACCGCGACCCCGCTGCGGTCGCGCTGGCGACGGTGCGGTTGGCGGCTTTTCCTTGCGCCCAAGTGGTGCAGGCCAACTACTCCGAGATTGCAGATGTTCTGGCCACGCTGGGCCTCGGCCCGGTGGACGGCGTGCTGATAGATGCCGGTTGTTCGAGTATGCAACTCGACCAGCGCGACAGGGGATTCTCCTTCGAGGGGAACGGTCCCCTCGACATGCGCATGGACCCCACCTCGGGGCAGCCCGCATCGGTGATGTTGCGTGGAATGACGGATGAATCGCTGGCGGAGATGCTGCGCACCTACGGCGACCTGCGCCAGGCGCGCCGGATAGCAGCCGCCATCGTGGCGCGCGCCCAGCGCGGTGAACTTGAATCGACAGACGACCTGGTCGCGGCGGTGAAGGAGGCCCTGCCCTTCGTCGGCGGTATGCCCGATGAAGTACGCACGGTGTTTCAAGCCGTCCGCATCGCGGTGAACGAAGAGTTGTCCCACCTCGAGCGCGGAGTGCTGGCCGCGTTGGGGGTGTTGAAAGTGGGGGGGAGGCTGGCGGTGTTGACCTTTCACTCCGGCGAAGACCGCGTGGTGAAGCAGGCCCTGCAAGAAGTTGCGCGCGAGAAGCGCGTGTTCCGCCCCGATGGGCGGCTGTTGGAAAGACAAGCGGCGGAGGTGGTGCTGGTGACCCGCAAACCCGCATTGCCGGGAGCGGAAGAGATGCAGCGGAACCCGCGCTCGAAGAGCGCTAAATTGCGCGTGGCAGAACGCGTGAAAGGTGAGGAGCGATGAGAAAGCCGGCGAGCCGCAAGGCCCTGTACGGGTGGCTGTTCTTCACGCCGCCCGTGTTTGTGATCATAAGCGTCCTTGCGTGCGAGGCCTACCTCAACATCGAAACCCGCAAGAACGACTATGAAGTGTCGAAGCTCAAGCAGCAAGCCGACACCCTCAACGACGCCCTCGCCAAGCTGCGCGGCAGCAGCGCC
>JBIKMR010000346.1:0-3964 GCA_044359155.1 Candidatus Hydrogenedentales bacterium | reverse complement strand
ATGCCACGGCGACGACGGCGCTGTCGCTGGGGAATTCCGCCAGCCCCTCTATCATCAATTGCACTTTCCGCAACCTGGGCACGGGTATGCTGGTGTATCGCGCGAGCCCCACAGTGGAACGATGCCTGTTTGACAACATCCGCAACCGGGCGATTCGCGTAAGCCCGAATGCCTCGGGCTCGGTGGCCATGCCGAAGCTTGGCGCGTCGAACAACCTCGACAGCACCGGCTTCAACCGTTTCCGCAATTTGGACGGCCCGGCGATTGAACTGGAGAACACGAATGGCGCAACCCTAAATGCAGCTTACAATGATTGGGGCGTTTATGAGGCCTCGGCGATTCGCGCGCAGTTCGCTGCCTATGGCAGCTCCGAGATTGGCGACATTAACATCGGACCTTTCATTGAGTCTCCAATCGAGGACGGGGACCTCTATATCGTCCAGCTTACAATGAGCGAGCTAGTCCCGATAGATGCCAGCCTCTTGCCGGAGGTAGCCGTGGGCGAGCTGGCAACAGTGCCTGATCAACTCGGGCTGGCCCTGTTTACGGGGCTGGAGGCAGGCACCTATTCCTTTACCGCGTCGGCAGATTTGCATTGCACGGTGTTTGGAGAAGCCACCCTGCCTGCCACCGGGATCGAGGTGGCGGTTGCCTATATGATACGGGGGCAATCGGTGCCGGTAACCGAGGGCGAGATTGAGGCCGAGGGTTTCACCTGTGACCCCGAAGACGATGTTGAGGGAGAGGAAGAGGGGGAGGAACCACAGGAGCCGGTGAGCGCGGACTACATGCTGGACCGCTTCGACGTGGCGGACGCCAACGACGATGGCGTGGTGACCTACAACGAGGCTTCGGCAGGGCTGGGTATATCGTCGCAGCGCTTGATTGGACTTGACACGAATCGCGATGGGCTGCTGTCGTTTGGAGAATTGCAACATCAAATCTCTGGCTTGTCGCCCATTCATTCGGCAGACACAAATGCGAACCGCAAGCTGGAACTGGCAGAGCTCCTTCGGGTAATCCAACTGTATGCGGCAGGCGGGTATGCGTGCACTGTCAATAGTTCGGGTGAGGATGGGTACGGATTGTCTTCGACCGGACCGCAGCCGCTCTGCCGCCGACACGCGAGCGACTATCGCGGCGGAGCCGATGGCGTGATAGACCTGACCGAGACGCTGCGCGCGGTGCAGTTGTATAACTTTGGCAGCATCGCCCCATGCCCCGGAAACTTTGAGGACAACTATTGCCAAGGTCCGTGAATGGGTGAATAAGGTATGATCCCCGCTCGTCTAAGGGGACATGCTGATGATGGACAATATCGTTGAATTTCCGGGTGCGCCGGGGCCGCTTGAGGCCGTGGAGCTGTTGTGCCTTACCTACCTGCGCCGAGCGAAGAGCCCGGTGGTTTCGGTGCGGGCCTTGTTCGAATATTGCCTGCGCGAGCTGGACGCGATGCCGATGGACCCGCCGGCCTTTCTGGAATTCCTGCGTCGGCACCGGGAGATTACCGTGGTCGAGGGTCTTGCGGGGGACGCCCCCTTGCAGAAGGACCTATTCGACGCGGCAGGATTTGACCTGGGGCCGCGCGCCATCAGTAACGATCGGATGCCGTCGCGTGTAGACATGGTGCAGATGATGGCGGGTCAGCTGCGCGACATGCTGGCGGCATTGGAACGGGTGCGTGCGCAGGCAGAACTAGCCAAGGACACCGCCCGCTTGGCGACGATTGACGCCGCCACCGCGCGCGCGCAGAAGCTGTTGGAATCCATCAAGTATCTGGGGTGAGTGTGTTTGCGCCGCCCCGTCAAGGAGTATCCCCATGTCGGTTGCTGCTGCCCTTCTGTTCTCCGCGTTGTTGGCTGCGCCACAAACGCATGTGCTGGAATCCGCCGAGCCAATGTGGGACGCGGCGATGGAGGATTTCAATGGGGACGGCATGGCAGACATCGCCATACTGTGCGCGGCAGAACGGGCAAACCCGTTGCGCAAATCGTTGAACCTTTACCTTGCAGGTGAAGGCGCAACGTTTGGCAAGGAACCGGCCCATGTGCTGGAGCTGAAGCCGGAGTCGGGTGCATATTTCCTGGCAGAGGTGAATGGCAAGGCCCCGCGAGAATTCGTGGCGGGGAACGCGGAAGGCGCGGAGGTGTATACCTATGACGCAGCCGCGCCCGGCGGCTTCCGGGTCACTGCCTCCCCCACGTTTGATTCGCTCCTTCCCTCGGGCACGCGGGAACCCTCGTTCTTGAAGGGGGCGGCGGAAGACCTGGAGGGAGACGGGGTTGAGGAGTGGCTGGTGCCTATGCCCAGCGGATACCAGGTGCGCCACGCGAACAAGGAACTGGCGCGCATCGCGTGCGACGTGAACAGCGAAATCTTCAAGACGGGCGCGTTCTACATTCGCCACCGCCTGCCCGATATCTTGTCCTTCGAGGGGGCTGGTACGAGACCCAAGGGACTGGCCTTCTTAAGCGATGAGTTTGCAGACTTTGCGCATGGTCCGAACTGGAAAGAACGCTGGCGTTTCCAGATTCCCGTGAACGTGGAAGAGAAGTGGGACGCTTCCGCCAAGATGGCGGACATCAACATGGACGGCTTCCCTGATTTGGTGGTAGTGCAAACACGGGGGACGATCAACCTGGAAGCGGTGACGCAAATCTATGTGGCCACGGGGCCGTTCGAGTATCCGTCTGAACCTACCGCAAAGTTCTCAAGCAAGGGCGCCGTGGAAGCACCGCTTGTGGAAGATGTGGATGGCGATGGCGACAAGGACGCGCTGGTGGTGTCGGTGCCGTTTGGGGTGAAGAACTTGGTCAATTATTTTGTGCGCCGAAAGATCAGCGTGGACGCACTGGTGTATGAATACCAGGATGGAAAGTTCTCGACGGAGCCTGTCGAGACGCGCTCGCTAACACTCACCGCGCCCGATGGCCGGGAGCGTATCTCATACAAGCTGGATGATTTCACCGGGGACGGTCGGCTAGACCTCGCCTTCAGCGATGGCCCAGAGATGCTCGTCATCCACACCGGCGAAGAAGCTGGCTTCATATCCAAAGACCCCACCATGCAGGTGGCTGTGCCCAGCTTTGGCGTAGCGAAATCCCACGACCTAAAGGGCGACGGCTCGAAGGACTTGGTGATTGTTCACCCGACGGCAGACAACAGCAAGCGGGCCGAGGTGATTGTGTTTTGAGTGCTCGGTATTACTTGCGACGGGCCGCCAGTATGAGGGCGGCGAGCAGCAGGGCGCTGGCGGGGTCGGGCATGGCGGAGGATGGGGCTTCGTCGTTGCCGTGGCATTGGGGGGCGGCGGGGGCCTTTTTGGTGCTTTCGAAGGCACCTTGGTCTACGCCGTCAAATTGGCGTTCTGTTCCTAAGATGTCTTCCTCGGTGGCGCATTCGGTGCAACCTGCGTCTATGCTGGGGGAATCGGGCAGCAGGCGGTAGTTGTCATTCGAGCGGTTAACAAAGCGGGGCTCGGCGGCGATGTTGTCGGGGCCGGGGTCTCCCCCGCCCACGTTGCTCCAGCGAATCTCGGTGAAGCTGCCGTCAAGGTTGGCCACCCATTCGCTTGAGTTGTACCAAATGATGGCGTTGATCACCTCCGTGTCGGCGGCGTTGTTGAAGAACGCTCCGCCCAGCGTTTCGTCGCTCGACGTGTTGCCAACGATGGTGCAATTGATGGAGGTGACGGACGAGGCTAGAGTGGCCCATGCGCCGCCGCCCTGCGCGGTGTTGCGCGCCAGCACGCTGTTGGTAATCAGGGTATCCGCAGACTTGGTCGGGTTTACCGCCTCGTTGGTGAACAGCGCGCCGCCAAAGCCGGGGGTGGTGTTGGCTATGAAGGTGGACGCGTTGATGGCGATCTCGGCCCCTTCGCTGAATATCGCGCCGCCGCCCACGGTGGCGGTGTTCTCGGTGAAGGTGCAGCCGGTGATGGTCACCTCGCTGCCGGGGGTGTTGA
>JBIKMR010000096.1:0-13920 GCA_044359155.1 Candidatus Hydrogenedentales bacterium | reverse complement strand
AAGTATGGATTACCGGAGCTGCGTCCGGTGCGCGCGGCGCGAGGGACAGCGACGGCCCCAGGTGCAAGTTGAAGCCCATGCCCTTCATGTTCTCCGCCAACACCCGTCCCAGCCGCCCGGCCATCGCGGGGTCATGTGTGGCTCCCACCGCCAACATGGAGGGCACCTGCGGAAAAGTGCTGGGGGCAGAACCATGTGAACGCATCAGCCGATATAAGTTACCACCCACCCATAGCGGAATCTTGGTGATCTGCTCCAGCCCCCTAACCTTTGCCACATACGCCAGCGCCACCCGCTCGTTGTCCACCCGGTCCAGCATCACCCCGGCGGGCGGGTATCGCTTCAGGAAGGCGAAGTCCGCCGTGGACGGCTGCTGCTCCCCTTCCAGCGTCACGAACATCAGCTGCGCAATCTTGCCCTCGAGCGGTGCGGTGCGCCAATCGGGCTTTTCCTGGGGCGCGGGCGGGGCCGCCGGGTCTGGCGCAACCGGGGCCACTGGCACGGGGGTGGGCGCATCGCCCCCAAATGCGCTGGGCGCGGGCTGCCCCTGCGCCCCTGCTGCCATCGCGAATCCCAAACAAACCGCCCAAATCCGTGCGCTGCGCCAAGACTTCATCGTGGCTCTCCTTAATCCCGCACGATGGTAGCAGATTGCCTGCGCCCTCGCCCCTTGAAAAAGGAACATCCCGGCGCGCCAAGACCGCGCCGGGATGCCCGGAGAAAGGAACAGAAGAGAACGTATTAGATGCCGGAAGCATCCACGCCGATGATCTTCCATGCACCGGCTTCGAGCTTCGCGACGAACTCAAGCGTGGCCGAGCCCCAAGGACCTTCCACGTCAACAGGGTAGATGATCAGCTCTTCGCCGTCCTGCTCAAACTCGACGTCCTCGGTGCTGACGGTCGTGTCATCGGCATACATTTCGATGTAGCCCATGTCCACGGCGCCCTGCAAGAATTCCTTCAACGCGGCCTTGTCGCCCAACTGCGGGTGCTCGAAGCTGTCCGACACATAGGACATGACCGAGTCCAGGTCTTCCTTCTTCGCGGCGGCAAGAATGTTCTTGATGCCATCCAGCAGCGCTGTCTTCGGGTCGGCAGCGGCAGCCGGGGCGGCTGCGGCGGCTTCCGCCGGTGCAGCGGCAGTGCCGGTGGTGGTGTTCAACAGCAACAGCAAGGCCGCCTGCTGTTCGGCGGTCAGCTTGGAAATCTTCTCGTTCAACTGCGCGGTGAGCGGGCCTTCAGCCTGCGCAAAACCAGCAAACGCCACAACCGCACCCGCCGCCATCCAGATAAGGGCCTTCTTCATCGTTCTTGTCCTCTCCAACGTAGGTTGGTTTCCTAGACTCCGCCGCAAATGTAAAGCCTGTTTTACACGCAAGCGGGGTGCCTCCTCATGTTCGGGCATTGGACCTCGTGTTTCGCTTACGGGTTTCAGCCGTTGCCCGCGTTCACCCACCCCGTTTCACCACCAGCGTAATGCTCCTTCTTCCAAATCGGCACCCGCTTCTTCGTCTCGTCGATGATATAGCGGCACGCCTCGAAGGCATCCCCCCGGTGCCCCGCGCTCACCCCCACCCATACCGCCAAATCCCCCAGCTGCAAATGCCCCACCCGGTGTACACACAGGGCGGCGTTTAAGCCAAAGCGCTCGATGGCCTCGGAGATAATCTTATCGCCCTCGGCGCAGGCCACCGCTTCGTAGGCCTCATAGGCCAGAGAATCCACGGGTCGGCCCTCATTGTGGTCACGCACCCACCCCTCGAACACCACGCAAGCCCCCGCCGCCGGATGCGCCAGTGCCGCGTGCAGCGCGGTGGTGTCGATGGGTTCGGCAGAGATCGAAAAAGAATTCATTTCGTTGACTCCAAACCACCCGTTATAGCGTCTAACCCGCATTCAGATCGAGGGGGTTCGCAGGGCCGGGAGAGGCTTGGGCATCCCCGCTGCCTGAATGCTATACTCGCCGAATTCTTAAAAACGCCCATAGGGGTGGGAGAACTTTAATGATTGCCACGGACGAAACAGTGTTGAGCCATTGGCCGGATACGGACGAACTGATCGAAAAGGCCCGCAAGCTGATCGAGGCCCCGGTCTACCAGGTCAACCCGGTGAAGATGGCCGAGTATATGGAATACTTCGACACCAAGTGCAAGGGGTCCAAGGCCTCCAGCGACGAGGCCAAGCAATACATTCCCGGCGGCGTGCAGCACAACCTCGCCTTCAACCATCCCTTCCCGCTCAACATCACCAAGGCCAACGGCCCCTACCTTTGGGACATCGACGGCAACCGCTACATCGACTTCCTCCAGGCGGGCGGCCCCACCGTGCTCGGCAGCAACTACGCCCCTGTGCGTGAAAAGGTGATCGAGGTCATCAACGAATGCGGCCCCGTCACCGGTCTCTTCCATGAATACGAACTCAAGCTGGCCAAGCTTATCAACCGCGTGATGCCCTCCATCGAAATGTTTCGCATGTTGGGCAGCGGCACCGAAGGCGTGATGGCTGCCATACGCGCCGCGCGCAACTTCACCAACAAGAAGCACATCATCAAGATTGGCGGCGGCTACCACGGTTGGAGCGACCAGATGGTGATGGGCACCCGCATCCCCGGCACCGGCAAGCACGAGGCAGCGGGCATCCCTGACGAATGCCTCAACCTCACGCACGAAGTCTACCCCAACAACGTAGACGGCCCCGGCGGCCTCATTGAAGTGCTCCAGCAGAACAAAGCCAACGGCGGCACCGCCTGCATCATCGTCGAACCCATCGGCCCCGAAAGTGGCACCCGCCCCGTGCAGCTTGATTTCAACCAGCGCTGCCGCGAACTTTGCGACGAGTTCGGCGCATTGCTGATATTCGACGAAGTCGTCACCGCATTCCGCCTCGGCATGGGCGGCGCGCAAGGCTACTTCAACATCAAGCCCGACCTCACCGTATTTGGCAAATGCGTTGCAGGCGGATACCCCGCAGCAGGCGGCGTGGGCGGTCGTGCCGACATCATGAACACCTACTCCGCAGGCATCGGCGGCGGCTCCGAGCGCACCCTCGTCGGCGGCACCCTCTCTGCCAACCCCGTAAGCTGCGCGGCGGGCTACTACGCCCTGCTCGAAATGGAACGCACCAACGCACCTCAGCTCGCCGCACGTGCCGCAGACCGCCTCACCGAAAAGCTCAACGCCAGCATCGACGCCCTCGGCCTGCCCTTCTTCGCCTACAACCACGGCAGCATCGTCCACCTCGAAACTCACGGCGTGCTCATGGTCGACCTCACCCACCCCGATTTCCTCATGCAGGTCTTCCAGCGCAAGCACGTCGCCCCCCACATTGGCGCCGCCTTCACCGCCGAGGGCGTCATCACCCTCGCAGGCAGCCGCCTCTACACCAGCATGGCCGACACCGACGATGTGATGGACGACGCAGCCGATGCCTTCCACAAGGTCATGAGCGAAATGGAACCGGCTGACTTTGGTTGATGTAAACGCTCTGCAATCCGCTAGACGGACTATCCATGAGCAAGCATCAAATTGCATTGTTGCGGTATGGTTGGAAGCTATGCCGCAACAGTGGTGCATGTGATCGAGTTCTAGCCCAAGCGAAAATGGTTCTGGATTCCTGACTTCGAGGGAATGGCGCTCTGCGGGCGCAGCATTTTTAAATCGCCTTAAACTGACCCGGTCGCTCAGGTTGCACGTGCGGAATTTTCTGGCGCAAGGTTTGGAAATGAAAAAAGCCCGCCTCCCCTCACGGGGAAGCGGGCGCATAAGGACCGCGTTGCCCGAAGCTTAAGCTTCGAGAAAACCTGCTTAACCTAAAACGGGCGAGGGCCTAGTAGCGGTCGCGACCGCCGCCACCGCCGCCGTAACCACCACCGCCGCCGCCACCACCGTAGCCGCCACCGCCGCCGCTGCGACCGCCGCCGCCACCGCCGTAGCCGCCACCGCCGCCGCTGCGACCGCCGCCGCCACCACCGTAGCTGCCACCGCCACCGCCACCGCCGTAACCACCGCCGCCGCCAGCCGGACGCTCTTCACGCGGGCGGGCTTCGTTCGCGGTGATCTTGCGGCCATCGACGTTGCCGCCGTTAAGCTGCGCAATCGCCTGGCGGGCTTCGGCGTCGTTCGGCATTTCGACAAAGCCGAAGCCGCGCGAGCGACCGGTTTCCCGGTCACGGATCACGTGTGCATTCGAGACTTCGCCGAAGCGCGAGAACGCTTCCTGCAGGAGCTCATTCGTGGTGTTGTAGGACAGGTTGCCAACGTAAATGTTCATCGATCTTCTTTCTTTCTCACCAAAACGGGGTTAACAAGGGAGGACACGGTTCTACATTGGCTGGGGTGTGGTTGGCAACCAGAATGGCGCCAGAGGCGTGCAAGCGCGACATGACAGGTAGGCTTGATCTTCCAATACTCACATTCGCCAACGGGGGACCGCCCTCCCGTTCTTAGGAGACTATGCCCGATTCCAGAAAAAATAGCAATCCAAAATTTTCTGGCGGGCAGCTCGGTTTTTGGGGCGATTTGCCAGGGCAATTTCACCCGAGTGCGCTACCGGAAGGCTTTTGTCGCGCGGGAGAAGAACGCCCGCAGGCGACTGCGGAACTGGATTCCTGCCTATGCAGGAATGGCGGCACGTGGTTTTGGTTACCGGGTGTTAGGGAACCACGAGCCGCATATCTTCGCTGTGCTGGCCGGAATCGAGGGTAAGTTGTTGAGCCGAGGCGGGTTCCATCTTGTCGGCGGCGCGCCCGGCTTGCAGGGTGTAAACGCCCTTCGCCAAATCCTCGAAGCGGAAGGCACCGTCTGCCCCGGTCTGCAGGCTGAGCGGCTTGGTCAGGGAGACATCGGGCGTGTCGCATTCCACGGTGGCCCCGCTGGCGGGGCGGCCCAGGGTATCCACCACGGTCCCGGCAATCAGCCCGGTGGCCTCCTCCGACAGGGTGAAGGTCAGCTCATGCAGGCCCGCCGTGCTCACGGGCTCGGGACCGAGGGCGGTGCTCACCTTGCCGAGCCGCTCGGCCCACACGCGGACCTGCGATTCTGGCGGAATGCCGCCCTGCTCGAAGCGACCATCTTCGCCTGAGCGGCTGGTGCGGTCAGGCGTGCGGTTGCCGTCGAGCGAGAAGTGGACGTTGGCACCCACCACCGGGCGACCGTCCACGTCTACCACTCGGCCACTAATAGTAGCCCCGCTGGAAAGGGTGAAGTCGGGCCCAACGGCGGTCTTGCCTGAAATCACTTTGACCTCGGGCGCGGCCGCGGCGGTTATGCCCATTTGCGCAGCGTCCACAGAAATCAGCCATGCACCCGGCGCAAGCCCATCAAAGGAGTAGTACCCGGTTGATCCGGTAATCTCGCTGCGGGTTTCGATAGGGTCCTTGGACACCGCTGCAATAGTAACTCCGGGGATGCCCTCGCGTCCGTTCTCATGCAGCACGCGCCCCTTGATGCGCCCAGCCTTGATAACTTTCACGTCGATGTTGCCCAGTCCGTCGCGCACATCTACAACGAAGGGACGGCTTTCCAGAGTGAAGTGGGCAGACTCGATAGTTATCTCGTAGCTGCCGGGGCGCAGGTCTTCGAAGAGAAAGGAGCCTGCACCGGTGGTGAGCTTCCGGGCGCGCTCGACGCCAAACTCACGCTCTGTGGCGATGACCGCCGCGCGTTCGGCCTGCCGGTTGGTGGTGGTTTCGATAAGGTAGCCACCGAGCCGCGCACCCTTGCCGAGGGTGAAGCGCAGGGGGGCGGGAATTTCTGTGGCGTCAGTCGCCTCCCGGACAATCGCGGGGGCATGGTCGTCGGCCACGGCGAGGAAGGTGACGGGCAGGGTGGGGATGCCTTCAAAGAGGAATGAGCCATCAGCCTCGGTGATTACAGGGAGATAGCGCCAAGGTGCCAGTTCCGGCGAGGTGCCCTCGGGCGCGAGTATAAATACATGCGCGCCTTCCAGCGGCTTGCCTTCCCAGTTCAACACCGCGCCGGACACGCGTCGACTGGGGGCCAGGCGCAGCTTGGTTTCGCCCGCGCCACCGCGCGCATCGAGCGTGAGCAGGGCGGCAGCGGAACCGAATGTCCCGACCGCGCGCACCACGTAGCCGCCGGGGGCGAGAGTGTCCAGCGAAAAAGTGCCGCCTTCAGCGGTCTTTGTTATCCAGGTGTCCCGTTTGCGCGGAACGCGGAACGCGTCGAACTTGTCGAAGTCGGTCTCGACGACTGTGATTTCCGCGCCGGACACCGGCGAACGGTCGAGGGTGGACACTGTGCCGCGAAGAATCTCGATGCCCAGGGTGGGATTCTCGTGCGGCTCGGGTTCGAGCGATTGCGCAGCGGTGGTGGTGCGCGAGCGTTCGGCCAGCGGCGTATCCGATGCGGCGTCTTTATCCACGTAGGTGCGGGCAAATAGCAGGGCCTGTACAAGAACGATGAGAAAGAGCATGAAGATGATGAAGGCGCGCATGGGGAAGTTCCTATTGCGTTGTTACCAACGCGCTGGTATTAGACCCTGTCGGGCGGAAGGGTGCAACCCGGCGTTGTATTCGGGGAACCAGTGGGGTAGTCTGGCGCGCGATTGGGGACAGGAAGGAATAGCAGGTGGCATTCGTGCCGGATAAAGAAGCGCTGGATAAGCTGCGCAGCGAGGGCGACCTGAACCTGTCGCCGCGCCGTGCAGCTTGGGCGGCGGGTCATATCGACGCAGACACCCAGGCGATACTCGATGAGGATGCGCGCTACTTCCTGCACCAGTCGCTTTCCACCCCCTGCCTGAACGTGCTGGAAGGTTGCGAGGGTGCGTACCTGATTGACCACCAAGGGCGGCGGTTGCTCGATTTCCATGGCAACAACGTACACCAGGTGGGGTTTGGCCACCCGAAGGTGGTGGACGCCATCAAGCAGCAACTGGATGCGCTGCCGTTTTGCACGCGGCGGTATACCAACGAGACGGCGATTGCGCTGGCGAAGCGGCTGACGGAGCTGGCGCCGGGCGACCTGAACCGGGTGCTTTTCGCGCCGGGCGGGGCGGAGGCGATGGGCATGGCGATTAAGCTGGCGCGCGCGGCCACGGGACGGCACAAGACGATCAGCATGTGGGACAGCTTTCATGGGGCCTCTCTGGATTGCATCTCGCTGGGGGGCGAGGCCATCTTCCGCAAGGACGCGGGGCCGCTTTTACCGGGCTGCGAACATGCCCCCCCGCCGGACCCGGCCAGTTGCCCGTTCCGCTGCGGTGCGGTGTGCAGCACGCAGTGCGCGGACTACATTGAGTACATGTTGGAGAAGGAGGGCGACGTGGCGGCGGTGGTGGGCGAGACGGTGCGGAGCACGCCGCTGTTTCCTCCGGTGGAATATTGGCAGAAGATTCGCGCGGCCTGCGACAAGCACGGCGCGCTGTTGATACTCGACGAGATACCCACCTGCCTCGGGCGCACGGGAACCTTCTACGCCTGCGAGCAGTACGGCGTGGTGCCAGACATGCTGGTGATTGGCAAGGGCCTGGGCGGGGGCGTGTTTCCGATGGCGGCGTTGCTGGCGCGCGAGGAATTGAACGTGATGGCGGAGCGCGCGCTGGGGCATTACACCCACGAGAAGAGCCCGGTGGGAGCTGCGGCATCGCTGGCCGCCATCGAGGTGTTGCTGGAGGACGGCGTGATGGCGCAGTCGCGGGAACTGGGGGAGTATGCCCTCGACGAACTGCGTGCCTTACAAGAGAAACACCCTATCATCAGCGACGTGCGCGGGCGTGGGCTGATGCTGGGGGTGGAACTGCGCCACCCGGCCACGGGCGCGCGTGCGACAGACGAGGCGGAGGCCGTGATGTATGCGGCGCTGTCGAAGGGATTGAGCTTCAAGCTGACCATGGGAAACATTCTTTTTCTCACGCCGGCGCTTACGATAACGGAGATGGAAATGGACGACGCCTTGCAGATACTGGACGAGTGCTTCACGGAATTGCGGCACGCATGAGCATGGAAAAATCGGCTCCTTCCGGGGGGCGCTTTCAATTGAGTTTTGGCTGGTGCCTGGCGATTGCCACGGTGGTGACGCTGCCTGCTTTGTTTGCAGGCCTGTTTGTGGACGACTACCTGCACCTGCTCACGATCGATGGCAAGCTGCATATTGCATCGCCCTATGACGTATTCCGCTTTGCAGGCGGCGACCCCAAGGAAGTGCTGCCCTTTATCAACGGCGGACCGCTGCCTTGGTTCACCTGGGCGAACATCCAACTGCATTTCTTTCGCCCGCTTTCCAGCCTGACGATGGTGATCGACCGCGCGCTGTTTGGCGATGGCTACCTGTTCTATCACCTGCATTCCACGCTGTGGTACGTGGGGCTGGTGGCCGTGGTGGGGGTGCTGTACCGTCGGCTGCTGGGGCCTGCGGCGTTGGTGGCCATGGCGCTGTATGCGCTGGACGAGGCGCACCTGATCCCGGCGGCGTGGTGGTCGAACCGCAACGCGCTGCTGGCGGCGCTGCCCGCAGTGGCGGGGCTGATTGCGCACATTCGCTGGCGCGAAGACGGCTGGCGGTGGGGCTTGCCCTTGTCTTTGCTGGGGTATACGGTGGGCTTTGCCGGGGCCGAGAGCGCGCTGGGCATCATGCCGTACCTAGGAGCGTATGAACTGCTGGGGCGGCGCGACGCGTGGCAACGCCGCATCGGCGCGCTCTTGCCTGCTGCGCTGATGTCGGTGGTCTACCTGGTTTGGTATAAAGCATCTGGCTATGGCGTGCATGGGTCGGGAATCTATCTGGATCCAGTGGGCGAGTTTGGCGAGTTTGCAAAGCAGGCGCCTGCGCGCTTGCTGATGCTGATGGCGAACCAGTTTGTGACCCTGCCGATTGAAGCGCCGGTGGTGGTGTCCGGCATCCATACGTTGCTGGCCGTGGTCTGCGCGGCAACGCTCGCACTCTGCGCTGTGCCGATTCGCTGGGCATGGAAGCGTTCAACCCCGGAAACGCAGCGCGCGATGGTGTGGTTGTTGGCGGGCGCGGCATTGTCGTGCGCGCCATCTCTCGCCACCTTCCCCTCGGGGCGGTTAATGACGATACCCTCGATTGGCACCACGGCGGTTTTGGCAGTGGTGTTGCATGAGGCATGGAAGGCGCGCGGCCAGAGGATGGTGCGTGTGTTTGCCTATGTGCTCATCGCCATGCACGCCGTGTTGCCGCTGGCGGTATGGGTGGCGGGGCCGTTGCTGTTTGGCACGCTCGACGCGCGCGCCCGCGAAGTCATCGCGGCGAGCCCGTTGGAAGAGGGCGACATATCGGAGGTGACGCAGATTGCCATCAATCCGCCGGACCCGGTGCTGGCCATGTACACGGACATCATCCGCCGCTACCTGGATCGCCCGCGCCCGAAGAGTTGGATGTTCCTGACCATGTCACCCTGCGGGTACCGCATGACGCGCACCGATGATCGCACTCTGGAGATTGAGTGGATAGGCGGTGAGATGATGACGACCCTGCCGGAGCAACTGGTGCGCAGCCCGCTGCATCCCTTTGTGCCGGGAGACGTGGTAGCGCTCGACGCCTTTGACGCGCGGATTCTCGATGTGGGCGAGTACGGCCCCACGCACGTGCGGTACACGTTCAAGGAAGCGCTCGAATCGCCGAAGCTGGCGTTCTATATCTGGGGCAGCGAGACCTTCGAGAAGTACACCTTGCCCAAGGTGGGCGAGACGGTTGAGTTGAAGCAAGGCTACGGCTTGACGAATCTCGACTTCATCATGGGGAACCCGCCGGAGTAGGGGCGGGCCTATGGCTTGTTCCGTGTGCGCCATCCGCCATCGATTTGTAGTAGCATCGGTGCCGGGCATTTTGGGAACGCGCATACATGGTTTTCCGCTTTCACTATATGGTCGTCATCGCGGTGGGCGCTTCGCTGTCTGCCCATGCTGCGCCGGTGGACTTTTCGCGTGACGTGTTGCCAGTTCTGGCAGCCAAGTGTTTCGAGTGCCACGGGCCGGATGCTGCCGAGCGCAAGGCGAAGCTGCGGCTGGATGAGCGGGCGTCCGCCTTTGGCGAGTTGCGCCCCGGCGAGCGGGTGATTGTGCCGGGGAACCCGGATGCCAGCCTGCTGGTGCAGCGGGTGTTGCACGCGGACCCCGAGGAACGGATGCCGCCTGCGGAATTTCCCAAGCAACTGACGGATGCCGAGCGCGACATGCTGCGGCAGTGGGTTGCGGAGGGCGCGGCATGGGAAGGGCATTGGGCCTTTGAGCCGTTGGATAACCCGGAGCCGCCCACCGTGAATCAAGGCGGGTGGCCGCGCAATGCCATCGACAACTTCATCCTGGCTGCGCTGGAAGCGCGGGGCATGTCCCCCGCCCCCGAGGCAGATAGGCGCACGCTGATGCGTCGGGTGTACTTTGACCTGATTGGCCTGCCACCAACGCCGGAAGAAGTGGCAGCCTTTGTGGACGACCCCGCGCCGGATGCCTATGAGCAATTGGTGGAGCGGCTGCTGGATTCGCCCCGGCATGGCGAGCGCTGGGCGCGGCATTGGCTGGACGTGGCGCACTACGGTGAGACGCATGGCTATGACAAGGACAAGCGCCGCCCCAACGCGTGGCCGTACCGCGACTATGTCATCCAGTCACTAAATGCCGACAAGCCCTATGGCCGCTTCGTGGAGGAACAGATCGCGGGGGATGTGCTGTATCCCGAAGACCCGCAGGCCACGGTGGCCACGGGCTTCGTGGCGGCGGGGCCGTGGGATTTTGTGGGCCATGTGGAACTGCGCGAAGGCACGGTGGACAAGGACATCACCCGGACGCTGGACCGCGACGACATGGTGGCGAACGTGATGAATACCTTCACCAGCCTTACCGTACATTGCGCGCGTTGCCACGACCACAAGTTTGACCCGATCAAGCAGACGGACTATTACGCGCTGCAAGCGGTGTTCGCGGGGGTGGACCGGGCGGACCGGCCCTATGGACCGGATGCGGATACGCAGGCGCGCCGCGCCGCCTTGAGTAGGGAACAAGAAATGATGGCGGCCCGGGTGGCCGCGACGGAAACGTTGCTTTCGGCGGTGACCTCGCCCGAGTTGAGCACCTTAGAGGCGAAGCGTGCGGAACTGGAAGCGGCCATTGCCGCGGCGGACGTTCGGGAGAGCCCGAGCAATGGCTACCACAGCGAAATCGAGATGAATGCCGATGTGGTGAAATGGGTGCAGGTGGATCTGGGCGCGGGGATGGCCATCGACGGCATCCGCCTTGTGCCCGCTTTCCCCACCGATTTCGCCGAGACGCCGGGCTTCGGCTTTCCTCCCCGCTTAAAGGTCGAGTTGTCCGACGATCCCGCCTTCACATCAGCTCACGTATTGGCCGACTACACGGCGCACGATTTTCCAGAGCGGACGGACCAGCCTTACACGATTGCCGCGAACGGCGCTGCCGGGCGGTATGTGCGCGTGACCGCGACGCGGCTGTGGAAGCGGCTCGATGATTATGTGTTCGCGCTGGCCGAATTGCAGGTGATGGCGGGCAGGGGGAACGTGGCACTCGGCAAAGCCGTGAACGCGCTGGACAGCATCGACAGCGGGCGCTGGAACACGGCCCACTTGGTGGATGGGTATGACAGCCGCAACCGGCTCGATGAAGGCGCGCAAAGCAGGGACGAGCAGCGCGCCCTGCATAAGCTGAAAGTGGAACTGCGCCGCGCCACGCGGGAGCGTGATGGCCTGCGCCTCGCCGCACTGACGGAACAGGAAGGCGCAGACTATGCCGCTGCACAGGATGGGCTCAGCAAGGTGAAGGCAGCGCTGGCCGCCTTGCCGACACCAGTGATGGTCTATGCCGCCGCTCCGAGTTTCTCCGCTGAGGGTTCCTTCGCCCCCTCGCCCGCGCCGCGCGAGATCCACGTGCTGACGCGCGGCGAAGTGAATGCCCCGGCGGATCGCGCATGGCCAGGGGCGGTGGGCTGTGTGCCGGGGCTGGACTCGGACTTTGGCATGCGCGAGGGATACCGCGAAGGCGAAGCCCGCGCCGCGCTGGCCCGGTGGATTTCGCGCGAGGACAATCCGCTCACATGGCGCAGCGTGGTAAACCGCGTGTGGCATTATCATTTCGGCAAGGGGTTGGTGGACACGCCGAACGACTTCGGGCGCATGGGCTCGCCTCCCACCCACCCGGAATTGCTGGACTGGCTGGCCAGCGATTTCTTGAAGCAGGAGCAATCGCTCAAGGCGCTGCACCGGACCATCGTCACCAGCGCCACGTATAGGCAGTCCTCCATTTCCGATCAGGACTACACCGCGCAGGACGGCAGCAACCAATACCTGTGGCGCATGGAGCGGCGCGCGCTCGACGCCGAAGCCCTGCGCGATTCGGTGCTGGCGATAAGCGGCAAGCTGGACCTGACAATGGGCGGCCCGCCCTTCGACACCTTCGCCTTCGAGGACGACCACTCCCCGCGCTACCTATACGCGCAGTTGGATCCCTCCGACGCGCGCGCCTTCCGCCGCTCAATCTATCGCAGCATCGTGCGCAGCGTGCCCGACCCGTGGATGACCACGCTCGACTGCGCCGACCCCAGCCAGAGCGTACCCGTGCGCAATCAGACGATCACCGCGCTTCAGGCGCTGGCGCTGTACAACAACCCGATGGTCACCCGACAGGCGGCCTATCTCGCCGAGCGCGTGGCACAGGAATCGCCCACAATGGATGGGCATTTGGCGCGGGCGTGGGAACTGGCGGTGGGGCGCGCGCCCAAAGTGGAAGAGCTGCAAACGATTACCGCCTACGCGCAACAGCACGGACTGGCTGCGGCGTGCCGGGTGATTTTGAACACCAATGAGTTTCTGTTTGTGGATTGATTTATATTCCCATCCGTCACATCTGTCGCATCCGTCCCATGAGGGCAATGAGACGAATGCGACAGATGGGACGGATGGGAAAAGAAACGATGCACTCCATGAACCGCCGTGAATTCCTCTTCCGCTCGGGTGGCGGGTTGGGGGGGATTGCGCTGGCGCATATGCTGGCGCAGGATGGTTTGCTTGCGCAGGCCGCTGGCGTGCCGGGGTTGCACCATGCACCGAGGGCGAAGCGGGTGGTGCAGATGTTCATGTCGGGCGCGGCCAGCCAATGCGATACCTTTGACTACAAACCCCTGCTGACGCAGAAGGCGGGCGAGAAGTTCGACCCCGGCGGCAAGGTCGAGCTGTTCCAGAGCGAAGCGGGCGTGGTGATGCCGTCGCCGTGGGAATGGAAGCAGCATGGCGAGAGCGGCAAATGGGTGAGCAGCCTGTTGCCGCACTTGGCGCAGTGCGTGGACGACATCGCCTTCCTGCCCGCCATGGTGGCGAAGAGCAACGTGCATGGTCCGGCCACGTTCATGCAGACCACGGGCTTCGTGCTTCCAGGCTTTCCCAGCTTTGGCGCGTGGGCCAGCTATGGCCTGGGCAGCATGAACGATTCGCTGCCCACCTTTGTGGTGCTGCCCGACCCGCGCGGCTTTGGGCCGGGCGGCCCGAAGAACTGGGGCGCGGGCTTCTTGCCTTCGAGCCACCAAGGCACGCTTATTCAGCCCGGCGCGGAGAATCCAATCATGGATCTCTACCCGCCGCACGAGGACTACATCACCCCGGCAGCCGACGCAGAAGGGCTGGCCGCCCTGCGCGCGCTGAACACCGCCCACGCGGCAACCCGCCCCGGAGACTCCCGGCTGGATGCGCGCATACAAAGCTACGAACTGGCCGCGCGCCTGCAAGTGAGCGCGCCCGACGTGCTGGATATCGCGGGCGAATCGGAAATCACCAAGCGCATGTATGGGCTGGACGAGCCTATCACCAAGGACTTCGGCACCAGCTGCCTGGTGGCGCGGCGCCTACTCGAACGCGGCGTGCGCTTTGTGCAGGTGTGGAGCGGCGCGGACAACGGCTTTCCCCGACGCAACTGGGACTCGCACGAGGAACTGAA
>JBIKMR010000345.1:0-3985 GCA_044359155.1 Candidatus Hydrogenedentales bacterium | reverse complement strand
TACCGTTCAGATCAGCAACTTCTCTGGTGACAAGGCTGTCGAGCACACAGTCGATGGCACGTCGGCAGAGTTCTTCTTCACCGCCCCGCTTGCCCAGACGGCGACACCCGACAGCGACTCAATCAAGATCGAGTATGAGACCGAGTACAACGCGCTGGGCACCAACGGCAGCCGCCAGTGGGTCATACAGACTTACGCCAGCGCCACCTCGCTCGACGGTTACCAGATTCGCTTCACCGGTGAAACCGACTCCGGCGCAATCCTTGACATCGCCGTAATCGACAACGGCGTGGTGGGCACCGCAAACGATGTCCCCCCGATTGCGGGTGCCCAGCTCACCGGCAAGCGCTACAAGGTCACCGTGGTGCTCACCAAAGTTGGTGCTGACACCCTTGCCCGCTTCCAGGTCGAGAATGTCACTGACGGCGGCTTCGTTGTCCCCGCGGGCACCCAGACCCTCACCGGCGTCTCCATCGACGCGGGCACCGTATTCGACACCGCGCGCGTATTTGCCCGCGCCCGCACCCGCGCGCTGCTGGACGACGTGAACATCTCGTTCGACATCACGCCTCCCGTTATCGGCGCTGCGCCTGCCGTCAACGTCAACTGCGGCGACGCGTATGTTGATGTCACGCCCACCACCACCGACGACTTCGACGGCGACATGACGGCCAGCGTGGTCGTGGTAAACCCGGTCGATGTGAACGTGCCCGGCACGTACACGGTCACTTACAACGTGACCGACGCAAGCGGCAACGTGGCAACCCAAGTGACCCGCACGGTCGAAGTGCTGAACAACTGCCCCGACCTCACCGCGCCGGTCATCACGCTGGAAGGTGCAGACCCGCAGTTCATCAACTGCGGCGGTACGTACACCGAGTTGGGTGCGGATGTTACTGACAACGTAGACCCCGACGAAAGCCTGGACGACGATGTCGTTATTGGCGGCGTAGCCTCGATCAACACCGCACTGCCCGGTGACTACCAAGTCACCTACAATGTCAGCGACACCGCCGGCAACCCGGCCATCGAAGTCGTCCGCACGGTCACCGTCCTTAACAACTGCCCCGTCGGCCTCATTGGCGTGTCGGCAAATGAAGGCGATGACCTCTGCCTCACCGTACCGAACCCCGGCGCGGCAGGCGACGGTGACTTCAGCTGGACCTACTCCACGACCCTTGGTGGACCGCAGACCCCGCTGGCCGACAATAACGACGAGGACTACTGCTTCCTCGATGTTCCGGTAAACGCCACTGGCTTCTACACCGCCACCTTCGAGGACGGCTCGAAGATCATCCAGACGGTCACCTTCAACCTCGTGGTGACGGAAGTGATCACCGTGCCAGCCGCCGGGTTTGCGGGCCTTGCTGCACTCGTTGCCGGTATCGCTGCCGCGGGAGTTGTTGCCCGCCGCCGCAAGTAGTTTCAACTACATAACCTGATTGATTCCCAAGGGGCCGCCGACAACCAGTTTGTCGGCGGCCCCCTACGAACTTTGATGACCTATTTGCCTAACGCCTGAAAACGGAGCCACGATTCATGCGACTTGCCGCCACCTTGCTCGCCCTTTTCCTGGTTTGCGCCGCCCAAGCGCAGACCCCCGTGCGTGTTGCCAGCTATAACATTCGACAGCTCTCGGGGCGAGACGATCGCTGCTTCGAGAACGTTGCCAACCAGGGCGCGCGCCTCTCGCGCCTGCAATCGGTCGTCAGCATCCTCGACGCCGACATCATCGGGATGCAGGAAATTTCCGACCGCCAAGCCCTCGAGCAAATATTTGGTACGGAGGACTGGACTCTCGTTTTCGATGACGAGGCTAACGGCTGCACCAACCTCGCTCTCGCCGTGCGCAAGCCCCTTGAGGTGGTCGGCGCGACGAACAATAGGCTCAATGCCGGGGCGGCGCAATTCCTTTTTGAGAACGCCTCCGACTTCGCTTTCCCAGAACAACGCGACGTGCTAAACGTTACGGTCACACTTCCGGATGGGGCAGGAAACCTGGACGTTCTCGTGCATCACGGCCTCTCCCGTTCGCAAGGCCGTGCCGAGACCGCGCCGCGCCGCATCGCCGCATCGCAGGCAATGCTCACCACCTTGCAAGCCAGCTTTGCGGGAAAGAACTACGTGCTGCTGGGCGATTTCAACGACACGCCCGACGACGCATGCGCCAACATACTAGAGACGGCAAACGCCAATGCCCCCACCGAGATTGAAAACAATCTCGGCAGCTTCATGGTTAACCTCATGGAACCCGTCTACGCGGGCAACAACGTAACCTTTGGCCGCAGCAGTGGAAACATCAGTGGCAACCAGGTGAACACCATCGTTCCCGGGGTGCGGCAGTTGAACTTCGATACCCGCAACACCAACGACAACACGGGCGACAACATGCTCGACCAGATGCTGGTACCCGTCGCCCTATACAACGTGGCCTACGTGCCCAACTCCGCCAACATCTTCCGCAATTCTATCGCCGTCACTGGCACCGACAACGAACGCGCCAGCGACCATCTTCCCATCTTCGCCGACTTCCTCTTCAGCGAGGGAACCGCAGACGGCGAAGGAACCGCCGAGGGCGAAGGAGTCGCTGAAGGCGCGATAGAAGGCGAAGGTCTCTCCGAGGGAGAAGGCCAAACATCCGGGGAGCCCACCCTGTTCTTCTCCGAATATATCGAGGGTAGCAGCAACAGCAAGGCCCTTGAAATCTACAACCCGACCGGTTCGACGGTGAACCTGGCAGGCTGGTCAGTTCGACTGTACAGCAATGGTGCGACCGCCGCCAGCAATACGCTGGAACTCAGCACGGTGGTGCAAACTCTGGCGGCAGGCGAAACCTTCGTGGTTGCCAACAGCGGTTCCGACGCGGCGATATTGTCCGCAGCCGACACATCCAGCTCAGTTGCATTCTACAACGGCGACGACGCCGTGGCATTGGTACAGGGCTCCACAGTGGTTGACATGATTGGCGTGATTGGCACCGACCCGGGCACAAACTGGAACGACGCCGGCATAGCCACCAATGAACAGACTCTGCGGCGCAAAGCGAGCGTCTGTTTTGGAAACCGCAGTGGCTTCAACCCCGTAACGCGGTTGAGCCAAGAGTGGGACAGTTTCCCGCAGAACACCTTCGATGGCCTTGGCGCACACACCGCGAATTGCGACGTTATCAGCGAAGGTGAAGGAGCGCCCGAAGGCGAGGGCATTACCGAGGGCGAAGGCGCAACCGAAGGCGAAGGCATTATCGAGGGGGAGGGTGTTGTCGAGGGTGAAGGAAGCTGCGATATCGCAGATCGCGGCGATGCCCACTCGGCGGATTACGACGACAACTTCAGCATCAGCCTGTCCGAGCTGCTGCGCCTTATCCAGTTCTTCAGCACGGGCTTCATTTCGTGCGACATACCCGTAACGGGCAGCGAAGACGGCTTCCGCCCGACGTTCGGAGACACCAGTTGCACGCCTCACAACAGCGATTACGGGGTGAACCAGGACTGGGCCATCGACCTCACCGAGCTGTTGAGAGCTATCCAGTTCTACAACGCCGAGAGCTACTACGAATGCCCGGATGATTCTACTGAAGACGGCTATTGCCCTTTCAACTGCCCACAAAGCTAACTTGAACCGCACCCTCGCACAAATGGAATGCAGCCATGAAACACCTTGATATCCTGCTTTGCATCGGATTGATCGCCACCTCCGCTATCGCGCAGCCTGGCCAGCCAGATAAGGTCATCTACGGCGACGACGACCGCATCGACGTGTACCAGGAGAACGACGCCGTGCGCCTCGGCATGGCCGCCGCCACGTGCGGGCTCTTCGATTCCGGAGACGTGACCGACAACCAGGACGGCACCTTCACGCTCGACACTTTCAATTACACCGTGAGCGGCGCCCCCCCCTGCAATGGCGAAGCCTTTGCCAACCAGCCGGTCTCCGCCTTCTGCTCAGGCTTCCTCGCGGGGGATGATATCGTCGTTACCGCAGGGCA
>JBIKMR010000344.1:0-3987 GCA_044359155.1 Candidatus Hydrogenedentales bacterium | reverse complement strand
CGCCCCGGCAGGTTTCATGCAGGCATCGACCTGCGCACCGGCGGCATCGGCCAGCCCGTGTATTCCGCCGCAGACGGCCACGTCACCCGCGTGCGTTGTTCGCCGTGGGGTTATGGCAAAGCGGTCTATGTGCAGTTCGCCGACGGCAACAGCGCGGTCTACGCCCACCTCGACGATTACAGCGACGCGCTCCGCGCCTACGTGCGCGCCGAGCAGCACAAGGCCGCATCCTACACCGTGGACCTGTACCCCGCTGCCAACCTCTTCCCCGTGAAGAAGGGCGAGCTCATCGCCAAGAGCGGGCAGACGGGCATCGGCGCGCCCCACCTGCACTACGAACTGCGCGACGCCTCGGGACAGCCCGTGAACCCGCGTAAGCTGAACCTATCCTGGCCCGACGCCGTGCCGCCGGTGATCGACAAGGTTGTCATCGTGCCCGGCGGGCCGGACGCCCTGCTCGATGGTGGCATGAAACCCCTTGTCCGCAAGGTGACTCGGGGCGAAGACGGCAAGCTGCGCGTTGCGCCGCTGCGCGCGCGCGGGCCTATTGGCTTTGGCGCAGACCTGCACGACCCCGGCGAGGGCGGCTATACCCTCGGCGTGCACGAACTGCACGCCATGACCGGCGGCACGCCCTTCTTCACCATGCGCCACGATTACGTTTCCTACGACAACAACAAGAACGGCGCGGTGGCCTATCACCCCCTGATGAAAGACGAGGGGCGCTTCCTGCTGACGTATCGCTGGCCGGGCAACGTGTGCCCCAGCTATACGCAAACACCCGGCGAGGGATGGCTTACCGTAGGCGATGCGCCCATTGAAGTAACCCTGCGCGCCGTGGACTTCTACGGCAACGCCTGCGAGGTACTAGTGCCGATTACCCCCATGCCAATAGCCGAGCCTCAGCCCCCCGCGCAAGGCGTGGCATCGCCGGGCCACCTGGACCTCACCTACCTCGGGCAGCACTTGTTGCTGGAAGTAACCTTCGACGGCCCCGAGACCGAAACCCCAAAGCTGAAACTGCACACCCCCACAGGCGCTTTCGAATACACCTTTCGCCGTGTGGATGCTTCCCACTTCGCCCTGGCCGTCGAGCCTGTTGCCAGCGGTCTGCATCGCTGCGAGGTGCTGCATCCGCGCCTGAGCAACGCCACGCGTGATGTCGAGGTGTTCCTGCGGGGGCAAGCGCGCGATGCCGCGCTCGGCGAACTGCACGTGAGCGTGCCCGCCAATGGCCCCTACGGCCTGTTACCGCTGCGCGCCTACGAGGCCAGCGAGTCCCGTGCCAGCACCCTCACCCGCCATGGCAAGGTGTACACCGTGTGGCCCAAGGACGCGCCGCTGGATCAAGCCATCACCCTGCGCCTGCCCGCCCCGGCGGGCATTGCCCAGCCCAGCCGCGCCCATGTGTACCGCGTCAGTGGTTCCGGCTGGAGTCGACTGGACACCACCCGCACGGCGGCAGGATACGAAGTGAAGACCAGCAGCCTAGGCTCTTTCGCCATCCTCGAAGACACCCGCCCCCCCACGCTTGCCAAGGTGCTGCCCGAAGACAACTACACCGCCCAAACCCGTCGCCCCAAGATAGAAGCCCAAATAGCCGACGATGGCAGCGGCGTGGAAACCATCGACGTAAGGCTGGACGGCCAATGGCTGCTCACCGCCTACGACCCCGAGCGCGCACGCATCAACTGGGAACGTGATGTGGACCTGCCCACTGGAACACATAGCCTGGTGTTCACCCTTACCGACGCGGCAGGGAATGTGAACAAGCTAGAGCGCACCCTCACTATCCCGTAAGTCGGACGACCTCACCGCCCCGTGAACACTGGCGGGCGTTTTTCCTTGAAGGAAGCCACGCCCTCGGCGGCGTCATCGCTGGCGCTCAGGTGTTTGATGACGGACTGGAATTCCGCAATCGCTGCTGCTTCGCCGTCTTCGATGTAGCGCTTGGCTGAGGCCTTGGTAGCCTGAATAGCCAGCGGGGCATTCGTGCAGATTTCCTGGGCTATGGCTATCGCCCGGTCTTTTTGCTGGCCGGGCTCCACCACTTCCTGCACCAGTCCCACGCGGTACGCTTCCTGCGCGGAGAATTCCCCGGCCCGCAGCAACAGGTACATGGCATTGCCCCAGCCGCAGCGCTGCGTAAACCGAATCGTCGCCCCGCCAAACGCCATGATGCCGCGCTTGGGTTCCAGTTGGGAGAAGCGGCAATCCGTCGCCGCCACGGTGATGTCCCCCGCCAGCAACAGCTCCAACCCCACGGTGTAGCAGATGCCGTGCACTGCAAACACCAGCGGCTTCGAGCATTTCTTGTGCAGGCCAAACACGTCCACGTTGCCCGGAGCAAAGGGGTCCTCGCCAGACTGCATCGCGTCCACAAACTTCGGCAGTTCCAGCCCCGCCGTAAAGTGCTTGCCCTCGGCAAACACCACCCCGCACCACAAGTCTGGATTGCTGTCCAGCTCGTCATACGCTGCCGTCAGTTCCACAAACATCTTGGGCGTAAAGCCGTTGTATTTCTCTGCACGGTCAATGCCGATGACATACACATGGCCGATTGTCTCGGTGGTAATCTGCCCGTCGGGGTGGCGTTCGCTCATAAATGTTCTTCCTTCGTTGGTGTTGCCCCGCGCCGCCCATGCCTCGTCAGCCCCGAGGGCGCGACAAACGTTCTTCCCTCATGGTGCGGGGGTCGGATTGGGCCTGCCCGATTTGGTATAGTCCGCCCCGCTATCATAGGGCTGGAAACTCACCGTGGCAACTGAAACCCCACCATACCTTCACAACCTGCGCAAGGCTGCTGGCACGTCCCTCCTCGCGCTGGCCCTGCTCGGCTGTGGCGGCGCGGGCGGCGCACCCGCCGGATATCCCCCTGCGGGCGAGATGCGCGTGGTGAAGATGGAGAAGATCAAGGAAGCTACCGACACCGCAAACCTGCTCCGCAATGGCGACTTTCGCCAGTGGTGGGCAGGCGCGCCCGTGCCCAATGCCTTCCTCCCCCCCGCCGAAGGCGCCTCAAAAATTGTCCTGCTGAACGAGGACGAACGCTACGCCATGGTGCAGGCATGGGCGGGCCCCGTGGCCGAGGCAACCCTCGATGCCACCCTCCGCACCGAATCCACCCCCTTGGAAACAGGCCAGGCCTACGAACTGCAAGTGACCGCCGTCGGCGCAGCAGGTCGCCGCACCACCCTCAGCCTCTGGACCAAGTCCGACACCGGCGAATGGCAATGCACCCTGCCCAACCTGCTCACCCTGCAACCCGCAGGCACCGGCCTTAAGACTTACCGCAAACCCTTCACAGCCAAGGCCGACGGCCCCGTCATGATATCCGTGTCTGGCAGCGGCACTGCCGGTGAAGACCGCATGACCGCCTGGCTTGAATGGCGCCTCACCACCGCGCAGGACGCCGCAGGATGAACACACTTCGCACCATGCTCATAGCACTCGCCACGCTGGCAGCCACGGCGACCTACGCGCAAGACGACATCCAAGGCCCCGGCCCCGGCGACGCGCCCGGCGCAGCCAAAGATATCGGCGGCATAGACTTTGTGTGGTGTCCCCCCGGCGAATACGCCAAAGGCTCCAACATTCCCCCCGAAGAAATCGCCAAACAATACGGCGGCCTGCCCGAATGGTACGCCGATGAGCACCCCCAGGAAACCGCCACAATCGCCGATGGCTTCTGGATCAGCCGCACCGAGATTACCCATGCCCAATGGGCGGCCACTGCCAACAGCCGCCCCTGGGGAGAACAAGCCCCGCAAGGAGACGACCTGCCGGCCGTCGGCATGACCTGGGAAGAAGCCGCCAACTTTGCCCGCGAGTTTGGCCAAAGCCACGCAGTCGCCGCGCGCCTGCCCCTCGAAGCCGAATGGGAATACGCCTGCCGCGCAGGAAGCACCGATGTTTTTTACTTCGGAACCGATGCCGCGCAACTGATCCTCCACGCCCAGTTCCGGGGCAACGCCGCAGGCGGAAACC
>JBIKMR010000343.1:0-3988 GCA_044359155.1 Candidatus Hydrogenedentales bacterium | reverse complement strand
CGCTACAGGTTCTTCCAGCGAGCGCTCAATGCAGGGGTGGTTGTACAGCGCCCCCGCGCTAATGGGGATGCCGGGGAACAAGAGCACCAGCCACGTTTCGGGCAGGGGCGGCATGGGGTGAAAGGCCTCGCCGCGCCCCGTGGCGGCAGCCGTGCCGCCGCGCAGGCAAAAGGGCACGTCGCTACCGAGTTCGAGCGCAAGCTTGTTGAGATGCTCGTCGCCCAGCCCCAGCGCCCAGAGTTCATTCAGCCCCACCAGCGCCGCCGCGCTATTGCATGATCCCCCGGCCATGCCGCCCGCCACGGGTATATGCTTTTCGATGTTTATCAGTGCCCCCTGCTTGGTGCCGGTATCGCGCTGCAACAGGTGCGCCGCCTTCACGGCGAGGTTTCGCTCGTCGGTGGGCACGTCGTTGTTATCGCAGGTACAGGTGATGCCGTCCGTCGCGCTGGTGAAGGTGAGCGTGTCTGCCAACCCCACGGACTGGAAGATGGTCTCGATGTTGGTAAAGCCGTCAGGCCTGCGGTCGAGAATATCGAGGTACAGGTTGACCTTGCCGTAGGCGCGGTAGGTTAGCGTGCGGTTCGCCATCAGTGCGCCCTCAATACTTTCGGGACCACAGGATGCCCACTGCCAGCCACACCCCCAGCAACCCGGCAGCCGAATAGCCCAGTACGCCCAGCGGCTGGAGCGCGGAGTCAGCGGTGACCACCATGCTGCTGCCTACGACTAGCGCGGCCACAATCATGGCGAGCGCGTTGCGGTTGCTGTTGCGGTCCAGCGTGGTGGTCAGTTGGTTCATCTGTTCATGCTGCACCCGCACCACGTATTTGCCGCGCCGTATCTGGTTGAGCAGGTGGCCTGCGTCGTAGGGTGCCTGGCGCGTCAGCTTCAACAACATGCCCGCGTTGGCCTGCGCGTCGCGCATCAGGTGGCTGGGCTGGTATCGGTCGGTGATTAGTTTGCGAACGTGGGGTTCGAGTATGGGAAGCAAGTCCAGGTCCGGGTGCAATTGACGCCCTACCACCTCGATGGTGGCCAAGCCTTTCAGCAACAGCGAGAAGCGCGGCGCAAGGCGCAGGTGGTGGCGGTGCAAAATCTGCACGGCGCGGTCCAGCCCCTTCGACAACTCGCCCCCCGAAATGATCGCCTGCGCCTCGAAGGCGATGAACTCCGCCACCTCATGCTCCAGCTTGTCGCGGTCCTGCACATCCCCATCCGATGCCAGCGCGAGGATCGCCTCGACGCATTCCGCCGCATCCTGATGGAAGATGGCTAAAAGGAGATCGGCGATGGATGCCACGTCGGATCGTTCAAGGTGGCCCGCCATGCCCAGATCGAGGAACACCAGTTGGTTGTCCTGCGTGAGGAACATGTTGCCGGGGTGCGGGTCCGCGTGGAAGAGATGGTGCTCGAATATCATCAGGCACAAGGCCTGGCATCCGTTTATCGCCACCGACTCCGGGTCTGAGTTGCGCTCGGCATAGGCGTCCAGCCGATCCACGCGCACGCCGTCTATCCACTCCATCGTCATCACCTGCTTGGCGCTGTGCGCGTGGAACACCTCCGGCACGCGCGCGTAGTCCACCTCTGCAAAGTTGGCGCGGAACTGATCGATCACCCGCGCCTCGATGCCAAAGTCCATCTCCCGCCGAATCGAGCGGGCGAACTCGTCCACAATTCCCGGCGGGTCCATGATGCGCGCATCGTCCAGGTGCTCGCTCACCCACTCCGCCACCTGCCGCATCAGGCTCAAGTCCGACTCGATGCGCTTCTCCACCCCCGGCCTCTGCACTTTCACCGCCACGGTCTCGCCACTGTGCAGCGTTGCCTTATACACCTGGCTCAACGACGCGCACGCCACGGGGGTGCGGTCGAACTCCGCAAAGAGTTCCTCAATGCGCGAACGAAGCTGCTCCTCGATCACCGCGCGCATCTCATGAAACGGCAGCGGCTCGACCCTATCCTGCAACGCACTCAAGTCGCGCGCAAGGGCGTCGCCCAGCACGTCGGGCCGCGTGCTCAACACCTGCCCGAATTTTACAAAGGTGGGGCCCAGCTCCGTGAACGCGCCGCACAACCGCACGCCGAAGGTGGCGGGCTCGCCCTTGGGCGCGTCGATAATGTTGAGTCCGCGCAGCACGCGGGCAGGCAGCCCATCGCTCAGGCCGATGCGCTGGATGATGTCGAAGAAACCGTAACGCACAAACACCTGGAGCACTTCGCCCAGGCGCACGGCATTCACGGTGTTTCGGCCCAGCTTCGTTTGCAGCATCGGCAGGCTATTTCCCTCTGCGCGCAGCGCGCCCCCGTATAATGACGCGTGGAACGCCTCGAATGAAAACTGGCGGCAGGACAGGGGAAGGAAGAGGAGACCTTCGGTCGGAAGAGTGGCGCGGTCAGGAGACCACGCCACAACAAGTTACTCGACCGACCGCACCGCGACCACGTGTCCCTTGAACACATCGATCACATCGGCGACCAGTGGGTTGGAGGTTACCCCGCTGGGAACCACGGCGACTTCTGCCACAGGTTTGGCGGGTGCAGGTTCCGGCTTGGGCGCTTCCGGCTTGGGCGCAATCGGCTCAGGCTTTTCAGCAGCAGGTTTTTCTGGCGCAGGCTTGGCTTGCTCAGGCGCAGGCTTCGGCTGCACGGCCACAGGCTCCGCCTTCGGAACAACAATGGGTGCCAGGGTAGGTTCGGGGCGCCGTGCTATCGCCGGGGCGGCAGGCGCGTTTGCGGGTGCCCCGGCGTCAGGAGGGTCCGCCGTTGGCGGCGGTGCCGCTCCCAGGGCAAGGCCGCTTTCGAGCGCAGCCAGCTTTTCGAGCACGGTGTCAATCGACACGCCCACGCCCAGCTTGGTAATGCGAATGAGCAGTGACTCGAGCGCGATGCGCTGGGCCAACTGGCTCTCGTATCCGGCGGTTAGCTTGGCGAATTCTTCGACCATGCGAATCAGCTGGCTCAGGGAATAGCGCCCGGTCTGGCCGCGCAGGGTGTCTATCTCGTCGTCCGGCAAGTGCAGCAGGCTGGCATCGTTCGCCGTCTTGCAGACCAGCAAGTTCCGGTAATACCGCAGGATGTCCTGTATGAACTGCGTCAGGTCTTTGCCGTCGGTCACGATCCGCTCGACAATCTCCAACTGCGCCACAATATCCTTGCGGAGTATGGCCTCGCTCAGGCCGTGGAAGATGTCCCAGTCCACCAGGCCGAGGACGTCGAACACGTCCTGATAAGTAATCTCGCCGTCGGCATAGGTGATGAGTTCGTCGAGGATGCTCTCGGCATCGCGCACCCCGCCTTCGGCAGCGCGGGCAATAGCGTGCAGCGCCTCGTCGGTGGCTTTCAATCCCTCGCGGTCGAGTATCTCGCGCAGCAGCTCCATCAGGCGGGCAATGCCCACGCGCCGGAAGTCGTAGCGTTGGCAGCGCGACACAATGGTGGCGGGTATCTTGTGGATTTCGGTGGTGGCGAGGATGAAGATGGCGTGGGACGGCGGCTCTTCGAGCGTCTTCAGCAGCGCGTTGAACGCGCCGGTGGAGAGCTGGTGTACTTCGTCGATGATGTACACCTTATAGCGGCCATAGTTGGGCACCATGCGGATGTTGTCGCGTATCTCGCGCACGTCGTCCACACCGTTGTTCGACGCACCGTCGATCTCGATGATGTCGATGTGGTTGCCCGCAGTGATGGACTTGCAGTTGTCGCACACACCGCAAGGCTCGGGGGTGGGGCCGTCTGCCGCGCTGCAATTGAGCGCCATGGCCAGAATGCGGGCGGTGGTTGTCTTGCCTATCCCGCGCGAGCCGATGAAGAGGAAGGCATGGTGGATGCGGCCCGAGGTGATGGCATTACGCAGGGTGCGCGTGATGTGCTCCTGGCCCACCACGTCCTCGAAGCGGCGGGGTCGCCACTTTCGCGCAAGCACCAGGTATCGCTCGTCTGCCATGAACGCGCTCGCCCCTCCCCCACGTGCAGGATTAGAAAA
>JBIKMR010000095.1:0-13970 GCA_044359155.1 Candidatus Hydrogenedentales bacterium | reverse complement strand
GCGGAGTGCGTTCGCGCAGCAAGGCAACCAGTTCGTTGGCGTAAGACAGACCGCCCTCGATGGCCTTGAAGTGGGTTTCCCCGGCGGGAGGATCGCCGCGCAGGGCCACGATGTTCTCGATGCCCAAGGCCAGTGCCTCGCGCACATAGGCTTCCAGCTCGTCGCGCGTGGCCCCGACGCAGGTGAGGTGCGAGGCGCAGGGCACGGCGGGATAGGCCGCGCGAAAGCGGGTGAGCACCTCAAGGGTCTTGCTGCGCGTCGAGCCGCCCGCGCCGTAGGTGCAGGTGACGTAGTGGGGGTTGCACTGCATCAGGTCGCGCAGGTTGTCGAAGAGCGCATCCATGCCCGCGTCGGTCTTGGGCGGAAACAGTTCAAACGAGATCACGCGCGGGTGCTGCGCATAGAGGTCTTTCAATACAGGCATGTCGTTAGATTCCCTTGGCCGTACAGGATAGCAAGCGGACGGGGTCGAGTGCATGACGTAGGGCTAGAGCCGGGTCAACGGGATGTTTATTCCGTGGGAGCCGTTCGGGCTGTTAGCATTGCATACGTGGCAGTGCGCGAATACGCGTCCGACAGGAATTGCAGACATGACCTTTCTCGAAATGCTGAAGCACGAAGTGGTGATCATCGACGGTGCCACGGGCACGATGATCCAGGCGTTGACGTTGACCGACGCGGATTTCGGCGGGCCGGATTACCGCATGTTGTCGGACCTGCTGGTGTTCTCGCGACCGGAAGAGATGAAGAATATCCACAAGGAATACTTCCGGGCGGGGTCGCACGCGGTGGAGACGAACACGTTCGGCGCTTCGCCGATGCGCCTTTCGGAATATGACTTTAAGGGCATCGACCCGAGCACGTTTACCGGGCTGTCGGACGGCATGGACCTGCGGACAATGACGCACGCAGAGATTGCGTATGCCATGAGCAAGCGCGGCGCGGAGCTGGCGTGCGAGGCGATTGCCGAGTACAAGCTGGAGCCGGGATACGATGGGCGCCCGCTATTTGTGCTGGGGTCCATCGGCCCGTCGAATCGCGTGCTGTCCAGCACGAAGGCGGACCTGACGGTGTCCACCTATGAAGCGATCATGGACAACTTTGACACGCAGGTGCGGGGCTTGGTGGACGGCGGCGCGGACGTGCTGCTGTATGAAACGCAGCAGGACATCCTAGAGGTGAAGGCCGCCGTGATGGGTGGGCAGCGAGCGATGGCCGCGCTGGGCAAGAAGCTGCCGATTATGGTGCAGGTGACAGTGGACCAGTTTGGCAAGATGCAGATATTCAACACGGATATCCATGCAGGTATGGTCACGGTGCAGGGCATTGGCATCGACGTGTTTGGAATCAATTGCAGCATCGGGCCGGACCTGATGGAACACACCGTGGACAAGCTGTCTCGGTATAGCCATATCCCGTTGTCGGTGATTCCGAACGCGGGGCTGCCGCATTCGGAAGACGGCAAGACCGTGTTCAAGTTTTCTCCCGAGGACTTCGGCCATTACGCGCGGAAGTTCGTGGAAGAGTATGGCGTGAACATTGTGGGCGGATGCTGCGGCACGCGGCCCGACCACATCCGCGAGGTGGTGAAGCAGGTACGCGGCATGAAGCCAAAGCAGCGCCACCCCGAGGGGGGCGCGTGGCTGAGTGGTCCGCAGGAGGCGGTGTTGCTAGACAGCAGCGAGACGCTGATTCGCTTTGGCGAGCGGCTCAACGTGCGCGGTTCGGCCAAGGTGCGCAACGCCGTGGAAAATGAGACGGGCATCGACCATGACGCGCTCGAAGAAGTGGTGCGCGAGCAGGTGGAGGGATTGGGCTGCCAGGTGATTGACGTGTGCATGGACTCGAACCAGGTGGACACGGTGGCAGTGCTCAGCGAAGTGGTGCATGTGCAGACGACGGACTTCAAGGGAGCCATGTGCCTGGACTCGTTCCAGGTGGATGCGCTTGAGGAATCCATCAAGCAGTACCCCGGTCGCCCGCTGGTTAACTCTATCTCGATGGAGGAAGCCAGCCCCGGCGTGTTGAAGGTGGACGCGGTGATCGAGGCTACCAACGCGCACAACCCATTCTATGTGGCGCTGTGTACTGGGCCGAAAGGCCCCGGCGCTACGCGCGACGAGAAGCTGGACCTTGCGTCGCAGATTATCGACCGTGCGCTGGAGCGCTATGGCGTGAGCACGGACCGTCTCTTTGTGGACGTGAATTGCTTTCCTCTGGGATCGGAATCAGACGAGAGCATGAACTTTGCGCTGGAATCGCTCGAAGCGATTGGGATGGTGAAGGCGAAGTACCCGACCGTGCATACCACGCTGGGCGTGGGCAACCTGACCAATGGCCTGGCGAAGAAGCCGTATATGCGCAAGGTGTTGACGTCTGTGTTTCTCGACGAGGCACGCAAGCGCGGGCTGGACTCGGCGATCATTAACCCCGACCACTATGTGTTTGTGCAGGACCTCGATCCGCACGACTATGAACTGGGGCGGCGCGCCGTTGTTGAGCGGGACATGGACGCGTTTGCGGAGCTGGAAGATATTGCCGAGCAGAAGAAGGGCGTAGTGGTGGAGCGGCGCACAAGCTATGACGACCTTGGCGCGGAGCAGGCGATTTGCCAGAAGATTAAGGATGGCTTCAAGGAGCGCACGCCGGGCGAGTTTGAATACAAGGGACACACCTATGCCTACCGCGACAAGATCGCGTTGCAGGTGTCGCAGGTGATTGAGAACCACAAGCCGCTGGACTTCATCAACGAATACCTGATGGGGGCGATGCAGGAACTGGGCGATGGCTTTGGCCTGGGCGAGGTGTCGCTGCCGCACCTGCTGAAATCTGCCGACGTGATGCGCGAGGCGATGGCCTTCTTGGAGGCGTACATGCGCAACGAGGCGGGCATCGACCTGCATGGGGTGATCGAATACAAGGGCGTGGTGGTGCTGGGCACGGTGTACCAAGACGTGCATTCCATTGGCAAGGACCTGGCGCGCACGCTGCTGGAGAACTATGGCTACCGGGTGATTGACCTTGGGACCATGGTGCCGCTGCAGGATTTCATCGACACGGCGAAGGAACACAAGGCCCACGCCATTGGCATGTCCGCGTTGCTGGTGCAGACGAGCAACCACATGATCACCGTGTCGCGGATGATGCACGAGCAGCACCTAGACATACCCGTGTTGATAGGCGGCGCGCCGGTGAGCGATCGCCATGCGGGCTATGTGGCCATGGCCACGGCGGACAGCCCCGAGGCGATGCGCGACGACGTGTTCTATTGCCGCACGGCGATGGACGGCGTGAACGTGATGAACACGCTGATGGGCGCGGAGGCGGGGCTGGAAACTTTCAAGGCGAAGAACCGCGACAAGATTATCAGCAAGCTGGAGCGGGCCGAGAAGAAGGCCGAGGAAGAGCGCGGATTGATGGCGACCCTGCCGCGCCGCGTGATCCGTGTGGACGCGGACGCGCTGGCCGCAGAGCCGCGCTTTGCCCGCAAGGTGATTACGTATACGCTCGACGAGTTTGCGCCGCTGCTGGACCGTAAGACGCTGTACTCGCTGAACTGGCGCTTTGGCGGCGAGGGCGCGCGCACGCGCCAAGGCCACACGCAGGAAGAACTGGACGCGCTGTTTGACGCGTGGGTGAAGCGCGGCACGGAGCTGGGCTGGCTGTTGCCGCAGGGCGTGTGCGGTATCTACCCCTGCGTGGCCGAGGGCGACGAGGTGGTCATCTTTGACCCGCAAGATTTGGGCAAGACGCTGGCCCGCGTGGCGTTCACCACAGTGATCGGCGCGAGCCGTAAGGACCTGGTCAATGCGGCGCAATATTTCCCCTCGGCCAGCGGCGGCAAGCTGGGCGCCATCGGCGTGCAGATTTGCACCAGCGGCCCGCAGGTGGACGAGCAGTTGACCATACTCCGCGAAAGCGGCGACTCCGAGTCCAACCTCTTCCTGCAAGGGCTGTCGGACCGCATCGCCGAAGACATGGCCGAACACCTGCACGGGCTACAAAAAGAATGGCTGGGCCTCGCCCCCGACTGCGGCCAACGCTGGAGTCCCGGCTACCCCGGAATGCGCAACATCCACCACAACGAGGACATCTACAACATCCTCGACGCTGGCGGCCTGCTGGGCATCAAGCTGACCGACGCGGCCGAGTTCAGCCCCACGGGAACGACCGGCGCGTTTGTGTGCTACCACCCCGAGGCAAGGTATCAGTAGGGGGTTGCATTTACTTTGCATCAACCCGCGAATGAAATGGCGAGACCCGGTGTTTCATCGGCAGTCCCCAACTGGGGCCGCAGTGGAGTCTATTGCCATGAGACGCGTGTCCCTTCTCGTAATCCTGATGGGATTCATGCTGGCATGGCAGGGAGAAAGTTTTTCCGACCCCATTATCAAACTCGCCCAGGTCGAAGACTCTAGCAATACTGCGGGCGACGGCGTGATACAGCCGACGGAAGAGCCGCCAACGATCATCACCAACGAAACGATTCGTGAGGAAGGTGCGCTCAAGGACACTGCTGTTTTTGAAACCCAGTTGATGCTGTGGGCGCAAATCGATCCAATCTATCGCGAGCAGTTGTTTAATGCCGCAGCCACGCGCGCCAGCAGTGACGTGTTGTTCAACATGGGGCGCGTGCGCGCGATGCAGCAGGTGCGTGAAGAGAACGAGCAGGTAATCGAAAACGAAGTGGTGCGCCTTCAGGACGTGGCCCAGCGCGCCGACGCTGCCGCCACCGATGCGCAAATGCAGGCCGCGAATGAATTGGCGCGCGCGCAAAACCTGGCGGGTTGGAACTACATCCGGGGCGGCATATACACCGATGTCGTCGTCGATCCCAGTCCCGATGTCGCCGTTGTAGATGGCAGATTGATAAGCCCGGGACGATGGAATTTTGGTAACTATGTCTGGAACACGGATTACCAGCGCCGCTCTATCGCGGCTGATGAATGGGCGGCGGGTGCTGCAATCGAAAGCGCGAACCGGGCAGCCGCGCTCAATGTAGAAGCAGCCACCATTGCCGGGAACGTGGAGGATGCCGCAGCCCAGACCGAGACCCGCGTGGCCCAACTGGAGGCGATTAACGAGGATACACGGGTAGATGAAGCCCGTTTGCGCATGGAAACCGAAGATGCCCTGGCCCGTGCTCAACGGGACCTCGCGCGTATGCAGCAGCTTGAGGATGCCTTGGTCGGGGAGTACGAATTGACCGTGCCCTTCAGCACCGTCAGTGAACTTGAAACCACGGGTGGCGAGGCAGAGGCGGCCCTTCAAGTAACCATCAATGCGCCCCTATGGCGCGTGCTGTGGGCTGTAGGCGGCGACGGGGAGACCTCCTCTGGGTTCCTGGTCTCCGTGCTCGATGCTGAAGGAAAGCCCGTTGGGGGCGGCGCAGATGCGATCTCGGCGTATAAGCGCTATCTGGTATTCGATGGTCCGGGCACGTTCACCGTGCAATTGCGCGGGGCCAGCGGCAATCGTTGCATTGTCGTGGTGGAAGAATCAGAGGATGCCAAGCTACCGCCTTCCGAGGATGCGCCCCCCGCGAATCCCGCAGAGTCCCCGGTTCGTAAGGACAGTTAGGTGTAAACAATCTTTCCGCTTACACCCCTGCCTCGGCGATTCCGGCCAGCATCTTGTCCTTGCCAATCTTCGCCACTTCCTTCGGGTCCATCTTCCAGTGCTCTCGGTTGAACAGTTCCAGCGAGAGCGGGCCGGTGTACTTGATCTTCTTCAGGTCTTTCAGCAACTGAACCAGCGGCAGGTCGCCGTCTCCGGGGAAGACGCGGTGCTCGTCGCCTGCGGTTTCAGCGGGTTGGCTGGCGGGAACGTCGTTCCAGTGGAAGTCGTGGATGAAGGAACCCTGCAAATGCTGCACGCCGTTGAAGCCGGAGCCACCCCGGAACAGGTGGAAGGTGTCCGCAATCAGCCCCGCGCCTGCGTCGTTGCAGTCGATCGCAATGGCGCTGGCGGTGCCAAGGCGGTTGATGCTCTTGAAGAAACCCACGAACTCGAAGGCGGGGATGATGTTGTAGTCGTTGCGACCGATATCCAGCAGGTCCTTATAGCGGGCCGCTGTCCACTTCAGGTCGATGTTCGCCAATTCGGAATCGGGAATCGCCGCCGCGTGCTTCGAGCCCACCGCCGACATCATCCGCAGGCGGTCGCGCGTAATGGGCAGTTGAATGTCCCACGCTTCCTGCGTGGGGGGCACGGCGTTCCAAAGGCCAATTACGTCATGAACGAACAGGCCCTTGTCCTTAATCTCCTGCCCCAACGCCTTCAGGTCGCCACCATCCTTCTCATACTTTTCGATATCGTCTATCCACAGCTCGATGCCGTCATACCCAGCCTCGGCGGTGGCGTCGATCTTCTCGATGAGCGTGGCAGGGCGGATGGTGCTGGTGTTCATCAGCAGCGGGTGCGGGCTGACGCCGCCCTGGTAGCGGGGCTGCTTGCTGCGCTTGCCCTTCTTCGGGGCCTCGTCTGCCAGCGCGGGCGCCGCGCCGATCGCCAGTCCTGCCCCGGCCATGGCCCCCTGCAAAAATCCCCGACGTCCCATCGCTGCCATTGTTCTACCCTTCCCGCAGTCGTTGCGAATACATGATTCAATGCAAGGGTGCGATGGTAGCAGATTGCCCCCACCGCAACGCCAGCTTGGGGGGAAGGGCAGTCGGTCTAGTGGACCGTTTCGCTCGCGCCATCGAAGATGGTGTAGAGCGTCTGGATAGTCTCGACATCGCGCGCCGGGGCGAAGGCCCAAGAGAGCGCGTAGTCCAGCTCTTCCATGCCCACCTCGCCCTCGAACTGGGAGAGCCGATCGATGATCAGCTCGCGCGTGAAGGGGTCGAGCATCTCGTACAGGTCCAGGCGGGCGAAGGTGTCGCGCACCTCGGGGGAGAGCTTGAGCATTTCATGCGGGGCAAATTGCCGCACTGCGCCGGGCATGCGCCGCTCAGGCACGTCGCTTCGCGGCTGCATCATGTGTATCGCCGTCTCGATATCCCCCAGGGAGTAGCCCTTGCGCGTGAGCCAGCGGCGCAGGCCGGGGTCACTCAGCTTGGATTCAGGGCGTTGTTCGAGTCGTTGCAGGATAACCGTGATGATTTCGGTGATGGGCGCTTTCATGAATACTCCCGCCCAGCGTCGCCAAGGCGGGCTGAACTTAAGGGAATTGTAGATTCCCCCACGCTGGGGAATCAACCCTTCGGGAGATTTTTCCCGAGAATGAGGTTCAGCCAGTCAAAGATATGGAGCATCGAAGCTGGGCGGATTGCAAAGAGATCGGCCCCGCTGGATGCGCCTGGATACAGCTGGATTTCGCAGAAAGCCGGGGCGGCTTCCTTCAATTGCAGCGTGGCCGTGGCCGATGCCATGTCGTCTTCCGTCGCCATCAGCAGCACGGGGCATTGCTCGAAGCCGCGCATCCGGGCCAGAGCGTCCAGCCCGTCGGCCTTCAAGGGGGGCGACAGCAGCACCAGCGCCCCCGCCCCTGTTTCAGTGGCTGCGAGTTCCAGCGCCAATAGCGCGCCCGCCTCTTCCCCCACTATTATATGGCGGGGATCGTCGCCGGGATTGGCGTGTTTCCAGAGGGCTCGGGCCGCAGGAAGGGACGCGTTTCCGCCGGGAAGCTGGGGGGTGAGCACACGAAAGCCGCGCCCGGCCAGCTGCTGGGCAAAGCCCTCCCACACTTCTGGTCCGGCCCCGGCGCGGTGCATTAACAGCGCGATGCGGTCCCCGGTGCCCTGCTCGTGATAGGGCAGCGTGGTCCCGCCCGGCAGCGGCAGGGAGTGGGGGACAGGGGCCGCAACTCCGCGCGGGCCGCAGCCCACCAGCAGCACGGCCAGCATCGCCATGCAAAGAAAACGGGGAGCCACGCCGAGCGTGGCTCCCCGATGCTTATTGAACCAGGCGGCCAATTTAGCCGAGGTTGAACACGCTCGCCAGCTTCATGGCCAGGGTCATGTCGCCCTGAATCTTGAGCTTGCCGGTGAGGAACGCGGTCTGGCCGTTGAGCTTGCCCGTGACCAGTGCGACGAAGTTCTCCGCCGTCATGGTCAGTGTGATGCTGGGGCTATCGGCGGCACCTTCGGATACCACGGCGTCGCCGTCGGCAACCTTCACGTTCCACTTGCCGCCTTCATCGCCCTCGATGTTGAACTGGTAGATGCAGTTCATACCGGCGATCTTGTCCTTGTTCACGCGCTCGGGAACCATGGCGAAGAATTCAGAAACCTGCGACATAGCTGTCTTCCTTCTATTGGGTTGTAGCTTGGACTATGACCGCACTCGACCGCGGACGCCCGTTTAACTACCAGTCGTTATACTGGTGAAGGCAAAGTCTAGCAAATCGTCCCCGGTCTGTCAAAGACAATCTGGCGGGCAATGCAGCCGGGGCAGAACTTCCGGCGGCACAGTTGCGCCCCGTGCGCATGACTCCTTATAATAACGGCGATTCCGGTGCAGACCTTTGCGCTGGCGAATCATGCCCGGGTAGCTCAGTTGGTTAGAGCGCTAGATTGTGGATCTAGAGGTCGACAGTTCGATCCTGTCCTCGGGTACCATTCAACTTCATACGCCGCAATGGTTTACCTTGGTAATACCGTTGCGGCGTTTGTTGTTTCAAAGGCTTAAGGGAATGGCCGGGCCGCGACGGACTGTTCCTCGGCCAGAGCTTGATCAAGGAGTCTAAAGGTGAAACGACACGCAAAGAAGCAGATGTGGACCTTTTTATTGGTGTTCGGAGGGTTGGCATTCGTGATGGCGCTGGCAGCAGCAGGATTTAAAACGCAGACTGCGCGGGCGGAAGTTGAGCAGGCGGCCTATGCCGTGACTGCGAAGAAAGATGGCTATGAATTACGGGAGTACAAGCCCGCGATCTTGGCGAAGGTGTTGATGGATGGCCCGGCGAATGAAGCCATGAACCGGGGCTTCGGTCCCTTGGCAGGCTATATTTTTGGGGACAACACGACGAAAGCCCCAGAGGGTGGCGAAGAGAATATCGCCATGACCACCCCGGTGACGATGGAGGCGAATACGCCGCCTCCCCCGCCCCCGGCTACGGAACCGGGCAACGAGAAGATTGAGATGACCACACCGGTGACCATGGAAGCCAACGCGGCGGCAGGCAACTGGGTGGCATTTACCATGCCCAGCAAGTACACGTTGGAAACCCTGCCCACGCCAAAGAACTCAAACGTGATTCTGGAAGCGCGCCCCGCCTACAAGGCGGCAGCAATTACCTTCTCCGGTGGTGGTGGCATGGAGTTGATGCATGAACACGAGGAACTCCTCCGCGCCTGCCTGAAGCGCGACGGCGTCGAGGTGGTGGGCAATCCCACCTACGCCCGCTACGACCCGCCGTGGACTCTACCGTTGCTGCGCCGTAACGAAGTGATACTGCCGGTGAAGGTGCCGTAGCAACGAGCGTGTTCATGTGCATTTGACTCCCACGGCACGCGTGCCCACAATCTGGTGCATTGCGGGCATAGCGCCTGCGGGAGGATGATTCGATGAAGGTTGGCATGAACCTGTTGTTGTGGACGGCGACGGTGACGGAGGAGCACTACAAGCTGCTCGATGATATCAAGGCATGGGGCTTCGACGGGGTCGAGGTGCCGATGTTCAGCCCGGACGCTTCGGACTGGAACAAGCTGGGCGGCAAGCTGACGGAGCTGGGGTTGGGGCGCACGGCGGTATCGGTGCTGCCCGAGGGCAAGGACCTGATCAGCGACGACCCGGCGCTGCGCCGCGCGGGGATTGATTTCCTCAAGGGCTGCGTGGAGGCGGGCGCGGCGATGGGCATCGAGCTGTTGAACGGCCCGATGTACACCCCCCTCGGCAAGAAGACCGGCGGCGGCCCGAGCGAAGACGAGTGCAAGCGCTACGTTGAGGCGTATCAGGAATTGGGGCCCTTTGCCGAACAGCACAACCTGGCCTTTGGCGTGGAGGCGCTGAACCGCTTTGAGACGTACTTCCTCAACACGCAAGAGCAGGCGTCTGCCCTGACGGACGCGGTGGGCCATCCTTCCGTGGGCCACATGTACGACACCTTCCACGCGAACATCGAGGAGAAGAGCCTGCGCACGGCGATTCAAACCGGCGGCAAGCGCATCAACTTTGTGCACATCAGCGCGAACGATCGTTCCACCCCCGGCGAGGACCACATCGACTACGCGGGCACCTTCGATGCGCTCAAGGAAATCGGCTACGACGGCTGGCTGACCATCGAGGCCTTCGGCAGCCGCCTGCCCGAACTGGCCGCCGCCACCTGCATCTGGCGCAAGATGGCCCCAAGCGAGGAACACATCGCCCGCAAGGGACTCGCCATGATTCAGGCGCTTTGGGGCGATGAGTAGGGAATGGGACGGATGAGACGGATGGGATAACAAACGTATGTAAACGCCCCCGCGAGCGAACGCTTGCGGGGGCTTCTTTATGCAAGGCTATGGGCCATCAGGCCAACCCATTCGGCGCGTTGCAGGGCAAGAAGCTCAGGTGGGCTGGCGCCGTTGGTGGCAGACACCGCGTCGATGAAGTCGTCGGGATCGTAACCGGGGATGTCTGCCCACGCAGGGTGTTTGCGCGCCTGCCGCATCCAGTAATGGCTGTTCCAGAAATCTCCCTCGCGCCGATGCATGATGCCATGTAGCCAACTGCCCGTTGGGGTGTGCAGGTCTTGGCTGATGGTGTGGCTTTGGTCGAGCGCGTCCACATAGAGCCACAGGGCAGACTGCGCTTCCGTGTTGTTGCGCAGCGGCTCGCTGGCAAGCAGTTGCTTCACCACGCCCACGGCTTGGGCAGATGCTGCCCGCTTCGGCAGCAACTCAGGCATGGCGACATCCAGAGGCAGCACCTCGAACAGCGGTGCCAGCAGGTGCAGTTGGGAATCGGACAGGGGCATGGGTTTCTTCCGGGATGCTGTATGTATCCCAACATGGTATCTTGGCGGGGGAGGGCAATCCACATGGCACGTCGGCGCAAGTTCTGGGGATGGGGCTACGAGGACGAAGTGATTACGCCGGACCAGCGCGAGGCGATGGCGGCGATGGCGCAGTTCTACCTGCCGGGCTTCACCCCGGTGGACACCGCCGAGCCGCGCATTGAAGACGTGGCGCTGCCCGCGCCGCGCGTGTCGCCGCCGGATACCCTGGCGCACCTGTTCACCGCAGACCCGTGGGAGCGCGCGGCGCATACCTATGGCAAGTCCACGCGCGACATTGTGCGGGGTATATCGCGCGACTTCTCCCCCGCTCCCGACTGGGTGGCGCTGCCGGGCAACGAGGCGGACGTGGCCGCTCTGCTCGATTGGTGCACGGACAAGCGCGTGGCGGTGGCTCCCTTTGGCGGTGGCACCAGCGTGGTGGGCGGCATAGAGATTGGGCGCGTGCGAGACCAGTATGCGGGCACGGTGTCGATGGACCTGCGCCACCTGACCGGCGTGGTCGAGGTGGACGTAACCAGCCGCGCCGCGCGGATTCTCGGGGGCACGCTGGGGCCCGACCTGGAAGCGCAGCTGAAACCCCACGGCCTCACGCTGCGCCACTTTCCGCAGTCCTTCGCGCTCTCCACCCTGGGCGGCTGGATAGCCACGCGCGCAGGCGGGCACTTCGCCACGCTGTATACGCACATCGACGACATGGTCGAGTCCACCCGCATGGTCACGCCGGGCGGCGTGATGCAATCGCGGCGGCTCCCCGGCTCGGGCGCAGGCCCCAGCCCCGACCGCGCCGTGTTGGGATCAGAAGGCACGCTCGGCGTAATTACCGAGGCGTGGATGCGCGTGCAAGCACGCCCCGTGTTTCGCGCGCAGGCCACCGTGAAATTCAGCGGCGCGCGGGGATTCCTGCGTGGGGCCGAGGCCGCCCGGATGCTGGCGCAATCGGGACTCTACCCCGCGAACTGCCGCCTGATAGACGCCACCGAGGCAATGCTCAACGGCGTGGGCGATGGCGATACGGCGCTGCTGGTGCTGGGCTTTGAATCGGCGGACCACCCGCTCGACGCGTGGGTGGCGCGGGCGGTGGAACTTTGCCGCGATGCGGGGGGCGACGTGCCAGACAGTGCCATCAAGATAAGTGGCGGCGGTGACGGCGCGCGCGATGGCGCAGCCGGGGGCTGGCGAGACAGCTTCCTGCGCGCCCCCTACCTGCGCGATGTGCTGATACTGCTCGGCGTGATAGCCGAGACCTTCGAGACCGCCATCACGTGGGACCAGTTCGAGCAGTTCCACGGCAACGTGATGGAAGCAGGCCGCAAGGCGCTCGATGAAACTTGTGGCGGCGGACGCCTCACCTGCCGCTTCACGCATGTGTATCCCGACGGCCCCGCGCCCTACTTCACCATCCTTGCACCCGGCAAGCCGGGGCAGATGGTGCAGCAGTGGGACACCGTAAAGGCCGCCGTAAGCGAGGCGCTCATAAAGAGCGGCGGCACCATCACCCACCACCATGCCGTGGGCCGAGACCACCGCCCCTGGTACGACCAGCAACGCCCCGATGTCTTTGAAAAGTTCTACAGCGCAGGCAAGCAAGCGCTGGACCCCATCGGGGTAATGAACCCCGGGGTGCTTGTGGGGTGAAGGTTTAAGAATTTCCAAAAAAAAGTAGCGCCGGGCGAGATGCCCGGCGCCACTGAATAGAGCAGGTATTGTTAGAACCTCCTACAACTCCTTGATGAACACGTTCCGGTAGTCCAGCCGCGAGCTGTGGTTCTGTAAACCGATGTAGCCCTTGTAGCGCTTCAGGCCGGGGTGCTCCTTCAGCTTGGCCTCGTCCTTGGCGGCCTCGTCCTGGTTGCAATCCACCACCTGCTCGCCATTCACCCACACCTGCACGCGCGGGCCCTCACAGCGAATCTTCATGCTCTGCCATTCACCCGCAGGCTTGGTCACGCGCTTGCTCGGCGCGCAGGTGGAATACACGCTGCCCGTGTACTGGTAGGGCTGAAGGTCCTTGTATTGCTCGTCGGCGTCATCCAGCACCTGGATCTCGGAACCCTCGAAGGCGGGGTTGCCCTCGCGCGGGGCGCGGATGAACACGCCGCTGTTGCCGCCCTTGGGAGTGAGGTATTCGAGGCTCAGCTCGAAGTCGCCGTATTCCTTCTTGGTGGACAGCCAGCCGCCGCCCTCGACACCGTCGGTGTAGAGCAGGCCGGGGGCAGTGAACCAGCAGGACTTGTCGCCACCCACCTGTTCCCAGCCGTTCAGGCTGACACCGTTGAAGAGCGCCTTCGCGCCATCGGTCTCGCCCAGCACTTCACGCAGCTTGGGTTCCATCGCGGCGCCCCACAGCTTGTAGCCTTCCTGGTTCGGGTGCAGCGCGTCCGGCATGATTTTCTTGCTCAACACGCCGTCCTTGTCGAGGAAGGCCTTGTTGATGTTCAGGAAGGTGACCATCTTGCCGTCCGCGTTCTTGCGCAGCAGCTTGTTCAGCTGACCAATTTCCTTGCGGTTGTCGGTGCCCGGCTTCTCGTCACGCGGGAACACGGCCAGCAGTAGAATCTTCATCTGCGGCTGCTTCTCGCGCAGCAGCTTCACAATGGCCCCCACGCCGTCGGCAATTTCCGGGGCGGTATTGTCCGAAAGGTTGTTGGTGCCGATCATGATGACCGCCGCCTTCGGAGTGATGCCATCGATGTTGCCATTCTGCAAGCGCCACAGCACATGCTCGGTGCGGTCACCGCTGATGCCAAGGTTCACGGCGTTGCGCTTCTCATAGAGCTCCGCCCACGTTTCCTTGCCCGGCACTTCCCACCCATGGGTAATCGAGTCGCCAATCATCAGCAGGTCCACGTTCCCCTGCTTCACGCGCTCGTTCATGCTCTCATGACGCTTCACCCAGCCCTCCTGCTCACGTGGCACTGGGTCGGTGGTGGACGCGGCGAAGGCGGCTTGAGTGGCCAATAGGCCAAGGGCAATGGAACAGATGAAAGACCGAACACACATGGAAATTCCCTCCCGATAAATGAGATGC
>JBIKMR010000342.1:0-3996 GCA_044359155.1 Candidatus Hydrogenedentales bacterium | reverse complement strand
CGGTTTAATACCGCCCGGGGCGGGGTTTGCCTTTGCGGTGGGCGAGGATGTCTCCCGAGCGCTTGAGCAGGATGCCGGTGAGGGGCGGCACCTGCGGGTCGGGGATTTCACCACGCAGTTCGAGCGCGCCGATCCAGTTGAGCAGTTCGCTGGTGGCGGGGGGCTTTTCGAAGCCGCGCTCGCGGAGTTCGTAGAAGATGGCGAGGGCAGCCTCAATCAGCTTGGGGCTGGTGTTGGGGTAATGCAGGTCCACAATCTTGCGCATGTCTTCGGGGCTGGGGAAGGCGATGTGGTGGCAGTAGCAGCGGCGCAGGAAGGGGTCGGAGAGTTCGCGCTTGGCGTTAGACGTGATGAAGATGACGGGGGTGATGCGGGCTTTGATGGTCTCGTTAACTTCGCGGATGGTGAAGGAGGTGTCTTCAAGGATGTCGAGCAGGTTGTCCTGCACGTCGGACTCGGTCTTGTCGATCTCGTCGAGCAATAGCACCACCTTCTTGTCCGCGCGGAAGGCCCGGCCAATGGGGCCCCAGACCACGTAGTCAAAGAAGTGGTCCACCTTGCGGCCCGTGTCGCCGCTGCCGAAGCGGGCGTCGTTCAGGCGCAGCACGGTGTCCTGCGTGTAGCAGGCTTCCTCTCCCTTGATGGTGCTCTTACAGCGCAGGATTTCAATGTCCATGCCCAGCGACTCGGCGGCCTGCATGGCCAGCTGGGTTTTGCCGGTGCCTGCCTCGCCGGTAAGCAGCAGGGGCTTCTCCATCGCCAAGGCAATGTTGACGATGCTCTTCAACTCGGGGTCGAGGTAATACTTGCTGGTGCCTTCAAACTGGTCGTGCATCAAAGCGTCGCCTTTGCATTGTGTTCGGCCCAGGCTGCAATGCCCCGCCGGGTGAATTCCTGTTCGCTGGGATAAGTAAGTTGTTCGGGCGCGGTAGCCGGGTGCAGCCATGCGGCGCAGAAGAGCGCCTCTTCCGCGCTCATGGGGGCGGGCGGCTGGTGTGTGACATCGGTCAGCATCAGGTAGTAATGCTCGTCGCGCACGCGTTGCTTGCCTTCGAAGACATAGTCGCTGCGCATGTGCCCCAGGTCTGCCAGGACGGTGACCCCGCAATAGCCGCTCTCTTCGCAGACCTCGCGCACAGCCGCCTGCTCGGTAGTTTCGCCGGGGTCAATGTGTCCCTTGGGCAGGCGCACCTCGTGGCGGAGCGCGCCCTCGCGCACGATGTCGCGCACCAGCACCAGCACCTGGCCTGCAGCATTGAACACCACGCCGCCAGCGGTCCGGTGGGGGGCGGGTTGATCGATATTTGCGGGGAATTCCATAAGCTAGTTGACGCGTTCGGCCTGGTTGCCATCGATGCTGATGGTGCGACCCTGTACCTGGGCGCTTAGGTTCATGGGGTTTCCCGCGACAGTGGCGCTCAGGGCAAGGCTGGTTCCGTTCAGCGTCCAGCCGCCGACAATCTGGCTTACGCCTGCGAGTTGTTGGAGCATCTGCTGGGCCAACATGCCGTCGGGCGTGGCGACGAAGCTGCCGTCGGCGTGGAACTCGACAATCATGGTGCCCCGGCTGGTGTGGCCTTTCCATACGGAGCCGGCGATTTCTGCCGCCGTGAGGTTGGGTGCGGCGGCGGCAGCGGCGGCTGCTGCTGCGGCGGGGCTGCCGGGAGCGGGCGGGGCAGGCGCGCCCTTCAGCTTGCCCAGCATGGGGAACGCAAGAAATACGGCCAGCAATATGACCACCCCGATGATCAGGGGCTTGTTGTCTTCCATGGATACTGCTCCGGAAATTGAAGAAATAGGGAGTCAAACCAGTCCGTTACCCTAGCGGCATTCGGCGTGCCGGGTCAACCCTGTTGGGCGCCGGTGGCGTCGAAATTGGTGGAATTGCTACACTTGCGGGAACTTCAGGGGCGGTCGAGCTATCCATGCCCCAGTGTGTCGCCCGTTGAAAGGGCGGCCCTTGAACGGGCCTGAACCTAAGGTACCCATGCGCAACCACGTGGAAGAATATTACCGCGCCCTGCAAAAGCCGGGCGGACTGCGAAACGCGATCATTGTCGCGTTGCTGATCCATCTTGCGCTGGCAGTGGCGATAACGGCGTATATCTCGTATCGCCCGGCCCGGCCCGAGGTGTTGCAGGTGGGGATTATGATTGTGCCGGGTGAGGTGAAAGACCCGAGCAAGCCCACGTCTGTGGCGGCACCCGCCCCGCAGCAGGGGTCGGAGAAGAAGCCGGAACCCCCGAAGAAGGAAGAACCGAAGCCGGAGCCGCCCAAGCCTGATCCTCCTAAACCTGACCCTCCCAAACCGGAGCCCAAGAAAGAAGAACCGAAGAAAGAGGAGCCCAAGCCAAAGGAGGAGGAGAAGAAGAAGGAGGAGCCTAAGAAGGAAGAGCCGAAGCCCAAGCCGGAACCGAAAAAAGAAGAGCCAAAAAAGAAAGAAGAACCTAAGAAGAAGGAAGAACCCAAGGAGGAGGAGGAGAAGAAGGAGCCGGAGAAGGAAGAAGAAACGGAACCGGAGAAGCCCGCGCCTCCGAAGAAGACGGACGCAGCGGCGAAGGAAAAAGATAAGCAGGCTATTAAGCCGACTCCCGGTGCGAAGAAGACGGAAGAGAACGAGGAGTTGCTGTTGGGAGAGGTGATGGAGTTTTCGGACACCACCAACCCGAATGGCATTGAAGGCCCTGTTACCATTCAGCCGGGCGACATGACGGCGCTTGGGCTGTGGCCTTCGCGTGTGAAGTCGATGGTGGACCGCGTGTGGCGCTTGCCTTCCGGCGTGAGCATTTCGTCGCAGCCTTGCACGCTGGGATTCAGCGTGGACAGAAGTGGAACCATCGTTGGTACGGTGGAGATTGTTATGGAGTCGGACAACCCCTCGATAACGGAGTCTGCGCTTCAGGCGCTCGAGGTGGTAAAGTTTCCCCCGTTGCCAGACAGCTACACGAAACCAACCGTGTATGTGGAATATAATTTCAAAGTCACCCCGCAATAAACTGCGGAACGAATAACGACGAGCCCGTTGCCCAAGGCAACTTAACTTGGAGAGAGACATGTCGAACTTTGTAAAGCGCGCCGCCTTTGGATTGCTGTGCTTGGTAACCGTGAGCGTTGCCTCCGCACAGGAAGCGATATCCATCACCAGCGGCAGCGGCACCGATTCCCGCGTGACCATTGCCGTGCCGCCCTTTGCCGCATCGGACCCCGCGCTTCAGGCGGCGGCGAAGGAGATGGCGGAAGTGGTGGCGTATGACCTGGAGTTCACGGACCTCTTCAAGATACTGCCGACCATTGAATACCCGCAGACGTTTACCGGCACCACGACCGACGTGGCCAGCCTGGACCTGAACTCGTGGACGGCGTCGAAGGCCCAGCATTTGGTGTATGGCGTGGTGACGGCGGAAGGCGCGAACATCGTGGCGCAGTTGCGCTTGTTCGACTTGGTGTCCAAGGACCAGGTATTCGGGCAGGAACTCCGCGTGCCGCGCCAGTACCAGCGGTTGGCGGCGCACCGCTTCTCCGAGGAGATCATCCGCTACATCGAGGCAGAGCCGGGCTCCGGTACTTCCGAGATTGCATACAGCGTGGGCGAGCCGGGCAAGAAAGAAATCTACGTGTCGGACTATGACGGCGCGAACGCCCGCCAGATCACGCAGCACGGTTCCGTGTCCATCAAGCCGAAGCTGTCGCCCGATGGCAACAAGATTGCCTACCTTTCCTTTAAGGACAGCTATCCCTTCCTCTATGTGTTCGACCGGCCCTCGGGCAAATCGACGCTGATATCGAAAGAAGTCGGCGCGAACCTGTCGCCCGCATGGTCGCCCGATGGATCGAAGTTGGCGATGACGCTGTCGAAGGACGGCAACACCGAGATTTACACGAAGAGCGCCACGGGCGGCAACCCCGTGCGCTTGACCAAGAACCGAGACGGGGACACCTCGCCCGCGTTTTCGCCCGATGGATCGCGCATCGCGTTTGTGAGCGACCGCGCAGGCA
>JBIKMR010000341.1:0-3998 GCA_044359155.1 Candidatus Hydrogenedentales bacterium | reverse complement strand
GTGGGCTTGTTCGCGCTGGGCGTGGGCATGGCGGGCATGGCGTTGCTGTATTTCCTGACGGTGATTGCAGGCCGCCTGAGCGGGCGCAATGGATACGTGATGATGGCGCTGGGCTGCGCGGCATTTTCCGGGTTGGTGGGCGGGGGATACCTGGCAGCAGAGCGTCTCCAACCCGTGCTCCCCGAACCTTCGTTTACGCCTGCCGCGCAACCGGCCACCGGGCCCAACGTGTTTCTTATCGCCATCGACACGCTGCGGGCGGATCACCTGAAGGCCTTCAACCCCGAAGCGCCCACCACCACGCCGAACTTCGACGCGCTCTCGCGGGACGCGGTCACCTTCCGCAACGCCTATTCGCAGGCCTCGTGGACCAAGGCTTCCTTTGGCACGATCTTCTCGGGGCTGTATCCCGAATGCCACACGGCCACGGGCAAGGCATCGTCGCTGCCCGATGGGGTGGAGACCGTGGCCGAGCTGATGCAGGCGGGCGGGTATTACACGCAGGGCTACTCGAACAACCCCAACATCATGAGCGCCTTCAACTACGATCAGGGGTTCGTGGAGTACGTGGACCTCAAGCCGTCGTACCTTTTCGGCGGTACGCGGTCTGTCTTTGATCTTTCCATGTATCAGGTACTGCGCAAGGTGCGCAGCGTATTCATCAGCAAGATTCCCAATTTCCTGGCCACGCCCAAGGGGATTACGCTTTTCCATCAGCGCTTCGAGTTGCCCAACACCACGATCCCGGTCCACGCGCTGAAGCCGAAGATCATCGTGACGGAGTATTACCAGCCCGCCGAGGTGGTGACGGATACGGCGCTGGGCTGGCTGGACAGCGGGCGCGTGCCCAAGGGGAACCCGCTCTTCCTGTTCACGCACTACATGGACCCGCACGATCCCTTCATGGACCCAGATTCGCCAAACGGTGGCTGGGCGCGCAACATGATGGGTGACAAGATGGACCCCGAGAAATTCCGCGAGCCGATGCACAAGGCGTACATTCGCGAGATTGAACATTTGGATATCCACCTTGGGCGATTCATTGCAGGGTTGAAAGAACGCAGGCTGTACGACAATTCGCTTATCGTCCTCACGGCGGACCACGGCGAGGAATTCTGCGAACACGGCGGCTGGTGGCATGGGCAGACGCTATACAACGAGCAGATACACGTGCCCATGATGGTGAAGTTGCCGGGCAACGTGAACGCGGGAACCGGCAATGTATTCATTGCCCGCAACCTTGACCTGGCCCCCACCATCTTGCAGGCAGCGGGACTGGCCAAGGGCAGCATGATGCAGGGCCAGCCGCTATTCGACACGAACGGCACGGCTATCAATCAGTCAATTGGGTATAGCTACGCGGAGAATAACTTCGAGGGCATCGTGCTCCAGTCGGTTAGCAACGCAACGGGCGGCAAGGTGATCAAGGCGAACGAGGGCAACAAGCGCGGCTTGGCGCCGGTGTCGTTGTTTGACCTGAGCACTGACCCCACCGAACAGACCAACCGCGCGGGGGATACCACGCTGGCGGGCATCGAGACGGAATTGCTGAACCTGATCGATGGGGCCTATGCCGCCAAGTGTGAGCAGGGGGCAGTAGAACCCAGTGCCCCGGCACCCGCCGCCGCAGGCGGGGAGACGCAAGAGCAACTGGAATCGCTGGGGTATCTCAACTAGTGCCAACCGTTGGTGCACTCACCGCACCGGCCAGATAGTCGAATAAATGCCGGGCGAATATTTGGGTGTTCCCACCGTATAGGTCGCCCAAGGGGGAATTGCCGAGGGCGGCAAGGTCGCCGCTGCCGTGGATGACATTGGTGACGGTGATGAAGAGCCGCGTGGCCAGCACCTCTGCGGGGATTTCTGGCAACGCTTGGCTTACAAGCATCAGGACGCGCAGCATCTGGGTTGCCACGGTCTGGTTCAGCAGGGCCTGAATGTCTGCATCAGATTCCACAAGCAGCCTCGATACGAACTTGGCCGTGGTCAGGCCGAATTCTGGTCGTTCGAGCAAGGCAAAGTAGGGTTCGTAAACGGCCTCAAGCACGGCCCTTGCGGTAAGTGATTTTCCTTCAGCCACTTGCGCTTCCAGAGCATCCAGCCCAAGCTGCTGCCCCGGCGCTACTTCGCTCCACACCAATGCCAGTGCCGCCTCAATCATGGCCAGCTTGGTTCCAAAGTGATAGTGCGCGGCGGAGGAATTCTTGCTTCCTGCTGCCACATTGATGGCGCGCAGCGATGCGCCCGCCACGCCATTTTCCGCAATCACCCGAATGGCAGCCAGCACGATGGCCCGGCGTGTCTCATCCCCATGGACATTTGTACGCCCTTCGCTTTTCTCAATATTCTCGATCAAGGCTGTTCTCATGGGTGAAATTATAAGTCGCTTGACTTAATTAAATCAAGTGATTTAGAATCCAATAATTAGGACAAAAGCTACCGGCCCCATGCCGGTGGGGTTGAAGGCAGTATCCAGAAGCCGGGCAGGAAATACAACGGGCCCACGGGGAAGGAGTCCAAGTGATGATCCAGAGAATAACCGCTACGAGCGTGTTGATGCTCGCGGGAATGGTGGGCCTGACAGCATCAGCCCAGCCTGTAAACGATGACTGTATCAATGCCATCGAGGTGCTGGACGAAAGCGAGACGCAGGGGAGCACGGCGGACGCCACGGGTGCGGACACCTCTGGCTGTTCAGTGGATGACCTATATGACGTCTGGTACTCCTTCACGCCGGGTTCGGACAAGTTCGTCACGTTCTCCCTTTGCGGCAGCGACTTCGACACTTCGATTGCCATCCTCGATAGCTGCGGAGGCGCAGTTGTGGCGTGCAACGACGACTCGCCCGAATGTGGTGTTGACTCGATTGCCCGTTGCGTGGATTTGACGGGGGGGCAGACCTACCTGATACGCCTTGCCGGATTTCTCGAACAGCGCGGCGACTATACCTTGCGACTCAGCGAATGTGCCATTCCGGATAACGATGATTGCGCCAACGCTATCGCGATAGACAAAGACATACAGGTGCAGGGTACGACATTCGCCTCCAGTGGAAGCGCCCTTTCGGGTTGCAGCCAGAATGACGTGAACGACGTTTGGTACAGCTATACCCCGGCGTCGGACGAGGAGGTGTCGGTGTCACTTTGCGGCAGCAGCTTCGATACAACGCTTTCCATATTCGACAACTGCGGCGGCGCTGCCCTTGCGTGTAATGAGGACAACCCTACGGTGTGCGCCTTTCCTGGGTACTCTTCGCAAATAGGCTCCTTCAACATGCTGGGAGGCAATACCTACCTGTTGCGCGTTGCGGGATACGGGAGGGCACGCGGAAACCTCCAGTTGGCAATATCGGACAGCTCTCCCCCTGTGGTAACCAGCATCGTAAGGGCACAGCCGGGGCCGACCGCAGAAAGCGAAGTCTTCTTCTATGTCTACTTCGACCGCCCCATCCAGGGATTTGACAGCGAGTCCGATCTTGTCATCACGGCGAACGGGGTCACCCATTCCGGGGTGGAGATAGTCCCGAGCGACGATGCCTATGACGTTGCCATCCAGGGGCTGGAAGGGCAGGGGGACATTGCGATTGCAGTGAACACGGGCAGCGACGTGCGCAGCCTGGCAGATGTGCCGCTGTCTGCAAGCGTCACAAGCGACTCCATACTCATCGATCAGGTGCAGCCGGAGATCAGCGATGTGTCCCTTTCTGCGGAAACCGCGCAGCCGGGCGACACGGTGATCATCGGGTTCACGGCATCGGAAGCATTGGAAAATGTTGAAGTTACGGTCAACGGCAACCTTGCGGAATCTTCCAAGTCGGCTCTGGCATATGAGTACACGGTGACCGAGAGCGACCTCGAAGGCCCGGCGCAGCTCTCAATCCTTGCCGAGGACGTTGCGGGTAACGTGGCGCTCTACGAGAACCCCAGTGCCTTTACAATTGAGATAGATACGGTGCCCATATTCGGATTGCCGCTTGTGGCCATGCTGGCGCTGGTGGG
>JBIKMR010000340.1:0-4023 GCA_044359155.1 Candidatus Hydrogenedentales bacterium | reverse complement strand
CGCGTGGAATTGATCCCGCTTCCGTAAGGCACATAGAACCAAGCAACCCCGGAGCACGCTCGTGTTCCGGGGTTTTTCTTTTCGTTGTTAGTGAATCATGCATGGGAGCGCAGCGCTACTGCGCTGCCAGCCCCCGCAGCACCCGACCTGATTTGCGATTCGATGCTGCGTACACAGCAGCGCGGTAGCGCTGCACTCCCACTAACCCCGTCACAACGTTGCACTCTCCCCCACTGCAACGCCCTGGCCCATATAAGCAGAGAGCCCCAACGGCCTTCTCGAACAACGAATCACGAACAACGGACAATGGATCCCCCCATGCCCCACCCTGCCCCCCGCCGCGAATACTGGATGCACGCACTCGAATGGCGCGCTGCCCGACGCGAGCGCAAACGCTACATCGACGCCTTCACCCAGGCCAACATCCCGATCGAGCTGCCCGTGCTCGACATGCTGCGAGACTACCTGCGCACCCGCATCCAGACCGAACGCCTCGAACGCACCCTGATCGAACCCATCCCCAACGACGCATCGCTCCCCCTGCCCACCATTACCCCTGCCGACCTCAAGCTGCTACAAAAGCAGCAAGAGAAACTGCGCAAGCTGCGCGCCGCGCTCACCAACCTGCTGCCCAAGCCCGCGCCCGCCCCCATGACAAAATGGATGAAGAAGGCGCTGGAAGCCGAGAAGCAACGCCAACAACAAACCGCTGCCAAGCCTGCGCCCCAAATGCCCCAGGCACCAGCACCCCAGCCGCAAGTAACCCAAGTGCCAGTGCAAGTCTTCGATGACCCCATTCCCGACTACGACAACGATCCGCTCGAAGAGTTCTACCACCCCACCAAGCCTACCACCGGCCCCCGAGAACACCCAGCGGACAAGCTCGAACGCGAATGGAAAGAGAAAGGCGTCATCCGATTCGCCACTCCAAATGAAATCGCAGAGATGGAAAAGGCCCAGGAAGATTCCGAACGACAAGCCGCCGAATGGGAGCGCAAGCGCTTGTCCGTCTCAGGCGTGGCTACCGCGCTGCCAGACCACGCAGCACCCGCCCCGATTACACATGCCCTCAATGGGAGCGCAGCGCTACGCGCTGCCTGCCCCCGCAGCATCGACTCCAACATTCACGATTCCCCGCTGCGTACGCCGCAGCGCAGTAGCGCTGCGCTCCCAAACCCCGCAGCACCTGCCACCTCCCCCTCTTCTCCCATCAGTCCCATCGGTCCCATCGGTCCCATCAGTCCCATTCCTGAAACCGCCACCGAAACCCCCACCAAGCGCAACCGCAACCCTTACAACATCCCGCCCTTCCAATTCCTCTGCGACCGCCCCAAGCCCGGCGGATGCACCGTCATCTACACCACCCCACCCGACAGGCCACCCAAGCCAAGAAAGTCCTACTTCACCAACGACGCCCCATACCCATAAATCGTTAGGCTATGCGTTACCGCGAAACGACCAGGTTTCTGCCATTGTTCTTGGCGCGGTAGAGGCGCTCGTCGGCGCGCTGGATTAGTGTGGCCGTGCCTTTGTCTGCGGGCAGCATTTCAGCCACGCCGCCGCTGAAGGTGATGTTGAGCACTACGCGCCCTGCTGCCAAGGGACTCGCGGCAAGTTCTTCGCGAATCTTGTCGATGGCCTGCGCCGCCGCATGTTCGCCGGTGCAGGGAAACAAAAGCGCAAACTCTTCGCCACCGAAGCGCGCCACAAAATCCGTGGCGCGGCGATGGGCTTCCAGCAGGTGAGCCACCCCACGCAGCACCTCGTCACCCGCCTGGTGGCCGTGCTTGTCGTTCACCTGCTTAAAGTGGTCGATGTCGAGGAGGACGAGGGAGAAGGGCGGCCCGCCCCGGCGGTAGCGCTCAATCTCGTCGTGCAGGCGGCGGTCGAAAGAACGCCGGTTGGGAATCTGCGTGAGGAAGTCAAAGGTGGCCTCAAAGGAGAGCGCGTCCAGCTGGTCCCGCTGTTCCTGAATGGTCTTGTTGGCCACGTCCAACTGCTGGCGATACGCCTCGTTCGAGCGGCGCATGGCCTCGACCTCGTCCACCAGCAACTGCTCAATATCCCGCATCGAGCGCAGGTTGCCCGCCTGCTGAAGTGCTTCCTTGTGCTGGGTCAGGCTTTCCCCATACTGCCGTGCATCGCGGGCGTAATTGTCCACCCGCCCCGACAGCCCTTGCAGCATGTCTTCGATGATGATCTTGTTCCGCTGCACCTCGGCCTCTTCCACCCACGGGCGCGGCGGAGCGGGCGCGGCGGACTGGGTGGGCACTTCGCGCAAGGTTACGCTGTTCGCCTGCGATCGACGCGTGAACACCATATAACCGAGCAGCAGGGTGAGCAGCGAAAGCGGCAGAAGCAGAGCAAGCAGAATGGGTTGCAACAAGGGTTGGGGGCTTCCTTGGAATCCGCGATGAAGAAGTCGAACGCTGCGCCTTAATCTACTCGATATAGCCGAGAGCCCGCAACGCCTCGACATCATCGCCCGACAGTTCACGTGCCGGGGCGGCTTCCTGCGGGCGGGCCGCGTTCCACTCGTCCAGCTTCGCCTTCATGTCCTCGGCGCGGGCGCGCTCGGCGGCGTAGGCGTTGCGTTGCTCCTTGGGGTCGGCGGCCAGGTCATACAGCTCCAGCTTCTGCTCGTCCGCCACCAGCTTCCAGCCGTTGAGCACCAAGCCCTGCGCCTCGGGCGCCATGGCGGCCATTGCCTCGCGCATACCGGGCAGTCCCACGGCCTTGCCGCCGTAGGCTTCCACCACCCGCACGCGGTCCATGGCGGGCGGCGCAGCGAGAATGTCCAGGCCATCCGCAAGTTCCAGCGCGGGCAGCCCCGCCAATCCAAGCAACGTGGGGCCAATGTCTGCCCCCCGCACCGGCACCTTGCTGCGACCCGGCGCAAGCCCCGGCGCACGCACCACCAGCGGAATGTGTGCACCCGGCTGGTATACCCGGCGGCCATGCCCCAGATACCCGTGCTCGTAAAGGCTCTCGCCATGGTCCGCCACAAACACCACGATGGTGTCCGGCGGCAACGCTTCAAGCACCAGCCCAACGTGGTGGTCGGTGTAGTTCACTTCCGAGTCGTACTGCACCCGCACTTTCTCCGCACTGTCCAGCCGCCAGGGGCGCTTGCCCCAAGGGTTGTAGTTGTCGCGGAAGGTATACGGCCCATGCGGGTCCGTGAAGTGAATCCACGCAAAGAAAGGTTTGTCCGCCGGGCGCTCCGCCAACAGCTTCAGGGCCACCTCCGTCACTTCGTCGGCAGGGCGCTCGGACAGCACTCCGCCCCAACGCCCCTTGTGGAAATCATCCTCGTAAGTGTCGAAGCCCCGGTTAATGCTGCTCAGGTCCGCCTTCAGCGTCCAGTTGCTCTGCACGCAAAACGTGGCATAGCCCGCGTCGCGAAAGCGCTCGGTCACCAGCGGGATGGAATCCGGCAACTGTACGCCGTTGCGGGTGAGGCCCAGTGCGCGCGGGTAGCGACCGCTCAACATGGACGACATCGACGGCGCAGTCAGCGGCACCTCGCAAAGCGCATCCTCGAATAGGATGCCTTGCGCGGCGAGGGCGTCTATGTTGGGGGAGGTGGCCTTGTCGTGGCCATAGCACCCCAGCCGGTCGGCGCGCAGGGTGTCCACCGATAGCAGCAACACGTTGGGCTTCGCAGGCTGGGCATAGGCCAAGCCCGCAAAGGTCAGCAGCGTTGCAAGCAATAAGGTGCGGCAGCCCACCTTATTCGGCAGTTCCCGCGCCGTCCACCGGCTCGGCTTCTTCCACCGCAGGCGCGGCCTCCTCTGCCGGTGCAGCCTCTTCCTCTGCGGGCGCTTCTTCTTCGGCAGCCTCGTTCGAGCGATTGCCCATGATGGAATTGGCGGAGCGCTTGGGTTCTTCTTCCGCAGGGGCAGCTTCTTCTTCGACTTCCTCCACCACGGGAGCTTCCTCTTGCTGCGCTTCTTCCTGCTGCTTGGCTGCCTCGCGCTCTGCCTTGCGCTCCTTGCGAGATTTCTTCTCCTCCGCCACGGG
>JBIKMR010000339.1:0-4026 GCA_044359155.1 Candidatus Hydrogenedentales bacterium | reverse complement strand
GGAAGCCCATCTGCGCCATGATCCGGCGCACGTCATCGGCAAGGAAGAAGAAGTAGTTCACCACGTGTTCAGGCTTACCATCGAACTTCTTGCGCAGCTCGGGGTCCTGCGTGGCAATGCCCACGGGGCAGGTGTTCAAGTGGCACTTGCGCATCATGATGCAGCCGCTGACAATGAGCGGCGCGGTGGCAAAGCCAAACTCGTCTGCACCCAGCAGCGCACCAATCACCACGTCGCGCCCGGTCTTGAACTGGCCATCCACCTGCACGCGAATGCGGTCGCGCAGGTCGTTTTCCACCAGCACCTGGTGCGTCTCTGCGAGGCCCAGTTCCCATGGCAGGCCGGCATATTTGATGGAAGTCAGTGGGCTTGCGCCCGTGCCGCCATCGTGGCCGCTGATTAGAACGAGGTCGGCCTTGCCCTTCGACACCCCCGCCGCAATGGTGCCCACGCCCACTTCGCTCACCAGCTTAACCGACACGTTCGCGTGAACGTTGGCGTTCTTCAGGTCGTGAATCAGCTGCGCCAAGTCTTCGATGGAATAAATGTCATGGTGCGGGGGCGGGGATATCAGCTCGACGCCCGGCGTGGAGTAGCGCACCTTGGCGATGTTGTCGAACACCTTGTGGCCGGGCAACTGACCGCCCTCGCCGGGCTTCGCGCCCTGCGCCATCTTAATCTGCAACTCGTCCGAATTGACCAGGTATTCGTTGGTCACGCCAAACCGACCCGACGCCACCTGCTTGATGGCGCTGCGGCGCAAGTCGCCGTTCTCGTCGCGCTGGAAACGGAGCGGGTCTTCGCCGCCCTCGCCCGTGTTGCTGCGCCCGCCGATGCGGTTCATGGCTATGGCCAGGTTCTCGTGCGCTTCCGCGCTAATCGATCCATACGACATGGCACCGGTGCAAAACCGGCGCACGATCTCGGCAGCCGACTCGACTTCCTCTAGCGGAACAGGAGTGCCTTCCTTGAACTTCAACAGCCCACGCAGTGTGGCCAAGGTGCGGTTGCGATCGTTCACCTCGTTGGCGAACTCCTCATACGCGTCCCACTTGTTTCGCTTGGTGGCGTACTGCAGCTTGGCCACAGTCTCGGGGTTCCACTGGTGGAACTCGCCACGCCGCCGCCAGCGATATGCGCCGCCAATCTCGAGCTGGGGCTTGTCCACGCCCTGTTCCGGATAGGCATGGGCATGGCGCATGAGGCTCTCGATGGCCACTTCCTTCATGCCAATGCCCTCGACACGCGACGGCGTGCCCGAGAAGGCTCGACCGATGAGCGAGGTGTTTAGCCCCACCGCCTCGAATATCTGCGCGCAGCGGTAGCTGTGCTGCGTGGATATGCCGATCTTCGACATCACCTTCAACAGGCCGGTGTTCACGGCCTTCAGGAAATTCTTCTGCGCGTAGCCCGGTTCCTTCTCCACAATCATCTCGCGGGCCAGCATGTCGGCAATCGTTTCATAGGCACCATACGGGTTCACCGCGTCCGCGCCGTAACCCGTGAGCAGGCAGAAGTGCATGACTTCGCGCGGCTCGCCAGACTCGGAAATGATGGCCGCCAGCGGGCGCTTGTGCCTGTGTACCAGATACTGGTGTACCGCGCCCACCGCGAGCAGCGCGGGGATAGGGCACTTGTCCCGGTTCACGCCACGATCGCTCAACACGATCATTGTCTTGCCCGAATCAACCGCCGCTTCCGCCTCGCGACAAATGCGCGTGATGGCGGCATCGAGAGCCTTTGGGCCATCCTTCGCCGGGAACAGGCAGGACACCACGGCGTGCTCGAAACCCTCTCCACCCTGCTCCTTGATCCACTGCAACTGGGCATTGGTCAGGATCGGCGATTGCAGGTGCAGGCGACGCGCATCCAGCGGGTCTTCACCCAGCAAATTGCCTTCGCGTCCGATGTCTGTCTCGAGCGACATGACAATCTCTTCACGCATCGAGTCTATCGGTGGATTCGTCACCTGCGCGAACAACTGCTTGAAATAGTTATAGAGCAACTGCGGGCGCGGGGAGAGCACGGCCAGCGCCGCGTCATTACCCATCGACCCCACGGCTTCCTTGCCGCCCTCCGCCATTGGGGCGAGCAGAATGTCGATGTCTTCCCGCGTGTAACCAAACACCATCTGGCGTTCCAGTAGCGGCGCTTCCTCGGCAGGCCCGGCCACTTCCGTCAACTTCACCGGCAGGTTCCGCCGGTGCGTGTTCAGCCATTCCCGGTAGGGACGGCGCTTCGCAAAGCTCTCTTTCAGTTCCCCATCAGGAATCATGCGGCCCTGTTCCATGTCCACCACGAACATGCGGCCCGGCTCGAGCCGCCCCTTCTTCACCACCTTCTCCTGCGGAATGTCCAGCACGCCCGCTTCCGAGGCCATGATCACCTGGCCCTCGTCCGTCACCCAATAGCGCGAGGGGCGCAGGCCGTTGCGGTCCAGCGCCGCGCACACGCGCAGGCCGTCCGAGAAACACATGGAGGCCGGTCCGTCCCACGGCTCCATCTTGCAGGCATGGAATTCATAGAAGGCCTTCTTCTCGTCCGACATCGACTCGTGCCCGCTCCACGGCTCGGGAATCATCATGGCCATGGCATGGTCCACGCTGCGCCCGCCGCGCACCAGCAACTCAAAAGCGTTGTCAAAGTTGGCCGAGTCTGAAGCACCCGGCGAAAGTATCGGCGTGATGCTGTCTATCTCGTCGCCAAACAGGTCGGATGCGAACAAATGCTCGCGCCCGTCCATCATGTTCAGGTTGCCGCGCAGCGTGTTAATCTCGCCGTTGTGAGCAAGGAAACGGAATGGCTGCGCCAGCGACCACGCGGGCAGCGTGTTCGTGCTGTAACGCTGGTGAACCAGCGCCATGCCGCTGGTGGTGCGCGGGTCGGCCAGGTCCAAGTAATACTGGTCCATCGCCTCCGGCAGCATGAGGCCCTTGTAGACAATCGTGCGCGCTGACATGCTGGGCACATAATAGCCGCCCTTGTCCGGGTTCACTGAATTGCCCACCGCGTGCGAGGCGGACTTGCGCAGCACATACAGCTTGCGCTCGAAGGCGTCCACATCCGTCAGGTCGGGCGATCGCTTGATGAACACCTGCATGATCACGGGTTCGTTTTCGCGCGCCAGCCAGCCGATGGACTGCGAATTGCGGGGCACTTCGCGCCAACCCAGCAGTTCTTGCCCAGCCTCCGCTATCGAGCGGTTCAATATCTCGATGCACGAATCCCGGCTGGTGCGGTCCTGCGGCAGGAATACCATGCCCACCCCGTACTCGCCCGGCTCGGGAAGCTCAAAGCCGTGGGCTTCCGCCTCGGCTTTGAACAATTCATGCGGCAGATGAATCATCATGCCGCAGCCATCACCCGTTTCGGGGTCGCAGCCGCAAGCGCCACGGTGCGTGAGGTTAACCAATATCTGGAAACCCTGCCGCACAATGCTGTGCGTCCGGTGCCCGTCAATATGGCAGGTAAAGCCGATGCCGCAAGCATCGTGCTCAAAGCGCGGATCATAGAGCCCGCTCTGCGAAATGGACCGTGTGGCCAAGGTACAACACTCCGTCTTGTCTGAAAGCCCTGGGAAAATACAGCCCGCACCGGGCGGGGAAATCCGGGGGCGCCGGTGGAATTCGTGGATACAAGGCCATTTCATTCCGCCGGGTATGCTACAAGAATTCCCTAACAACTGTCAATTCTCGCAGCAATCCCCGCATCGCCCCCATCTTCTCTTACATTTCCATGCTGTATGCGCATCCCCTCGTAACCCCTATCCATGGGCTTGGATATTCGAGAAGTTGAAAATTTCCTACGTATCGGTAGCTTTTTGAAATGGGATAGCCCATTTATAAAAGAAAATTTTGAGATCCCCCCCTTGGCCTCGGCCTACTTTTCAGGGACTTGCGTAGGCCACTGTGCGGGGAAAACTGGGATGGGCAGGCAGCCGACTAAAGCGACTTCACCTGCTTGCGCACACGCCCGGCCAGGCGCCCCCCGAGCATCGTGTCCGTGGACCGTACCACGCGCTGAAGC
>JBIKMR010000430.1:0-4048 GCA_044359155.1 Candidatus Hydrogenedentales bacterium | reverse complement strand
GCGGTTCAGGCGGTCGATTACGGCTTGCAGCTGGACAACAGTAATACGGTTCATCGTCTTCCTCTTTGTCTGCGCCACTGTGGCGCATCCTAGAACCCCGCGCGCGGGGCTCGGTGGATGCGTCAGAACCCGAGCGCCACCAAGGCGCCCAGGGCGAGGCCGAATGCGACTGCGAACGCCACGCAGGCGGGGGTCAGGGGGGTGTCGTGCATTACGCGACTCCCATGCGGCGGGCCATGATGCGGTCCGCCTCTATCTGCGCCCCGTAGGATATGCCGGGGATGTCAGGCTGTCGCCCCAAGTACCAGTCGATCCACGGCCCGAGATCCGGGCCCACGTGCCCGCTACGGGCGTATTCCAGGGCCTGATCGTAGGCCCAGCCGTCACCAGCCCGCAGGGCGATTCCGGCCAGCTTGCGCCCGGTGCGGGCGCGGGCGTAAAACGCAGGGTTCTTCATCGTCATTCTCCAGGTGTGCCCCGGTTCGGGGCGGGTGTAGTTTCGGTGGCTAGGCTTACGTGGGGCTTACGTCAGGCATTACAGCAGCCGCAGCACGGCGCGTCTTCGCACAATCCGCGCCGGTTTCGGTAATATTCCTTCCCGCTGCTCGAGCGCCAGATATCGGACACTCCGCGCGCCATCGACTGGCGCAGGTATCGGCCAGCCGCAGCTGCAGCCTCGGGTTCGGCGGCCTCCGTTTCGGGGTCTATCGACGCGGCCAGCGCCAGATCGGGGTCTACGGGTTCGGCAGGCTCTGCGGCGCGCGCCACGAGCGCATACCGGCCGCGCGCGACGCTGCGCACGGTATCACCGGGTCGGATCGGGACGCCGGTGCTGGCGCAGCGTCCGGGGTATCGGGCAGTGAACATCGGTCTATCCTCCAGGTTATCAAGCAGGAATTAGCGTCGATGCAAACCATTCGGCGTTTTCCCGCGTGGAAAACACTCGAGACTCGATTACGCGCTCGGCATCGGTGTCGCAAAACACTACGCGCCAGGTGCCTAGCAGCGTGCGCGTGAGCGTAACGCTAAGACCATCGGCCGCGTCTACGCGACGCGTAATCGGGGTGTCGTTCGGGGGGATCATTCTCGCTATCTCCTTTCGTGCAAAACGCACGGTGTAACCCGGCGCGCCGGGCTAACCCTTGCGTTCATGCCGAAGCAAAATACTTCGCCATGCTGCCGTGAACCACAATCGCGACGCTGGCCTTTCCGGGCCGATCGGCGCCGTCGCAGGCGCGGCAGGTCACACACTGCCGCCGGTCGCCACCCTCGGGCGACGCAGGGCAGACAATCTCGCGCGCGCCCAGCTGCTGATCAGCCGAACGGACCCGAAACGTGCGCCACCCGAGCGCGCGCGCCACGTCGCGCTCCGGCACGGTATCGACGCTGGCCATTACCAGCGGCCGCAGCGCAGGCGCGCGGCGCCACTGGTGGGTATACCCAGTGCGACCCGCAGCGAAACGAACCAGCGCAAACCACGCGCGCGCAGGGATTGCGGCCGGGTCACCATAGGACCCGATACGGACAACCCGGCCGGCAAGCATGCGCGCGCCGGCCGTGGGAGACACGGCAGGATAGCTGCCGCGAACCCACGCGGCAAACACGGACTGCACACTTTGCCCGACGTTGACATAGCACGTGCGCGGGGAATCGTCATCACCGCGGTGACGGCAGTCTCCGCAGATACTGACGTCGTCACCCGACGCTATCGCATCGAGCGGGGACATATCGGCTCGCAGGATATACGTCTGGACCATATCGCCCGTTTTGCTGTTCTCGCTGCGCAGCACGGCTATACCGATAATCGGCGCGCCGTCTATTGCGCTCGGGCCATCGTAAAACACGAATCCGGTCGAGTTCTTCGCCATCTCTCTCTCCTTCGATTACCGGGCCCGTAGGCCCGGGGTTATTCGTCAGCCGCAGATCACCCAGTCGCGCTGGCCGGTGATCCCCAGCTCGCGCGCCAAGGCTTCGATCTCGCGCTTGTCGGATTGGCGCATGGCCGCCCTGTGGGCTGCACTCAGGATCCGAGCAGCCATGTCGGGCATGCGCTGCAGGCATGCCAGGCGGGCCATCCTCGCGTCGCGCTGCTGAGTCTTCGTCATCTCTCTCTCCAGGTTATCGGCACCGGACATCGGCGCCACGCACGCATCATCGGCGGACTTCCTGACGCGAAACTTACAGCAGCAGTCAGGGAACATTGGGACTTACCCTAACCCGCGTATACCCTTCGGGGCTCTTCTATGGTGACCCCTGCGTGGTACTGTGTGTACCCCTGCGGCAGACCCATGCGCTCCTCTGAATACCACTAATACCCCTCAGAATAGAAGATAAGTTAGCAAAGGGCGTGGTGGTTGAGCTAAATAAAAAGGGAGGGGTATCGAGGGGTATCGAGGGGTATCGAGGGGTATTGGGCGAGGGGTATGCCAGATCCCCCTAATACCCATGGCCATCTCGAGTCGGCGCAAAGCGCCGTTACATGGGTGCATACCACAAATACCCATGGGCATCGCAGGTCGGCGAGGACTTGCATGCGACCGCGTCCAGCCTCCCGGCGCACCCTGCCGGCCCGGTGCTGCGCTGCAGCATGATCAGTGCGTGCTGACCATCAGCGTCGGGATCGTTAGCGTGCTGATTATCGGGGGGTGGATGATGAGTGTGCGCAGGATTGATGCCCCGGGTAGGGCCTTGGCCTGGAGTGAAATGGTACGGACCCCCCACAGCCATTTTTTTTTGCACACACTTCGGCTATCATGCCGCCATGTTCCGCGACCTACCCGTCACCGCCAGAGAGCTAAAGGCCACGCCTGACGCCCTGGAGCGCATTTACGAGAATGCGAAGCTGGGATTGCGTGGCGATGCGCTGGCGCTGGCTGCGGGTATGCTGCCGGTGGAGTTGGCTCGGCTGAAGCTGATGGACCCGATTGCGGAATTGGCGGAGATGAAGGGCCGTGCTGATAGTGAGATGACGATGTCGCGCACGCTGTACGAGGCGGCAGCGAACGGGGATTCGAAGGCGGCGCTGGAGTTTCTGAGGCACAGGCATTCGTGGGTTGCCACGCAGCGCGTGGAGGTTGAGGGCTCGATGCAGATATCGATTACCGCTGCGCTGGAAATGGCCGAGAAGCGCGTGCGTGCTGCGGAGGCGATAGAGGACGCGGTGGTAATACGGCCCCGGCTGGCGCCGCAGGCACTGGCGGAAATGGGCCCGGTATGAGCCGATACGCGCCGATATGAGCCGTTGACGATATAAATGCAGACCATAAAGGAGTGAAAAATGAAACCGCACGCAAGAAGCGATGATCTTCAGTGCTGCTGGAGGTCTTGGGAATATATTGGCAACAAGTCATTACGCCTTAATTTGCCACAATACAACATACCAGATATGGGCGGCGCAATACGAATTGCTGAGGTAATAATGCCAGATGTTCAGAAAATATTAGTTTATTGCGCATCGGTATATACTTTGTTGTACGCAAAAGGAAACGGTGAATGGAAAGCGTACAATACAGACAATTGACATGCAGACCACGAAATACACCCCGCAGGAAGAACAGGCGCTGATGAGTCGCCTGTGGAGCGCGAAGCTCCGCGACGACCCCGAAGCGTTTGTGATGTTTGTGTTCCCCTGGGGCGAAAAGGGCACGCCGCTGGAAAAGCGCAGCGGGCCGCGAAAGTGGCAGCGGGAAATACTGCGGAAGATAAAGGCTCACATCGAGGCAAACGGCACGCGGGATATGTACGAGGTATTCCGCCTGGCGGTGGCCTCGGGGCGGGGGATTGGTAAGTCGGCGCTGGTTAGTTGGCTGGTGCTCTGGATGCTCTCCACGCGGATTGGCGCGAGCGTGATCGTCTCAGCGAACTCAGAGGCGCAGCTCAGAAGCGTGACCTGGGCCGAGATTACGAAGTGGCTGGCGATGTTGATGAACTCGCACTGGTTCGAGATCAGCGCGACGCGCATCGTGCCGGCGAAGTGGCTCACCGAACTGGTGGAGCGCGACCTGAAGAAGGGTACGCGGTACTGGGGCGCGGAGGGCAAGCTCTGGAG
>JBIKMR010000094.1:0-14282 GCA_044359155.1 Candidatus Hydrogenedentales bacterium | reverse complement strand
ATATGCGCCGGGGCGAGGATGAGGTCTACCGCACCCGGAACACGTGGCGGTTGGAGATTCGGCGTTTCTGGGAACTGTTGAAGATCGGCGCGCCTGCGGGCGTATGCATGATGCTTGACGTGGCGACTTGGGGTATCTTCATCAGCTTCATTGTGGGTCGCTTTGGCGACAATGCACTTGCCGCAAACAACGCCGCGCTCAGCATCATGCACGTATCTTTCGTTCCAGCGATTGCGCTGAATCAGGCGATTGCGCCCATCGTTGGTCAATGGATAGGGCGGGGCGACATAGCCCGCGCCAAGGCCCGCACGTTTACCGCGCTGAAGATCGCCGCCATCTACATGTCCGTGATGGGAGTAGTGTTCGCCATTTTCGGCGTGCCGATTATCCGCATCTTCAATGATGATCCTGCGGTGGTGTTGCTGGGCTGGCAACTGCTGGTTATGGCGGCGGTCTTCCAATTGAGCGACAGCGCGAACATCGTTTCGATGGGCGCGCTTCGCGGCGCGGGCGATACGCGCTGGGTGATGTGGGCGACCATCGTTGGGGCCTACTGCGTGTTCCTTCCGCTGGCCACTTTCCTTGCCTTGGTCTATCCCGGCGGTCCCTTCTGGGCTTGGGTGGGTGCATCCATTTATATCATAGGTCTGAGCATCGTGCTGCTGCGGCGATTCGTCAGTGAAAAGTGGCGCGACATCAAGATATTTGAAGACAGCGCTTTCAACGCCGCCGCGCAGGTTTCTGTGCCTGCGGGGCTGGCGGCGGCGCAACAGCCAGCGGAGTAAATAACGATGGATACAGGCCGGAAGTCTTTCACACTATGTTGGGCTTCCGGCCTTTGTGTTTTGCTTGGGGCAGTTGCGGCGCATGCGGAAGCTGCCGCGCCGCGCAATGTGGTGGTGATGGTGGCAGACGACCTGGGCTGGCGCGACCTAGGGTGCCAAGGAAGCAGCTTCTACGAGACGCCGCGCCTTGACCGGCTTGCCGCGGAGGGGGCGCGGTTCAAGCAGGCGTATTCAGCGTGCCCAGTGTGCAGCCCCACGCGCGCCAGCCTGATGACGGGCAAGTATCCCGCGCGGCTGGCCACCACGGATTATTTCGGCGGGCCGCAGCCCGATGGCGTGGCCAAGCACTGGACCGCAAACAAACCGCTGTTGCCCGCGCCGTATGAGAACAAGCTGCCGCTGGAAGAAGTGACCCCGGCGGAGGCACTGCGCGAGGCGGGCTATGCCACCTTCTACGCGGGCAAGTGGCATCTGGGGGGCGAGGGCTACCTGCCGGAGCAACAGGGCTTCGACGTAAACATCCCCGGCACGCCGGGCAAGCATGAGCCGATGCTGCTGGCAGAGAGCGCCGCCACGTTCATTGAATCCCACAAGGCTCAGAACTTCTATATCCACATCGGGTTCACGTCTCCGCATATACCCTTGCAGGCACCAGAAGAGTTGATTCGCAAGTATGAGGAGAAGGCCAAGGCGCTGTCGGAACGCGAGCCCGAATGGCCGGAAGAACGCACGGGCCGGGTGCGCACGGTGCAAGACCACCCCGTGTATGCGGCGATGGTGGAACACATGGACGCGGCGGTGGGCATGGTGCTGGATGCGATTGAGCAGGCGGGCCTTGCGGAAAACACGCTGGTGATCTTCACTTCAGACAACGGCGGCTTAAGTACGGCGGAAGGGCATCCGACCGCCAACCTGCCGCTGCGCGCAGGCAAGGGCTGGCTTTACGAGGGCGGCATCCGCGTGCCGCTGATTGTGCGTTGGCCGGGCACGCGTGCGCGGCGTGCGGGTGTAGATGCGCCCGTGTTCAGCGGGGACCTGTATCCCACGCTGCTCGATTGGTCGGGGCTGCCCTTGCGACCGGAGCAACACCTGGACGGCCAGAGCCTTGGGCCGCTGCTGCGTGGCGAGACCAAGGCGGGGCACGCGGAATTGTTCTGGCATTACCCGCACTACGGCAACCAGGGCGGCACGCCGTCCGCTGCCATCCGGCAGGGGGACTGGAAGCTGATTCGGCATTTCGAGGACAAGCCCGTCGAGTTGTACAACCTTACCAGCGACCCGGAAGAATCGAAGAATCTTGTCGCGATCGAGTTTGAACGCTCCATTGAAATGAGCGCGCGTCTGGCCGCATGGCAGAAGGAAGTGGGCGCGCGGAATCCCACGCCCAACCCGGCTGCAGCTCAGACGCCGTAGCGCTGTTGCACGGCGCGCCATTCACCGCGATATTCGCGCTGGGCGCTGACAAGTTCTCCCTCGAGCGATACCGCGTCGCCATTGTCGTCCAGCTTGATCTTCTTTCCTGAATCCACGGAGAGGTTGCCCAGGTGGCAGAGCGCTGCGGTGTGCAGGCCGTCTTCGATCGCGGCGATGGGCTTGGCTGTGCCGCGAATGGATTCGGCGAAGTTGGTCACGTGTGGTAACATCAGTTCGGAACCTTCATGTCGCTCGCGCTTGCCGTCCGCAGGCTCCACCGTCCAGCCGCCGCGGGTCAATACCATGCGGCCCTTGTCTCCCAAAAACTCGACGCCGCTGCCGTCGCCATTCAGCCGGTCGCTGGTCCACAGGCGCTGCTCCCAAAGCACAGTCACGCCCGGAAACTCGTACATCACCGTCTGCGTGTCGGGTGTTTCCTTCGCGTCTTTCACCACGAACTGTCCGCCATGCCCGGAGACGGCGGTGGGCTTCGGCAGATTCAGGCTCCAGCTGGCAATGTCCAGCCAGTGCGCGCCCCAGTTGCCCATCTCGCCCGTGCCCAGCGCCTTCACCCAATGCCAGTTGTAATGGCAGCGTTCTTCATTGTGCGGGAACATGGGCGCAGGGCCCACCCAGAGATCATAGTTCATCGTCGCGGGCGCGTCGGTATCGGGCACGTTCTTGATGACATCGCGCCGGTGCGTAATCCATGTGCGCACAAAGCCCACCGTGCCCAGACCGCCCCCCTCGATGAAGGCCTTCGCCTCCTGGAAGTGCGGGCCGCTGCGCTGTTGCGTTCCCACCACGGCGGTGAGATTGGCGTGCTTTGCATGGGCTGCCCGCATCAGCGCCGTGTCGCCCAAGTCGAATGACGCAGGCTTCTCGCAATACACATGCTTGCCCGCCTCGAGCGCCAACGCCGTCATCGCCGCGTGCCAATGGTCCGGCGTGGCAATCACCACCGCGTCGATGTCCGGGTCGTCCAGCACGCGCCGGAAATCCTGCTCCATCTTGTGGCCCGACAGGTGGCCGGTGAGTTCCATCTCCGCAATGGCGAACATGGCGGTGTCGCAATCCGCCAGCGCACCAATGCGGAAGTGCCCAGACTGCGCCATCGCCAGCCCAACCTGGTGGCCCCGGTTCTTGCAGCCAATGATGCCCACGCGGATGGAGTCGTTGGCGGCGTAGCCGCGAGTGGCGGCGCTGGCCAATAGGGCAGCGCCCGTGGCTTGGAGAAAGGCGCGACGTGATACAGGATGCATGGCAGGACTCCTTCGGCTAGGGGAGTCCTAATCGTGGCGCGGAGGCGGGGAGGAGATCAACCCCGAAATACACCAAACACACGAAAGGGGAAGTAAGCGAAGAGGAGACCTTCGGTCGGAAGAGTGGCGCAGTCAGGCGACCACGCCACAACAAGTCGGGGCGGGTGCTGTGGTGGCTGCATGGCGGTAGCCATACGCTCCCATTCGGGCTACGCGTCTTGGCGTTGGGTCATGCGGCTCATGCCGGTGGCTCCGGGGGCTTTGGTGGTGACCGAGTTGCCGCTGAAGAAGGTCTCGCCGATGGCCGCACCGATGTAGTTCAGCTTGGTCTGTAGCGAGTCCACGAATTCATGCAGCCCCTCGTCGATTACCTCGTCCGCCTGGGCGCAGGCCAGTTGCGAGCGGAGCTGGTCCACGTTGCGCTCGGCGTCGTTTGAATACACGCCGTCGGGCGAGCCGGAAATCTTGGCCACGGAATACTGCACGCTCTCAACGCAGTAACGCACGGAGCGGGGGAAGTCGTGGCTTAACAGCAGGTGCTCAACCACGTGCTTCGGTTCTATCTGGCCGTAGCGCTGGCGATACGCCTGCAACGCGCTTACCGAACGCAGCAGCGCGGACCATTGCACGTTGTCCAAGGGGGAACCCACATCCTCCACGTGGGGGAGCAGGTAGAAATACTTCACGTCAAGGATGCGCGAAGTCTTGTCGGCGCGTTCTAACATGCGGCCAATGCGGCAGAAAAACCAGCCGTCGTCGTGCGTCATGGTGGTGAGCGTGCGGCCAATGAACTCGTTGCTTTCCTTGATCACCATCTCGAGGAAATCGTGGGGCTTCAGCTCGATGCTGGGGTCGCGCGTGGCGTCGTCCACCTTGCGGTAGAACATGTTCACCTGTTCCCACAAATCCGAGGGGATAATTTCGCGCACGCTGCGCGCGTTCTCCCGCGCCTGTTTCATGCACGAATAGATCGAGTTGGCGTAGAGCTTGTCGAGCGCAAGGAAGCGGAACACATTGGCCTGGCTGGCATCTCCGTAGCGTTCGAGGAACGACTCCTCGTCTGCGGTGATGGCGATCAGCGGCTGCCACTGCGGCTCGGACGAGGTGTCGTCCAGCGACAGGTGCCAGTTCACGTTGACCACGCGCGCGATGTTCTCCGCGCGTTCTATGTATCGGCACATCCAATAGATGGATTCTGCGACTCTGCTTAACATTCAGCGTAGTTCCTCGCTATACCGCCAATACCCAAGTGTCCTTGCTGCCGCCGCCCTGTGAAGAGTTCACCACCAGCGAACCCTTCTTCAGCGCCACGCGCGTAAGCGCGCCGGGCAACACATACAGGTCTTCACCATAGAGCGCGTAGGGGCGTAAGTCCACATGGCGTCCCTCGAAGATACCATCGCACAGGGTGGGCACGCGTGAGAGTGACAGCGTGGGCTGGGCAATGTAGTTGCGCGGCTCCGCCAGCACGCTTACGCGGCAGGCCTCGAGTTCCGCCTTGGATGCATGCGGACCAACCGTGATGCCTGCGCCGCCCGATGCGTTCGCGGGCTTCACCACCAGCTCGGCCAGGTGCTCAAGCACATACGCCATGTCCTTCTCGCGCTCGCAAAGATACGTGGGCACGTTCGGGATGATCGGTTCCTCGTCCAGGTAATAGCGGATCATGTCCGGCACCAGCGCATAGATCACCTTGTCGTCGGCCACGCCCGTTCCGGGGGCGTTGGCCAGCGCCACGCGCCCGGCCTTGTATACCTCCATCAGCCCCGGCACCCCCAGCATCGAGTCGGGCCGGAAGACCTTGGGGTCGATGAAGTCGTCGTCGATGCGGCGGTAGATCACATCCACCCGCTTGAGGCCGCGCGTGGTGCGCATCTTCACGTAGCCACCGTCCACGACCAGGTCGCGCCCCTCGACCAGCTCGACACCCATATGCTGCGCGAGGAAGGAATGCTCGAAGTAGGCGCTGTTGTAGATGCCGGGCGTCAGCACGACCACCTGCGGCTTTTCGAGCTGCTCGACGGCAAGGTGCTGCAACATGCCAAGCAGCTTCGCCGGGTATTCCTCGACCGTGCGCACGCGCCCAATCTCGAAAAGGTGCGGCAGCGTGCGCTTCATGATATCGCGGTTTTCCAACACATACGACACGCCGCTGGGGCAGCGCAGGTTGTCCTCGAGTACATAGATCTGCCCGTCGCCGTCGCGCACGAGGTCGGTGCCGGTGACGTGCGCCCAGATTCCGCGTGGCGGGTTGATGCCCACGCACTCCTTGCGGAAGCCGGTGGACGACAAAACGAGGTCCGCCGGGATCGCCTTGTCCTTGAGAATCTTCTGGTCGTGGTAGATGTCCTGGATGAATTCATTCATCGCCACGATGCGCTGCTTAAGTCCGCGCTCGATCCAGCTCCATTCCTTTGCGGGGATGATGCGGGGTATCAGGTCAAAGGGGAAGATGCGCTCGGTGTCGCCATCGTCGCTCTTGAGCGTGAAGGTGATGCCCAGTTCCTGAAGCGCCTGCTCGGCCTCGCGCTGGCGGCGGAGGATGTCGGACTGCTCGAACTGCGCCAGCTTGTCGAAGATGCGCTGCATCCCGAGGCGCGGCACGCCGGGCCTTTCGAGCATTTCATCGAAGAAACCCTCGGTCTCGTATCGGTCCATCAACATGGCGTAGTCTCCCGTATCTGCATTGGCCTACCAGATGGTAGCCTGCTGCTGCACCCCGTACTGCGGGGTAGGTTTTTAATCTGTCATTTCCCAAGGTGGGTGCAGTTGGCTGCCCCGTGGTTATCGAAAAGCAAGAATAATGCCGTGGCTTCCTTCTTGCCGTGGGTTCATCGGCGCAAGTCCAGCGTCATTGGGGACTCCGGGTGTACGCGGGGCGGGTGCAGGCAGGCGATACCGGGGGTGTGCCCAATGGGGGCAAACCGCACGTGCCGCCGCGCCTCGGCCTCGTTCGCGTTCACGGGGAACGTTTCGTAGGCTCGACCACCGGGGTGGGCGGACCACAGTGTGCAGCCACCCAGGGTGCGCTGATTCCAGGTGTCCACCACATCGAACACGAGGGGGCTGTTTATGGGCAGGTTGGGGTGCAGGCATTCATGCAGGGGCCAGGCGCGGTAACGCACCCCGGCCACGTATTCGCCCACGGTTCCCGTTGGGTGCAGGGGCACGCGCATACCATTGCAGGCAATCGCGTGGCGGGGGTCCACCAGCCCGCGCACCTTCACCTGCACGCGGTCGAGCGAGCTGTCTACAAAGCGGCTGGTACCACTGCCTGCGGCCTGTTCGCCCAGCACGGGCCACGGCTCGAGCGCGGCTTGCAGTTCCACATGCACGCCCTCGTGGGAGATTTCGCCGTACTTGGGGAAACGGAAGGTGAACTGCGGCAGGAACCATTCGGACTTGAAGTCGTAGCCGTGGCCCTTCAAGTAGTCGAGCACATCGCAGAGATCGGTCCACATGAAGTGCGGCAGCATGTAGCGGTCGTGCAGGCCGGTGTGCCAACGCACCAGTTTCTGGTCGTAGGGCTCCTGCCAGAAGCTGGACACCAAGGCGCGCACCAGCAGGTTTTGCAGCAGGGCCATGCGGGGATGCGGCGGCATTTCAAAGGCGCGCATTTCGAGCAGGCCGCGTCGGCCCTCTGCCGTATCGGGGGAGAACAGCTTGTCGATGCAGAACTCAGCCCGGTGCGTGTTACCGGTCACGTCTACCAGCAAGTGGCGGAACAGGCGGTCCACCAGCCACGGTGAAGTGGGCGCGGTGTTGTCCACCTGCTCGAAAGCGATCTCGAGCTCGGGCACCATGTCGTTTCGCGCTTCGTCCACGCGCGGGGCTTGGCAGGTGGGGCCAACGAACAACCCTGTAAACAGGTAGGAAAGGCCTGGGTGGTTGTGCCAGAAGCCGACCATGCTGCGCAGCAGATCGGGGCGGCGCAGGAAGGCGCTGTCCGATGGCGTGGGCCCGCCCAGCACCACGTGCCCACCGCCGCCGGTGCCGGTCGAGCGTCCGTCGAGGGCGTATTTCTCGGCGCTCAGGCGGCAGAGCCGGGCTTCCTCATAGATGGCAAAGGTCGTCTCGCGTAGTTCGGTCCAGTTGGCGGAGGGGTGAATGTTCACCTCGATCACGCCGGGGTCGGGGCGGATGCTGAAGTTCATCAGGTCCGGGTGGAAGGGTGGCTTGTAGCCCTCGATGATGACGGGCAGCTTAGTCTCAGCGGCCACTGTTTCAATCGATGCCACCAGCGCGAAGTAGTGCTGGGCGGTAGGCATGGGCGGCATGAACACGTAGAGTCGGCCCTCGCGCGCCTCGATGCACAGGGCCGTCCGCAATACCGAAGGCGTTGGCGTCGGGGTCTTGGCTGCAGCTTCGGCCTCCGGCGTCTCTGGCGCAGCTACCGACTTTTCGGCACGGTTACGCAGCGGGTCTTGCTTGGCCACCCGCGAGGATGTCTTGGGCAGGTGCGGCCACCCGCTTGGGGCATGGGGCGATGCGGGAACCACGGCCTGGCGGAGGGAGTCCATGCCCGGGAAAGACATGGGGTCCAGCGCGTGGATGTACTGCCTTTCCTTGGCAACCTCCCACGGCAGCGAATCCAGCGGCAGGCGCAGGCCCATGGCGGAATCGCCGGGGATCAGGTACATGCGCTCTTCCCGCAGGAACCACTTGCCCGATTCCCAGCGCCACCCGGTGGGGGTTTCTGCGGGGCGCAGCGGCAAGGCATAGCCCACCAGATGGTCCAGCCCCTGGCTGAACACCTTGATCAAGCGGGCGCGTTCCTCGGGTTCTTCCAGCTTGGACTCGAAGGGGTCCACGTTTACCGGCAGGCGGCGCTCGCGCCAGAGGTAATAGAACACGTCTTCATAGCCCGCCTCGGCATGACCCACCGGAACGTCCAGTTCTTCGCAGAGCGCATCCAGCAAACGCTTGGCGTCTGCCCCGGTGTGGCCGTAATCCTTGCGGGCGTCGCCGCGCCAACGCGCATCTTTCCAGAGGGGCGCGCCGTCCTTCAGCCAATAGCAATCGAAGGACCAGCGCGGCAGGCTTTCTCCGGGATACCACTTGCCGTCGCCGTGGTGGTGCAAGCCGCGTGGCGCAAAGCGCCCGGAAAGCCCGCCCATTAGGTCGAGCGCGAGCAGGCGCTTGTTTTTGCCCAGCGCGTCAGTGTGCCATTCCTCCCCGTTGCGGTCGTCCACCGACACAAAGGTCGGCTCGCCACCCATGGTCAGGCGCACGTCGCGGGCATCCAGGTCATATTCCACCTGGCAACCCAGCCGGTCGATGGATTCCCACTGTAAATCCGTAAAGGGCTTGGTAACACGGGGTGTTTCGTAGATCCGCTGCACGGACATCTCGAAGGAGAAGGTGGATTCGCAGGGTTCGCTGGCCCCGCTGATGGCCGCCGCAGACGAAGGCTCCGGGCTACATGCCAAGGGTAGGTGACCTTCCCCCGCCATGAGGCCGGAGGTGGGGTCCAGCCCCACCCAACCTGCACCGGGCAGGTAAACCTCGGTCCACGCGTGCAGGTCGGTGAAATCGGTCTTCGGTCCCTCGGGTCCGTCGAGCGGCTTCTCGTCGGGGGTGAGCTGAATCAGGTATCCCGACACGAAGCGCGCTGCAAGGCCGCAGTGGCGCAGCATATGCACCAGCAGCCAGGCGGAATCGCGGCAGGAACCGGAGCGCAGCTTGAGCGTCTCTTCCGGGGTCTGCACGCCGGGCTCTTCACGAATCAGGTATTTGATATCGGACATGAGGCGCTGGTTGATGTTCACCAGAAATTCGAGCGTATGCACCTTGGCCAGGTCAATGCGCCCCAGGTACGCTTTCAACAGCGGCGTGGGCGGGTCCACCCGCAGATAGGGCTTCAGGTCCGCTGCAACGGCTGGGTCGTAGGTAAAGGGGAACTCGAGCGCACTGTCCTCGAGGAAGAAGTCGAAGGGGTTGATCACCACCAAATCGGCGACCAGGTCCACGTCCACGGAGAATTTGCTGGTGCGTTCGGGCACGACGAGGCGGGCGAGGTAGTTCGAGAATGGGTCCTGCTGCCAGTTGAGGAAATGCTCGCCGGGGTCGATCTTTAGCGAATAGCTGCGAATGGAAGTGCGGCAATGCGGCGCGGGCCGCAGGCGCACCACATGGGGTGACAGCATCACGGGGCGGTCGTAGGTATACTCCGTACGATGGTGGAGCGCGACGCGTACAGACAAGGGGCCACTCCTGCTAACATGCGGCAAACACAGGGGTGTCAGCCAGCGGTAAAGAACATTGCCAAGGGATCACGCGGTTGTGTGACGGAAACTAATCAGCAACGAGCGTGCCATGTCCAGAATAATTACCCACCTGAATTCGGCGTGGCATGGCAATTGCTGTCATTTGCAGGGATACAGCGGGGACACAGTGGCGCACGGGGACATAAAGACACGATGAAGATGAGTCAATCCGCCGCTGCCAATTTGGGCGGGGTCTTGCAGCAGCACCTGAAAACCTACCAACCGGAACCCGGTCGCTACGATGAGCTGTTTGACAGCAACCATCGGCTGCGCCCGCACTGGGCGGGTGTGCTCGGCGCTTTCGATGCATTGGGCACGGACGAGACCGCCAGCCGCCGCCGCGCCGCAGAGGCGATCATCCGCGAAAACGGGATAACCTACAACGTATACGGCGACCCCAAGGGCATGGACCGCCCCTGGGCTTTGGACATGCTGCCGGTAGTGTTGCCGCACGACGAATGGGCGCATATCGAGTGCGGCGTGAAGCAACGCGTGCGCCTGCTCAATTCCACGCTGCGCGACATGTATGGCCCGCAGCGCCTGATGTACGACGGCGTGGTTCCGCCGGAATTCCTGCTAGCCAACCCGCGCTACCTGCGCCCGTGCCGGGGCATCACCCCGGCGCAGAATGCCCACATCGTGCGCTATGCGGCAGACCTGGTGCGCGGGCCAGATGGCAAGTGGCGCGTATACAGCGACCGCACGCAGGCGCCCAGCGGCTCGGGCTATGCGCTCGAGAACCGCATCGTTATGTCGCGCACGTTTCCCGACCTGATCGCCGACATGCGCGTGCGCCGCTTGGCCGCGTTCTTCGAGCGCTTCCGGGGCATCCTTCGCGAGATGAGCTACCAGCGGCGCGAGGCGCCCGCCATCGTGCTGCTCACCCCCGGCCCGCACAACGAGACTTACTTCGAGCACGTGTACCTTGCGCGCTACCTGGGCTTTCCCTTGGTGGAAGGCGAAGACCTGACCATGCGCGACAACCGTATCTACCTGAAGACGGTGGAGGGATTGCAGCAGGTGGACGTGGTGCTGCGTCGCGTGGACGACGCGTATTGTGATCCGCTGGAACTGATCAAGAATTCGAGCCTCGGCACCACGGGCATGTTGCACGCCATGCGCAACCAGACGCTGGCGGTGTGCAACGCCATTGGCAGCGGCGCGCTCGAGGTGCCTGCGCTGCGGGCCGTGTTGCCGAAGCTGTGTCGCCACTTCATGGGCGAGGACCTGATACTCGAATCCAGCCGCACGCTGTGGGGCGCGATGCCCGAGCACCGCGAGGAAATCAACGACCGCTTCAACGAGATTGGCCTGTTGCCCGCGTTTGCCCCGGCAATTTCGCAGGTGCCGCCCACGGGCCAGTTGGACCCCGGAGACCAGGACGCAGTGCGCACGCTGTGGGACCGCCGACCGCAGGGCTTTGCCGTGGTGGAGAACCACCGCCCCTCGATGGTGCCCGTATTGAAGGGCAATGCCGTCGTGCCGCACAGCCTGGTGCTGCGGGTATACGCGGTGACCAATGGCGATGGCGGGGATGTTGAGGTGATGCCCGGCGGGCTGGCCCGCTTCGGCGAGAGCGACGAGGCGCTGACCATCACCATGCAGCAGGGCAGCGGCAGCAAGGACGTGTGGGTGCTGTCGGAAGGACCGGTGGATTTCACCAGCCTGCTGGCGGGGCAGCAACGCCCGATGCACATCATGCGATCGCCCGGCAACGTGCCCAGCCGTCTGGCCGAGAACCTGCTCTGGCTCGGGCGTTATTGCGAACGCTCGGAAGCGCTGGTCCGTTTCCTGCGCTATGTGCTTTTGCGCAGCACGGAGGAAGAAGGCTTCGTTGATCTTGGGGCCATCTTCAGCCTGCTGCGTGGCGCGCCCAACCTGTTTGAATACGTGGCCAAGCAGCTACCCGACCAAGGGGACCTAGAGCACGCTACGGCGGATTCGATGACTGGCGCGGATGTGGAGGAACTGCAACGCGCCGTGCTGAAAGCGGTGTTCAATGCGGAATACCCGAACAGCGTGATGGCCAACCTGCGGGCGATACGGCGCGCGGCGTGGGTGGTGCGCGAACGTTTCTCGGAAGACGACTGGCGCATCCTCATCGGCTTCGTGCAGGAGTTCCTGATGCGCACGCCCGAGGAGCCGGACACGCGCTATTGCCTCGACGCGTTGAACAAGCTGGTCACCGGGTTCTCTGCGTTCAGCGGACTCATCCTCGAGAACATGACCAAGGAGCCGGGGCAGATATTCCTCGACATGGGTCGGCGCATCGAGCGTGCCATCAATACTTCGGAAGTGCTGTACCACACGCTACCGGTTCTAGAGGGATCGCCGCAGCCGGTGCTGCGCGGGTTGCTGGCCATCTGCGACAGCCCGATGACGTATCGCTCGCGCTATGGTGCGAACATTCAGGAAGCGCCCGTGCTGGACCTGCTGCTTTCCGACGAGACCAACCCGCGCGCGGTGGCATATCAACTGAACCTGCTGACGCGCCACTTGGCCGCGCTGCCCAAGCACGGCCAGCCGGGGCTGCTGAACCCGGAAGAGCGTATCATCGAGCACCTGCGCGCCGAAGTGCGTGTGGCCGACATGGACCTGATAACGCGGCCCGACGAGAACGGCGAACGCAGCCAGCTTTCCACGCTGCTCGAAATGCTGTCCACCGAGTTGCCAAACTTCGCCGATCAGCTTAGCCACCGTTACTTCATCCACACGGCCCCGGCCCAGCAATTGCAGGCTATCTCTGTTTCACCGGAGGCGACGCACTGATGCAGTACAAAGTCTCCCACGTAACCAAGTACACCTATGACAACCGCGTGCCCATTGGCTACAACAGGGTGTGCCTCACGCCGCGCCGCTGTCCTTACCAGGAATGCCTGCGCGCCACGCTCGACGTGCAGCCCGTGCCTGCGGTGTTCAGCCAGCAGACGCGCGACTACTACGGCAACGAGGTGCTGTTCTTCACCGTGCAAGATCCGCACGACACGCTGACGATCACCGCCCTGAGCGAAGTGCGGCTGAACCCGGTGCTCTCGCCGATGCCAGAATCCACGCCCTCGTGGGAAACTGTGCGCGACACGCTGCGCTACCAGCGCACGCCCGACGTGCTCGATGCCTACCAGTTCGCCTTCGACATCGAGCAGCCCATCGTGTCGGAAGCCCTGCGGCGCTATGCGGAAGTCTCCTTCAGCAAGGGAACGCCGGTGCTGTCGGGCGCGATTGACCTGATGCACCGCATCTTTGAGGAGTTCACCTACGACCCGCAGGCCACCACGGTATCCACCCCCATTGAGGAAGTGCTCGAGACGCGGCGCGGCGTATGCCAGGATTTTGCCCATGTGCAGATAGGCTGCCTGCGTGCGCTTGGCTTGGCGGCCCGTTACGTGAGTGGCTACATTGCCCCCGTGCGCGCGGGCAGCGATGCCGAGTTTGTCGGCTCGCAAGCATCGCACGCGTGGTTGTCCATCTTTGTGCCCGGCCACGGCTGGGTAGACCTGGACCCCACCAACGACGTGCTGCCGTCCATCGAGCACATCACCCTCGGCTGGGGCCGGGACTACGACGAAGTCTGCCCCGTGGCGGGCGTCATCCTCGGCGGTGGCGGACAACACCTGAGCGTGTCCGTGCAGGTAACCCGCATCGCGGCGGCTTAGCTTTCCGGCAGCAGCAGCTCCACGCGCTCAAGGGAAACCTTGCTTGCCGATTCCGGCAGGAACTCGAAGCCTGCGCGGTTGAGGATGCCATCGTGTGCGGAGAAGCCTTGGGCCTTGCCCTGCTCGGTGAGCTTGGCGATAAACGTGTTCGGAATCGTGCAGGCTTGCGAGCCATCGGGCTGCGCCACCCATGCGGCGTCGGTGGTGTGGGCGGATTGGCGGGCGGAATCAAACCAGAATCCCAGCAGCGCTTCTGGCATGGGGCCGCCCTCGGCACGCGCCACCAAGCGCAGGGCGAAGGGCTTGTCGCTCAGGGGCATCCATGCCTTGCAGGCATAGGCGCTGCGGCCCGGCGAGGTGCCTTGTGACAATTCAATAGAAGCCGCGCTGCCGTCTGGCGCAACGCCACTGCTCACCGGCGCGCGGCCCTGCTGCTCGACCACTACTTCCAGCTTGCCTTCAGGGTTTCCCTGAAAACCGCGCAGCACAATGTACGGTGTGCCGTCTGGCCAGAGCAGCGCGCGGTCGGCCTCGTTCATGGATTCGTGCAGGCGGGTGAGATACTCCACCGCCTGCCCGCTACCTGCCGCTGCGACGCTGAAAGCGCGCAGCGCCTCGGGGCCTTTCTGCTGCGCCAGAAACAACCGCGCCAGCTCCGTGGCGGCTGCCGCCAGCTCGGGGCGGTCGCGCTCGACGGCGTAGTAATAGCGCTCCTGGAAGAACACGCCGCTCGATTCGAGGTCGGCCAGCGCCGCCGCTGTGTCTTCCAGCTTCACTTGGGCCACGCCGCGCAACAGCCACGCCCGGCCCCAGTGGTCACTGCGGTTCACGCTGGAGCGCAGCGCCCCGGTGGAAATTTCGACCGCGCGGTCATACTCCTGCTTAGCCAGCGCATCCCGCACG
>JBIKMR010000338.1:0-4099 GCA_044359155.1 Candidatus Hydrogenedentales bacterium | reverse complement strand
CAGTGCGACGCGCGCGTGCGCCCCGCATTCGAGTACCTGCTGTACAACACGGTCATCGTGCAGAGCATCGACGACGCAATCCGCATTGCCCGCTCCGAGCGCCGCTTCCCGAAGCTGGTCACGCTGGATGGCGAAGTGGTGAACCCTGCAGGCGCGGTGACTGGTGGGCGCAACAAGCACGAGAGCCAGGGGCTGCTGGGGCGCAGCGCGGAAATTGAAGACCTCGAGAAGCGGGTGGAGGAGACGGGCAAGCGCATCGCCCACGCGGCGACCAAGGCGGCCCACCTGACGCAGGAACAGGAAGCGCTGACCGGAGAGTTGCACCAGCTGGATCAGCGCGAGCGCGCGGCCCGCGCCTCGATTGGCGATTCGGGCGTGTCGCTGGCGCGGGTGACGGCAGAGCTGGACAGCTTGCGCCAGTCTGACGCGCAACTGCAATCGCGGCGCGACCAGTTGGTGGTGCAGCGCGAGGCGATGGAGACCCAGCGCAAGGAATCCACCGAGCGCATGGAATCCATGGACACCGACGATGAGGCGCTGCAGAACAGGGTGTCGCAGGCGCAAGAAGAAGCCGCACGCTTGCGGCAGGCCGTGGCCGTATGCGGCGACGCGCTGGCCGACCTGCGTGTGAAGCTGGCCAGCCTGACGCAGAACATGGAAGAAGCCGAGCGCAACCGCATCCGCGAGCAGCGCGCCCATGCTGATGCGTTGCAAGAAGCGGCACGCCGCCTGGCGCAGTCCGAGCAGTTGCAGGTGCAGTCCAAGGATTTCGAAGAGCGCATTGCCGACGCTATCGAGCGGGCCAAGGCGCTTTCGGAAACCAAGGAAGAAGCGCACGACAAGGTGCTCGAGGCGCAGCGCGAAATGGACGCGGTGAACAAGCAGGCCGACGCGATTGCCAAGACACTGCGCACCCTGCGCGAGCAAAGCGACAAGGCGCAGAAGGAAGTCCACAAGATCGAGCTGGACCTCACCCACAAGGAAGACCGCATCGAGTTTGTGCAGGAGACGATCCTGAACGAATACAAGGTCGCACTGGCGTCGCTCAAGGAGAGCGAAGTGGGTGTGGACGAATTCGACGAGAAGGAACGCGAGGACCTGATCAAGACGCACCGGGCCGACCTGAAGCGCCTGGGCAACGTGAACCTGATGGCCATCGAGGAATTCGAGGCGCTGGAAAAACGCGCCGCCTTCCTCGAGGCGCAAGACAAGGACCTGCGCGACGCGCGCGAGAAGCTGATGGGAGTGGTGGCGCGCATCGACGCGACCATCCTCGAGATGTTCATGGACACCTTCAACCTGGTGGCCGAGCAGTTCAAGACGTATTTCCGCCGCCTGTTCAACGGCGGCCAGGCGCGCGTATATTTGCTCGACGAGAACGACCCGCTCGAGAGCGGCATCGAGATTGAGGCGCGCCCGCCCGGAAAGAAGCCGCAGACCATATCGCTGCTGTCTGGCGGCGAGCAGGCCATGACGGCCATCGCGCTGCTGTTCAGCATCTTCAGCGCCAAGCCCAGCCCCTTCTGCGTGCTCGACGAAGTGGACGCCCCGCTGGACGACGCGAACATTGGGCGCTTCCTGGCACTGGTGGACGAGTTCACAGACAACAGCCAGTTCATCGTCATCACCCACAACAAGCAGACCATGGCCCACGCCGCCGCGCTCTTCGGCGTTACGCAGCAAGAACGCGGCGTATCGCAGATTGTGTCGGTGAAGTTCGACGGCATGGGCGCGGAACACGCTGCCGCCGTTTAGGGCCAATGAAAGTTCTACACCTTTTCAGTAACCACAAATGGACCGGCCCCGCCGAGCCCTGCCTGACGCTGTGCGCGCACCTGAAAGAGCAGGGGGTGGAGATCGACTTTGCCTGTTCCCCCGGCCCAGACCCTGCGCGCAACAAGGTGGCGGCGATGGCGCGGGAGTGGGGGATGCCCCCGCTCGAGGGGATGCACCTGAACAAGCATCGCCGCCCGCTGTTGAACTGGCAAGACCAGCGCACGTTGCGCGGTTGGCTGGCGGAGAGCCGCTACGACTTGGTGCATTGCCATCTGGACAACGACCACACGATAGCGCTTGGCCCTGCGCTCAAGGCGCGCGTGCCATTGGTGCGTTCGAGTTACGAGGGCGAGGGCTTCCGCAGCAATCGCCATGCGCAATTGCTGCGCGATACCGCATGGCTCTTCGAGCCATCGCAGATGGCGCTCGACCACGACGTGCAGGCGTACCCCTTTCCGCGCAGCCGCGCGCGGGTGTTGCCGGGCAGCGTGGACTTGGCCCGATTTGACCCGCAGCGCCGCCTGCCCGAGGGGCGCGTGCGCCACGGCATTCCGGCACACGCGTTCACGGTGGGCATTGTTGCGCGGATGCAGACGCACCGGCATTACGAGGACCTGTTCACCGCATTCAAGCTGTTGCTGGCCGCCCAGCCCGAGGCCCGGCTGGTGGTGATTGGGCGTGGCACCAAGCAGGAAGAGGTGGGCTTTGCCCCCGTGCGCGAACTGGGCATCGAGGATAAGGTGGCCTTCACCGGCTACCTCGACGGCGATGACTACGTGGCCGCGCTCAAAATGCTCGACGCGGGCGTGTTCCTTGTGCCCGGGTCCGACGGCACCTGCCGCGCCGTGCGCGAACTGCTGGCCATCGGCACGCCCATGGCCGTGGCCGACCGGGGCATGTTGCGCGAGATCGTTCGCGACGGAGTAACCGGCGCGGTGTTCGACGGCTCTGCCCCCGCGCTCGCGGAAGTGCTGAAGTCCTGGGCCGCCGCGCCTGAACTACGCGCCATGCTTTCCGCAAAGGCCGCATTGGATGCGCGCACGCGGTTCAACCCGCAGGCACAGGCCGCAGAGGTCATCAATACCTACCAGCGGCTGCTGGCGGAACGTCGCACTTAAGCTGCATTACGCTGGGGCATAGGCTGCGAAATCCGTGTAGCCCTCTGCCGTGGGCGCGGACCATACCTTGGGATCCGCCGGGGGATTCAGCGGCCAGCCGTGTGCGAAGCGCGCCACGAGATCGGGGTTGGTGATGAACGGGCGACCGAAGGCGATGAGGTCTGCGTCGCCTGAATCGAGCGCTGCCTCCGCCGTGGACTGCTTGTAGCCGCAGTTGCCCATCAGCGTGCCGTTGTACACCGCGCGGAATTCCGCCAGCTTCATCGGCTCGCCCTGCTTGTGGAACCCGAAGGCCAGCCCGTCCATCAGGTGCAGGTAGCCCAGGTTGTAGCCGTCCAGTTGCTGCACCACATACAGGAACGTCTCGCGGAAATCGGGCGCACCCATGTCGTTGAACGCCCCATTCGGCGCGAGGCGCACGCCCACCCGGTGCGCGGGGTAGACCGTGAGCACGGCTTCCACCACTTCCTTGAGAAAGCGATACCGATTCTCGACGCTGCCGCCGTAGGCGTCCGTACGGTGGTTGGTCTTGCTCTGGAGAAACTGGTCAATCAGGTAGCCGTTGGCCCCGTGAATCTCGACGCCGTCAAAGCCCGCCGCGTGCGCGCGGGCTGCGGCCTGCCGGTATTCCTCGACAACGCCGGGAATCTCCGCCGTTTCCAGTGCGCGCGGGATTTCATACGGCACCTTGCCAATCGGGGTGTGGATCAAGTCGCCCTGCAACTGAATGGCCGAGGGGGCTACCGGCAGGGCTCCGCCGTGAAAGCTGCTGTGCGATGCGCGGCCCATGTGCCACAGCTGCAAGAACACCGGGCAGCCCTCGGTGTGCAGAGCCTCCACCACCGGCACCCAGCCCGCCTGCTGCTCGTCCGTATACATCCCCGGCGAATCCACCCAGCCATTCGCCTGCGGCGAAATCGTCGTGGCTTCCGTAATAATCAGCCCCGCAGTTGCCCGTTGGCGGTAATACTCGGCCATCAAGGCATTCGGAACCCGAGACACCCCGGCCCGCCCCCGCGTCATCGGCGCCATCACCACACGGTTCGCCAGCACCAGGTCGCCCATGGTGTACGAACTCAGCAACATCGGCTCGGCAGAAACTTCGCTCATGGCCGTTCTCCTTGTTCACTCTGCTCTCGGGACAAACCCGCCAGGGGGCTGACGTATTCCCAGCGCATGGAACAGGACTTTAACTTAATGCAAAC
>JBIKMR010000337.1:0-4129 GCA_044359155.1 Candidatus Hydrogenedentales bacterium | reverse complement strand
TGGAAATTCCCTCCCGATAAATGAGATGCAATCGCCACAGGGTACGCCAGTGATTGGGCTGCGTCAAGCAAGTAAAGGGAGTTGGGGCGTGTTAGGGCTGCTGAGGCTCTGGCGCTTCACCAGGGCAAAACCCGTCGCCGACGAAGGGGCATTCGTAGTAGGCGCCCATGCCAAACAACTGCATGACCCGCAACAACTCAGACAATTCAATGTGCCAGTTCTGGAAGAAATCCGCCGCATGGGGTTCGCAGGCGATATCCTCCCCGAGAGCTTCATAGCCGTCTTCTGAGAATTCGTCACACCCAAAGCTGTCAGCGTTGTACAGCTGGATGACGCGCAGTAGCTCAGTGAGGCTGATGACAAAATTCTCGTCCAAGTCTGCGCTGTGTGTGCGCCGGAAGTCAGAAAGGAAGTTCGGGCCAAAGGCAGGCAGGGGAAATTCGCTCAGGGCGAGTATCGAGCCCGACGTCGCGGTCACCTGCGTCACGGCGCCCAGGCTTGGGGTGGGATTCCAGGGCAATACAATGCCGGTGCTTAAATCGACGGCGGCCAGGTTCTTTCGCGGCTGACCACCGATGCGGTCGAAAATGCCGCCCACATATAGGGTGTTGCCCGATATGGAAAACGACGAGGCCGCGCGGTCTGCGCCGGGATTCCATTCCAGAAGTAAACCCGTGGCGGCTACCAGCGCGGCGATGCGCTCGCGCGGCTGGCCGCCGATGCTGCTGAAATTGCCGCCAACAATCAGCAGATCATCGGTGGCTGCCATGGCGCGGGCGGAAATATTCTTGCTCCATGCCCTGCTGCCGTCGCTGCGCCAAAGCGCGGTGACCACATTGCTGCCATAAAGAAAAAGCAATTCGTCGTTCGCTGTCATGGCTTCAATAAGCCCGCTGCGCTCGGGCACCCACGATTCGATTATGATGCCCGTGACAGGATCGAGCGCCGCGATGCCGTCTCGGCTTCCCCCCCCCGATTTCATCGAACCAGCCCCCCGCATAGACGACGTCGTCAAAGGCGAGAAGCGACTCGATATAGTTGTCGGCGTTGGGATTCCAGTCGCGCAAGGCGCCGGTGCCCGCATCCACGGCAGCGCCGTGATTGCGCGTTTGGCCGTTCGCTTGGGTGAAGGGGCCGCCTATATAGAGGGTGTCCCCGCGAAGGGACATGGCGGAAATCCCGTAGTTGGTCTCGGCGCTCCATTCTTTTGGAACACCAGTCCGGGCATTCACGGCGGCAATGCTGTTGCGGTCGACACCTTCATCCATCGACAGGTATCCGCCCACGACAAGCGTGTTGCCATCGACGTACATTTCGTGCGATGTTCCGCTAACGGTAAATCCCCAGTCCAGCATTTCATCGGCAGACAAGCCATAGGCCACGAACTGCGTGGTGGGCTCGCCACCGATAGTTTCTTGTTCAATCAACCCGGCATACAGGCGGCTGCTCGATGCGGCCATGCCCTTGACGTCGCCGCTGAGCAGCGTGGATTTCGTACTGTGGTTGCCCTTGCTTACCGAAATGACGGACGTGCCATCGGCTATAAAAATCGTGCCGCTGTTCTGGGTGAGCGCCTTTACCGGTTTTGGCAATTGCGGGTCCCAGTCGGTGCCCATGCCGGTAGTGGCGTCAACCACCGAAAGGTAGGCATTGCCGCGCACGAAGAAGGTGAAGGTTCCACCCACGTATACCTTGTTGCCCGCGCCCAGCATGGCGTTCACTGGCCCGTTCGCCGTTGCTTCCCATTCCTGCACGGCACCAGTCTCTGTGTCCAAGGCGGCAAAGTAGGGGAGCGCTTGGCCCGCAATGGTGTTGAAGTTTCCGCCAACGCAGACCACACCAGCGGCAATGGCAATGCCATTGACGATGCCATCCGTGTCCGCAGTCCAAGTGGTGGGTTCGCCCGTGCCGGTGTCAACTGCCGCCAGGTTGGCGCGTGCCAGGCCGCCCACGGTGGTGAACTGTCCTGCCATATACAGCGTGCCTGAACCCAATGCCATCCCCATCACCTTGCCGTCCATGTCGGGCAAGAAGCCGAGGTCAAGCGTGCCGTCGGCAAGCAGATGTGCCACGTTCTTTCGGGGTTGCCCGCCCACGCTGCTAAAGTGGCCGCCAATAAAGTAGCCGCCAAGGCCGTCCGGCACGAGTGCATAAACTGCGCCATTTACTCGGGGGAAAATACTGCCGGGCTCGGCGGTCTCCGTGTCGATTGTAAGCAGGCTTCCAATATAAGGGCCCATTCTGGAAAAGTATCCACCCAAGTATATGGTGTCAGCGGTGCGCGCCATGCAATTGGCACGGCTGTTTGTAACCCACCAGCCTGGCCGGGGCTTCAGCCGCTGCGCATGGACTGCTTCCGGCAGGGACAACAAACCAATTAGCAGCAGTGCCATGCATCGCACGCACGAAAGCCCTTGAAGAACTTGCATCTTGCCCTCGACCGTTTCTGCCTTGTGCTGCCCTGAGCAGTCTAGGCACAAGACCAATCTAATTTTGCAATTGTGGCAACCGGTATTTTCCTGCGCCGTTTCAGGAATCTCCGTAGCGAAACTTTAAATTCGCCTTGCAATGATGCGTTTGCCGGGTGTCAGCGGGAAGTGGTATTCTTTCGGCTGCCGCAATGCGGGGCGTGGAGTTCGCCGTGGTTCAGGAAAAGACGGAAGCGGTGGTGCTGCGGGGGGTGGATTTTAGCGAGACGAGCCGCATCGTCACCTTTCTCACGCCGAGCCGGGGCCGCTTGGCCTGCATGGCCAAGGGGGCGCGACGCAAGGCCAGCCCATTGGCCAGCTGCCTGGTCAACCTGAACCGGGTGGAAATCGTGTACCAGCATAAGCCGGGGCGCGAAGTGCAGGTGCTGGTGGAGGCGACCCTGCTGGACGGGTATCGCGGCCTGCGGGCAGACCCGGCCAAGGGTTTCTACGCCACCTTCCCGGAAGAACTGGTGGGGCGGGTGGCGCAGGTGGATGAGCCGAGCGAATCTTTGTACGCCGCGCTGGTGCGCGGGTTGGATGGATTGGATGGGTGGCGGGGAGACGCACGCACGCACGCCGTGTGGCAGGCGTGGCAGTTGCTGGCGGAGGCGGGCTTTGCGCCCGTGCTGGATGAATGTCTGGACACCGGGGCGCCGCCGGGTGCGGCGCCCGGTTTTTCGTATGCGGGCGGCGTGGTGCGGGCGGTGGGCACGGGAGACGCCGCCCTGACCGCACGGCAGTTTGAAGAATTGAAGTTGATGCTGGCGGCGCGCACGGCGTGCCCGCTCGAAAAGGCAGACCCCGGGTTGTTCCGGCTGGTCTGGCATTACGCACGGCGCCAACTGGATGCGGAGTTCCGCAGCGCACGGGTGCTGCAAGATATGTTCGGGTGAAGGTGCGCACGGCGAAATCCACAACCAAAGATTCCCAATAGATGTCCATACAGCAAAAACATATCCGCAACTTCTGCATCATCGCGCACATCGACCACGGCAAATCCACGCTGGCCGACCGCCTCTTGCAGACCACGCACACCATAGACGCCCGCAAGATGAAGGAGCAGACGCTCGACTCGATGGACATCGAGCGCGAGCGCGGCATCACCATCAAGGCCGTGGCCGTGCAGATGGAATACACGGCGAAAGACGGGCAGGACTACATGCTCCACCTGATCGACACGCCCGGCCACGTGGACTTTTCGTATGAAGTGTCCCGCAGCCTCGCAGCGTGCGAGGGCGCGCTGCTGCTGGTGGACGCCGCCCAAGGGGTCGAGGCGCAGACCTTGGCCAACGCCTACAAGGCCGTGGACCAGAATCTCGAAATAATCCCCGTGATCAACAAGATCGATTTGCCTGCGGCGGACATCGACAATGCCCGCCGACAGATTCAGGACGTAATCGGGCTGGACCCCACCGACGCCGTGCTGACCAGCGCCAAGTCGGGGATTGGGGTGGACGAACTGCTCGAGGCGATTGTTGCGCGCGTGCCCGCCCCCAGCGGCAACCCCGACGCCCCCCTGCGCGCGCTGATCTTTGATGCCACCTATGACACCTATCGCGGAGTGATTGTGTACTTGCGCGTGGTGGACGGCTCGCTGCGCAAGGGCCAGAAGATACAGATGATGGAGACGGGCAACCGCTACGAGGCGACCGAGATTG
>JBIKMR010000336.1:0-4142 GCA_044359155.1 Candidatus Hydrogenedentales bacterium | reverse complement strand
CTTGGGCTAAACAACCATGCCAGCCCCTGCACCGCGGGAATCAGGACGGCAAAGGGGTGCGTCCAACTCAACAGCAGTTGTGCAATGGCATGGTGCCAGCGTTTGCCGTTGTCTTTGCGCAACTGAACATAAGTGTACATGGATACTACCGCGAGCAAGGTGAACAGCACGTACATGCGGATGCCTTGCGAATGGAATATGTGGATGGGCGAGAAGGCCACACAGGCGGCGACAAGGAGGCCAGAGCGGCGTGACAGCAGGGCTGCGCCGAGCAGGTAGGTTGCCGGAATGGTGGCAAGCCCCATGAGCACGGAGGGTATGCGGAGCAGTAGGGTGTCGCTTCCTACGAGGCAGGACCAGAGGTACTCGATGGTGTAGTAAAGCGGCAGCGTGGCGGGGTCGTAGGTGCGATTGGCAACGAGGAAGGACCAGAGGCTGGGTTCCTTCAGGTGCATCAAGCTGCTGTATTCGTCCCACCAGGCAGACTCGTTCTGTATGCCGAGGATGCGCAGCGCGCCACCAACAAGAACAAGTGCGGCGATGATCGCCCATGCACCAGACTTGGGTGTGTCGTCGTGCTCATACATGGTGCGTGCTCATGGCTTTGCCGGGGCAGCGCCCTGTGATTTGGAAAGGGCTTCGACGATAAGCGGCTCGAAGGTCTGGATAAGGATGTGGTTGCCTTCTGGATTCAGGTGGCAGTGATCGTTGAAGAGGGTTTCGCCGGGTACGCCATTCGGCTCGGCGGCGATGACTGCGGCCTTCACGTCGGCGAGGCGTACGCCGGGCAACGTACCAATTTCGCGAATGGTTTCGTTCTCCGCTTCCGAAGATTGATGCCGGACGCTATTTCGCAGCAAGCGCTCGGCCAGGGCGCGGCCCTCGGTGTATTTGCCAGCCGTATACATCGCCTCGATTTCCGGCCATTGGGTGATGCTGGTGCCGGGCGGATTTTTCCACAGGTTGGAAGGAACGGTGCCGATGACGAAAGGCACGCCTTTCTGCTGGCAGAGCTGGGCAATACGGGTGAGGTTGGCGCGGTAGGTGTCCATGCGCGTGGCAATTTCTTCCGGCGTGAACACGTGCGCCCAGCCGCTGTTGGCATTGGGGGCAGATGCGGCCAGCTTGTTCTGGGTTTCCAGTTCCTTCACCTGTGCTTGCGTAGCCACATCTCGCAGCAGGCGGTAGAAAGCGGAGACTTCGAGCTTGCGCTGCACGGGCACGAGCGCGAGGTTGGCCACGTCCAGTTGTTCTAGTTCTTCAAACTCGTTGTGGCCCTCGTAGAACATTACCGCGTCGATGTCGTATTCGAGCACCTCGGCGGCGATGGGCACCAGGCGGTGGCTGCCGTAGGACTTGCCGCCACAGTTGATGATCTCGATGTTGTCCACCCCCGGCAACAACTGCTTCAGGCGGTCAGGCCATACCTTGAATTCGTAGTCGAGATAGTTGACGCTGGACCCGCCAAGCGCGGCGATGCGCAGGGTTCCCTCGGGCTTCCGCACGGCGAAGCGCTGATCGTTGAAGGCAATGGTTTTCTTGGGATGGGTTACGCGGTAGTCGTGGTTGAAGGGATCGGGCGAAAACAGCAGGCTGTCGCCGGTGAAACCCTGGCCGAGGTCCACGTCCATGGGCGGAACCCACAGCTCGCGCACGCGCGCGCCACCTTCCAGCAGCAACAGCAAAAGCATGACGGGCAGCAGCGAGTAGAGGATGGTCTTGACGGGACCGAAGCGGCGCTCGTGGTTAGGATGTTCCGCTGCCATGTTATTTGCCCTGAGTTTCGCGCACGAGCGCCTCAACCTGCGGGGCAATGGCCTCGGCGAAGAGCGCATGGCCCTTGGCGCTCAGGTGGCCATCGAACTCGAAGTAGAGGTCGGGCTCGGCGCGGTGCTTTTTGAACTCGGCGGCGGCGGTGATGAAAGGAAGCCCCGCTTCTTCGGCGGCCTTGCGCACGGCCATGTCGGGCGCATCGGAATCCACCATGTCCACAGGCACGGTGTAACCCACCTTCTGGATGTTGGCCTGCGCCACGTCGTTCACATAAGGACCATCGGGCAGCGACGCGGCCACGGTCTTCGCGCCCAGTTCCTTTGCCACGCCGTCGATAATCCGCAGGTGCGCGGCCACCGCGCCCATGGTTCCCTTGAACCACGGGTCTTCCAAATTGAGCGTGTGGTTGTAGACCTCGGGCGACTTAAGGGCGAGGTCTACCATGTAGGGATTGAATAGCCCCGCCTCGAAGGCGGCGCGCACGCGGGGGTCCACCTTGTCGTAGCGCGCGCGCTCTTCGGCGGGCCAGTCTTTCAGGAACTGCTGGGCGGTGTTGCGCGTCCACGCGATGTTGTTCTCGGCACTCGCCACGCTGGGGGGCATCTCGGTGCTGATTTGGCTGGTGGGCACCTTGGGGCGTTGCAGGTAGCGGGTGATGTTGGGATAGAGCGTGCGCGATAGGGACACGGCAGCGCCCGAACCTTGGGGCGCAGACTCGGGCGCGGCGGCTATCATGTCGTTACCCATGAGCAAGGCGACTATGACGAGGTCGGGTTCGAGAATGGGCAAGGCCTTGGGGGCTAGTTCGGAATAGAATGGAGGACCGGAACCCGGCTTGCCCAGGTTGATGGTTTCCACTTGCAGACCTGCGGCGATCAGCTTTTCTTCGAGCTTGCGCAGCCAGGTCTGCTCGGCTTCGACGCCCCAGCCGTAGGTGTAGGAATCGCCCAAAGCGCAGATGCGGAACACGCCGGTCTTCTTGGGCTGAACCTCGCGCTCGCGCAGGCCGAGCATGTTGATGTGCGCCGCATATTTGAAGTCAACAGTTTCGTAATGCTGCTCGGCGTGCGGGGGAAAGATGAGTTCCATGGAGTCGGGCAGGGGGGCAGTGGGGGTAAACGCGCCGAAGACGCGGTCTGCCACAAGGGAGAAACCCAGCACGATTGCCACGGAGCCAAAGACAATGAGGGCATTGATGGTGCGGTTGCGCGAAGCGCTCATGGCGCATGGATCTCCCAGAAAATAAATAAAAACACGTGCCCACGTTGACGGGCGATTATTTCAAATGACATGCTAGGTTGCAACCAGTATCGGAACTTCACCCATGATCCATGAGCGCAGCCTACTTTATTCACGCATCGCGCATGTGGCGCTGGTGGGCGTGGTGCTTGCGCTGGGCGTGGGGGTGCGGCTGAATAACCTGTCCACTGAGTCGGTGTATTGGGATGAGTTTTCCAGCCTCATTCATTTGCATCCCCCTGCTGGGTATGAGGAATCGCCGGACTTCCAGTATTGGGACAACGCGGTTATTCGCAAGCAAGTGCACTCGCTTCAGGAATTCTGGCAGGCGAACCGCGAACTCGACCCTGCCACCATGCCGCTCTATTACACCTTTGAGTATTTCGCCTGGGAATGGGGCGGCTATTCGGTGCCCAACCTGCGCCTGCTGTCGGTGGCGTTCAGCCTGCTGACGTTCCCCTTCATCTACCTGCTGGGCCGTGCGCTGTGGGGGCCGTCTGCCGGGGTGATTGCGCTGTTCATGTTTGCACTGTCCCCGGTGCATACGCAGTTCGCGCAAGAGATCCGCATGTATTCCCTGTTCGGCGCGCTGGCTGCGGCGTCGGCCTTCACGTTTTATCAAGTGGTGGAGAAGGGGCGATGGTGGTGGGGGCCGCACTTGCTTGTACATTTGTTTCTCTCGTGGATACACCCCTTCGCCATCTGGCTGCCCTTCACGCAGGGCGTGTTCCTCGTGCTCTTTCACTGGCAGCGGTGGCGCTTCATTCTTGCATGGGGCACGGCGCAGGCGGTGGTGCTGATTCCTGCCGCACTGTACATCAGCCAGATAAAGTTTTTCGGGCAAGAGACCACCGACACGTGGATGGTGCTGCCGGGGTGGCCGGCGTTGGTGGGGGATATCTTCGCCGATGACTACGTGGGATTGACCAGCCAGCTCTGGGGCAGGGCGGATGCGTTCAAGCGTTTCTTCTCGGAAGAGACGGCGAACCACCTTGCTGACAGTCGCATGGTCTATGGAATGTGGTGCGCCGCGTTTGTGATTGGCCTTGGCTTGCTTTGCGTGGGGTGGCAAGCGGCGCAGTGGATGCAGGCGCGTGTTTGTGGCGAAGCGTACTCGCGCTGGAAATGGG
>JBIKMR010000335.1:0-4144 GCA_044359155.1 Candidatus Hydrogenedentales bacterium | reverse complement strand
AGCTGGGCTATTCTAATGAATTGCTCGAGTTCGACGTGTCGGCGACAGACCTTGAAGGCGCAACCGTAGCGCTTTCGGTGACGGGTCTGCCGACGGGGGCGGCGTTTGTGGACAATGGCGATGGCACGGGGACGTTTAGCTGGACTCCGGGCACGGGCGATATTGGCGTTTATCCGGGGGTGACATTCACCGCGGAGGACGACGCGGCGCAGACGGACAGCGTAGCGATTGCGTTGTTTGTGACCGCGCCGCCGAAGTTGTTCTTCTCGGATGAGTCTCCCGTGCTGAACTCAAACAGCTTCGATGACGAGGTGCTGGATTATCGCGCGGATCTTGCGACAGATGGCGCGGGCAACTGGGTGGCGGTTTGGTACATTTCTGACACGGAACTGATTGTTGCTGCAAGCTCTGCGGACAACGGCCTGACCTGGTCTGTGCCGGTGCAGGTGAGCCCGCTCGACGGTTCGGACGAGGCACCGCAGATCGCCACGGACAAGGCGGGCAACTGGGTGGTGGTGTGGCGTTCATCGAACAATCTTGGTAACACGATTGGGGATGACCCCGACATTCTCTATGCGCGCTCTGAAGACAATGGCGCAACGTGGAGCGAGGCGCTGCCCTTGAACCCGGAAGCGGCGTCCGATGGCAGCACGCAGGACCGTGGCGCGAACATTGAGACGGACGGCAATGTATGGGTGGCGACTTGGATGACGACGTTCCTTGGGGATTCGTCGGTGTACCTGATGCGGTCAGACGATGCCGGGCTGACCTGGGATCCGCCGATTTATGTTGGAAATGCCTTTGTTGAATCCTTCCCGGACACGCCTGCACCGCGCCTTGCTGCGGATGGTGCGGGCAACTGGGTGGCGGTTTGGAGCCTGGGGCAACAGTTTGGCGGGACGGGCAATGATGTGGATGTGTGGGTGACCCGGTCTTCCAATGGGGCGGTAACGTGGAGCAGCAGCAGCAAGCTGAATACGAATGCGGTGAGCGATTCGGGCGACGACATTTTGCCTTCGATTGCGACCGATGCGGCGGGCGTGTGGCTTGCCGTGTGGCGCTCGACGGATTCGCTGGGCGGCACGATAGGCACCGACTCGGACATCCTGATGGCGCGGTCTTTGGACAACGGCGCGACTTGGAGTGCTCCTGCCCCGGTGGCTATGGACGCCCCCTATGATGGGTTCTCGTGGGATTACACGCCCAGCATTGCCACCGACAAGCGCGGGGTGTGGGTGTCGATGTGGCACTCGGATGGTTCCCTGATTCGCATGTGCTACTCGACGGACGACGGGACTACATGGTCTTTCCCTGAGGTGCTGAACGTCTTGAATGACGACACAACACGGCTACCGCAGGCAGTGCCCGATGGGAAGGGGAGCTGGCTGGCTACTTGGGATACGAACGAGAACCCGCTAGACACGGGCTTTGATTTCGACCTAATGCTGTCGGCGGCGTATGCGCCCAATGTGCAGTCGATTACTCGGAACGGCGATGAGCTGACCAACGCGAACGGGGTCGAGTTCACAGTCACTTTCGACGAGGAGGTGACCGGCGTGGATACGGGCGACTTTGCCTTATCGACCAACAAGATACTGTCGGGCGCAGCCGTATTCAGCGTTACGCCAGAGTCAGCCTCGGTGTATACCGTGCTGGTGGCCACGGGAGCAGGCACGGGCACACTGGCCCTCCAATTCGTGGACGATGACACGGTGTTCAACAGCGCGGGCAATGTTGCCGGTGGCCCCGGCGAAGGCAACGGCGACGTGCAAGGCTTGGAGTCGTATGTGGTGGACAAGGTGGCCCCGCAAATTACGTTACTGGGAGACCCCGTGGTGAACCTCACCGTTGGTGACGCCTATGTGGACGAAGGCGCCACGGCTTCCGATGATCGCGATGGTCAGATAACCGGGGCGATTGTGCCCTCAAGCAATGTGAATACGCTGGTGGCGGGCAACTATTCAGTTGCCTACAACGTTTCCGACGAGGCTGGAAACGCGGCCAATCAAGTGACGCGCACGGTAAATGTGGTCGCAGGCGCCGAGGGTGAAGGCGAGGGCATCCCTGAAGGCGAGGGTGTCGTTGAGGGCGAGGGCAGTATAGACGGCGAGGGCGTGGCAGAGGGGGAAGGCATCGTCGAAGGTGAGGGCGAGCCGGGCGTGGCGCACTCTGCCGATCAGGACAGCGACCAGCAGATTTCCCTGACGGAACTGCTGCGCTTGGTACAGCTGTACAACCTCGTCAACTTCGGCTGTGATGTAAATGGCGAAGACGGGTTCGCCGCCCTTAGCGCAGACCAGACCTGCCCGCCCCACGCGAGCGACTACGACCCGCAGAACTGGAGAATCTCGCTCAACGAGTTGATTCGCCTGATTCAGTTCTACAACGCGGACGGCTACGCAAGCTGCCAGTCTGGCGAGGATGACTATTGCCCCGTGACGAAGTAGACATTAACTAACATTGAAAGCAGCGGCCACGTATCCAGAATGCGTGGCCGCTGCGCTTTTACGAGGCATAGCATGGGGCAGGGGACGGGACCTTAACGCGCGCTTTTCCAGAATCCCGTTCCCAGTTCATAGAGCGCAGGTGGGTGATGTGCGAGGCAGCCAGGTTCACCGGGCTCTCCCCGCACCGCCACAGCCGCGCTCCAACCCTCGGGCATGGGCACACCCATCAATGACCACCGGCTGGACTCCACCGGGTCGTCCCTAAACTCAACCCCGCGAAGCGCGCCCGGCGCGCCAAGGGTCACGGTGAACCCTCGCAGTTGCGACCCAATGCCTGTACCCAGCGCCTTAATACAAGCCTCCTTCGCTGTCCATGTATCGAAGAAAGCATCGCACCGCAAGCTAGCACTTGCCTGCCCCAACACTGTTTCGCATTCTTGCGGGGAAAAGTTCCGCCACGCCACCGCTTCCAGATCGCGGTTAGGGTTGTGCTTCTCCACATCCACCCCCACCGCCCCAATTGCAGAAAGTGCAATCAAGCCCCACCCATCGGTATGGCTCACATTAAAGCTGGGCGTTGGGCCCGCAGATTCATGCAGCAACGGCTTCCCAAATTCGGAATATTCAAAGCTCACCTGTTGCGGAGCAACACCCAAGCGCGCCCCAAGAATAATGCGCAACGCCGAACGCACCTGTAGATATTGTATTGCGCTGGTCTCTACCTTGAAGCGTTGCAGGCGGCCGATTTCTTCAGCGCTGAGGAACACACGGAGCGGCTCGCACGCTTCAAGCGTTGCAGGCAATGCCAGCCGGAATATTTGCACAGACACATGGGCAACCGGCACGCAGTTATCAAGAGGCTGCCACATGGTTATCTGGCTTGTTCAAGCAGCAACAGGCTGCGGCTTGGGCGTCAGCAGCGACACCACCACCAGCACTACGAAACCCAGCGGAATGGTAATCAATCCCGGTTGGCTGAAGGGCGGCAGCGCGGTGGTTGGGTCCCAACCATATACCTTGGAATAGGTATCCGCAGAAAGCAATATCCACCCGAGCGAGGTGGTCATGCCCGCCACCACGGCGGCGGCGATGCCCTGCTTTGTGGTGCGTTTCCAGAACAACATCATCACCAGCGCGGGCAGGTTGGCCGAGGCGGCAATGTTGAAGGCCCAGCCCACCAGGAAGCTGACGTTAAAATCCTTGAACAGCACGCCCAGCGCCATCGCCCCAACACCCAGAACAACAGCGGTGCCCTTGCCATAGAGCACCTTCTGGTGATCGCTCATCGGAATCTTGAACAATGTTTCAAGCATGTCATGCGCCACCGCGCCAGAGCCCGCCATGATGAGGCCGGACACCGTGCCGAGCACCGTTGTGAAAGCGATGGCGGAAATGATGGCAAACATAAGCTCGCTGAACGAACGCGCCAGCAGCGGCGCGGCCATGTTGTTGTCGGTCACATCCATCGCGCCACTGGTCATCGCGCCCAGGCCAAGGTACAGCGTAAGCACATAGAAGAATCCAATGGCCGCGATGCCCACCACGGTGCTCTTGCGGGCGGATGCCTGGTCTTTCACCGTGTAATACCGAATGAGGATGTGCGGCAACGATGCCGTTCCACAAAACAACGCCAGCATCAGCGAGATGAAGTCCAGCTTTTCCCAGATGCTCTGCGAAGCCATTCCTTTGAAGTATCC
>JBIKMR010000334.1:0-4157 GCA_044359155.1 Candidatus Hydrogenedentales bacterium | reverse complement strand
CCGGGGGACGTTGACCCCGCAGCGCCGAATAAAAGAACCGGCCCGCGTGATTGCTCACGCGGGCCGATTTAAGTATTCGTCGAATGGATTAGCGCTGTTCGAGGACAGAGCGGGCGATGGCCTTGGCCAGGCGGCGGCGGCGGCGTTCGCTCGGCTTTTCGTAGTGCTTGGTTTCTTTCAAGCGCTGCATAAGGCCTTCCTTGTTGCACTTCTTCTTGAAGCGACGCAGGGCCTTTTCGAACGGCTCATCCTGTTTAACACGGACCTTGGTCAAAAGACAGACACCTCCTCTCGAAGAGAAGCGCGCGGGGCCACGGTGGGCTCTCTATGCCGGCGCCAGTTCTTCCCCTGCGCGTGCAAGGGAACCGAAAGAATAGCAAACAACCGCAGGCCGTTCAACCTGTAAAGCAAAGGTTTGGTACTTGCTCCGTGCTCGTTTGCAGGGGGGATTACAAAGTTGTCCCGGCAGGTGGTAAATGTTATACTTCGCGCACACCGGGGGAGGTCCGGTAGTGCTTCGTTAAGTTGGGTGTGTAAATCACGCCAAACTTGACAAGAGAACACTACTGTGCTTTAATCTGGTATGAGAGTTAAGACCAACCATTTTGCCCCTGCGGAATGTAGGCAAAGTGGACACTGCTAAAAAACGCGTGAAAAGGAGAAACTGACATGAAGAAGCTGATCGCAATCGCGCTCGCGGCGGGCTTTGCCTTCGCAGGCGCACCGGCACATGCTGCCAAGCATTGGGACGATATGTCCTGGTGGGGCAACACCGGCGCAACCCCCGCACCCGTGGCCGACTCTCAGGGTCGTTCCGGTTACTGGTGGTGGCCGACTGAAGCCGCATCGAACGTAGATGACGGCGAGCTTTGGGGCAACCGTGGCATTGTTTACCACTCGCCGTGGGAACAGGCCGCTGCTGAAGAAGCTGCTCCTGAAGCACCTGCCGCGACTCCGGCTGCCGCCATCGACCGTCAGGTCCCCGTGTTGAACAACATCCTGTTCGACTTCGACAAGTCCGTGTTGAAGCCCGAAGGTCAGGCCGTTGCTGGTCAGGCCACCGGCGAACTGCAGAAGTGGTTCAAGGACACCGTTGTCATTGAAGGTCACACCTGCAACGTCGGTTCCGACGCTTACAACCAGGGCCTTGGTCAGCGCCGCGCTGATTCCGTGGTCGAGTACATCAAGGGTCAGGGCATCGACGCCAGCCGCCTCAGCGGTCAGAGCTTCGGTGAATCCACCCCGGCTGTGCCGAACGACACGGCTGCTAACCGCAAGCTGAACCGTCGCGCAGTGCTGAAGTTCAGCATCGGCACCTACGCCCCGGGCGAAGTGCAATAAGCTGATACGCGAATAAATCGCTCTCTCCCCGCCCCGGTGCGCAAGCATCGGGGCGGGTTGTTTTTTTGAAGATGGGACGGATGAGACTGATGGGACAGATGGGAGATATGCCTGTTCGTTCTATGGGTGATATCGACAATTCGTGTATTCTTTTTTCATGAATTCCATGCAGCACGCGCTTGACCGCTTCCTCGAAGCCACGGTCTTTGAATCCGGCTTGGCCGAGCACACGCTGAATGCCTATGCTGCCGACCTGCGCCGGTACCTCGGCACATTGGAATCGCTGGGCGTGGGGGAGCCGGGCACGATTACGAGCGAGCATATCCTCGATCACCTGACCTTGCTGCGCGATGGGGGCCTGTCGCCGCGTTCCGTGGCACGACACCTGAGCGCGATACGCCGCTTTCATCGCTTCCTGCTGGAAGAGCAGTTTGCCCCCACCGACGCCAGCGCAGGCTTTGAAACACCCCGCCTGGAGCGTCGCCTGCCGCATTGGTTGAGCGAGGATGAAGTATCGAGGCTACTGGCCGCGCCGGACTTGGGCACCACGGTCGGCCTGCGCGATGCCGCCATGCTGGAACTCTTCTATTCCTGCGGGCTGCGCATATCCGAACTGGCCAAGCTGCCGATGAAAGATGTTCACCTCGACGAATCGGAACTCCGCGTGCGCGGCAAGGGAAACAAGGTGCGGCTGGCCCCCGTGGGCAGGCGCGCCATCGAGCGCGTGGCCGCGTGGCTCGCGGTGCGGGGCGAGCTCAAGCCGCGCGCCTCAACGCTCTTCGTCTCCACGCGCGGGCGTGCCATGTCGCGCACCGTCATCTGGCGCATGGTCAAGCAACACAGCATCGCGGCGGGCATATTTCAAAATGTGACCCCGCACATGCTACGCCATTCTTTCGCCACCCACCTGCTAGACCACGGTGCCGATCTGCGTTCCGTGCAAGAGATGCTCGGCCACAGCAACATCACGACGACGCAGATCTATACGCATGTCTCCACAGGAAGATTGGCGCAAGCACACAAGAGTTTTCACCCAAGGGGCTGAGGGGGAATGGGACCCCGCCACAGCAAGCGATATGGGAGCGCATCGCTACCGCGATGCAGCCCACGCAGCACCAACCGAAAGCACCTACATTTGCTCCCCCTGTCTTTGCGCTCTATCCTATGCGGCATGAACAACATTCTTATCATTGCCGTGGGTGGTGCGCTGGGCAGCGTGTCGCGCTATGGTCTGGGCGTGGCCGTGCAGGGCGCGGTGCCCACCGCCTTCCCGTGGGGCATTGTGGTGGTGAACCTGCTGGGATGTTTTCTGTTTGGCGTGGTGGCGGGGCTGGTGGCGCGGGGCAACGTGCTGCCGGGCTATGCGGAGTCTGCCCTGTTGATTGGTTTCCTCGGTGGCTTCACCACCTTTTCCACCTTCGCCTTCAACAACACCACCATGCTGCAAGATGGACGCATCGGGTGGCTGGCGGCGAACCTGCTTATTCAAAATATCGGCGGCATTGCCCTGCTCTTCGCGGGCCTGCTGCTCACGCGTCCGCGCTAGGAAATCTTCATGCCAGACGCCACTTCAAAACAAACCATCATTGCGGCTTTCGAAGAGATTGCGCAGCTGATGGAGCTGCAAGGCGAGAACCCGTTCAAGTCCCGGTCGTATGTGAACGCCGCCCGCACCATTGAGCAGTTGGGTGAAGACCTCGAAGTCATCCAGCGCGAGGGACGGCTGCGCGAGATCAAGGGCGTGGGGGAGGCGCTGGCGGAAAAGATTGAGACCCTGCTGACCACGGGGCGGCTGCCCTTTCTGGAAGAATTGCGCGCGCAGTTTCCGCCCACCATCTTCGAGTTGTTCAGCATCTCGGGGCTGGGGGCCAAACGCATCAAGCAGTTCTACGACGAGCTGGGCGTGAAGTCCATGGCGGATTTGCAGGCCGCCTGCGAGGCCAACAAGCTGGCGGGGCTGAAGGGCGTGGGGGAGAAGATGCAGGCGAAGCTGCTCGAGGGCATTTCCTTTGCCCAGCAGCATACCGGGTCCTTCCACTACCATGTGGCCGAAGAGGCTGCCCAGGCCTTGCTGGCCTACGTGCGCTCGTGCAAGGCGGTGCAGCGTGCGGAGCTGGCGGGCAGCCTGCGCCGCCGCAAGGAAGTCATCAAGGACATCGACGTCGTCGCGTCGAGCAAGCATCCCGAAACGGTGATGCTGCACTTTGTGGCGTATCCGGGGCGCAAGCGCGTGACGGGCCACGGCGATACCAAGTCGAGCATCGTCACCGAGAACGGCATCTCTGCCGACCTGCGCGTGGTGGCGGACGACATCTTTCCCTACACCCTGATGCACTTCACCGGCAGCAAGGAACACAACGTGGTGATGCGGCAGCGCGCGAAAGACCGCGCCCTGAAGCTGAACGAGTACGGCCTGCACCGCGAAGACGAGAGCGTGCTGCCTTGCCACGACGAGGCGGCGATCTACGCCGCGCTCGACCTGCCCCATGTGCCGCCAGAACTGCGCGAAGACAGCGGCGAATTCGAGATGGAGAAGACGCCCGCTCTGGTTACGGACACGGACGTGCGCGGGGTCATCCATTGTCACACCACGTATAGCGACGGGCGCAACACGCTGGAAGAAATGGTCGAGTCAGCGCGGGCTGCGGGGTATGAGTACATCCTGATTACCGACCACAGCCAGACGGCGTCCTACGCGGGCGGGCTGAAGCCCGACGACATCGTGCGGCAGCATGAACAGATCGACGCGCTCAACAAGACCGTCAAGGGCATCAAGGTTCTCAAGGGCATCGAGTCCGATATCTTGGGCGACGGCT
>JBIKMR010000333.1:0-4165 GCA_044359155.1 Candidatus Hydrogenedentales bacterium | reverse complement strand
CCTTCGGGTAAATGTTGTAGAGGGCAGTCTTCTTGAAGTAGTCCAGCCCTTCGCCCTGCCGCTCGGGAATGCGCAGCAGGATGTCGGCATTGGTCTTGGCCAGGTCGGCCAGCCACCACGGCTCGACCGGTAGCTTGATAAAGCCGTCGTGCAGACGGGCGGACTCGGCCAGTTGCCCTTGCGATGCCATGGCCTCGGCGAGCCGCATCTGGGCGATTGCGGTCCAGGGGCCTTGGGGAGCTTGCTCGATTACGGCCTTGCATCGGGCCATGGCACCGGTGTAGTCGCCGGTGTGCTGCATGGATTCTGCAATGCGCAGTTCCGCATAGGGCTTCAGCAGTGGGTCGGCGGCGGCCTGCTCGAACTGGGGCACGGCGGCAGCCCATTGCCCCGAGCGCTGTGCTGCGTCTCCCGAGAGGAAAGCGGTCTCGCCCGACATTTGCCCCATTGCCGCAACCACCAGTAATGCCGAAATCAACATGTGTACTTCCTTATCCGTTTACCCATGGGGCAGACTTTCATTTCGATTCCAAGTTTATGGTACGCCGCACTACAAATCCGAATGGCGGCGCAACCCCTCGACCAATATGCCGAACAGCGCGGCGAGCAGGGTGAATGTGCTGATGCACGCGCCGAGGTAGAGCGGCCAAGGGCGGTAACGGAACGTGACGCGGTGTTCGCCAGCGGGAAGAACCACGCCGCGTGTCAGTCGATTGGCGCGGTATACGGGGGCGGACTCGCCATCCACGGCGGCTTGCCACCCGGCGGTCATCTGACCTGCGGCCACCAGCACACCGGGGGTGGGAGCGTTCAGCACTACGTCGAGCATTCCAGGGGCATAAGCCTCGACGCGCCATGTGGCACCGCTTGCTGCAGGCGGCGTTGCCGATGCCGCAGGCTGCGGCGGTTCGGGGCCAAACCAGCCCGCCGATTCCAGCACGCAACTGAGCGCGGGGTTGAAGCCCGGGTCGGTGAGTTTTTTGAGTGCGGTGGCATAGTCGGCGGCGATTTCCCATTGGGGCACCCAATGGGCGCGGCCCGGCGTGTCGAGCGCGAAGAGGGTATAGGGCGCAACGGCATCTGCCGCGCGGAATCCCCCGCTTGCTCCGATGGTTTCCGCAGCATTGCCGGTCTTCACGATGGCGGCGCGCACGTCGAGCGCGCGCAGGCAGGCGAGCAGGGCGGGATTGTTGTTGATCTCGGCGATGCTGGGCGGTTGCAATAGGCTCGCGTCTGCGGCCTGCCACCATCCTTCGAGCGCGCGGGGCACGGCCTGGCGTGCGCCGTCCAGCGTGCGTACCCCGGTCTGCGCGGCGGCAGCGGCGAGCTGGGGGGCGTCGTCGGACAACAACAGCACGCGGCCATCGAGCGCCAGTGCACCTGCCCGCTGGAGAACTTCCTCGTGCTGCGCCGCTCCCACGCGCGCGCCGAGAAAGGGGTGGCCGTAATAGTCGGTAGAAGTGTTGGCCAGCTCTGCAAACAACAACAGGGCGAGGCCTGCGCCTGCCACGGTGCAGAGCCAACGCCAGCGCAACAACATGGGCAGCACCAGCAGCAGGGCGGCGGCGATGAGCCAGCCGCGCGGCTGCGCGCCGCCCAGCGCCATGAGCGCCACCCATGCGCCGATGAAGGTTAGCGCGGGCAGCCACACTTCGCGGGCGCGGGGGTCTTTGCCCACGGCCAACACCCGCGCCCCGCCAATGCCCACGAGGGCGGCGGCGGGCAGGGGAAGCAGAAACAACAGCAGCTCGGCGTTGAGGCCGGGGAGGTCGCGCCCTACGTCAAGCGCGGCCCCGGCAAGCAGGGCGGCGCAGAAGGCGGCGAAGCTGAAGGCCTCGGTGCGACGCTTGCGCCCGGCCAACGCAGGGAGCACCAGCAGTACGCCCACGGCCCCCACGAAACCCAGCGGCGGCACGGGGGAATCGGCGGGTTGCAGCAAATGGAGCAAGAGACCCGAGGGACCACCGGGGGCTTCGCCCGGAACGCGGACGCTGGCGAAGAGTTCCCAAGGCCGCAACAGGCCGGAGGCCCAGTGAAGTGCGGGCACCAATTGAATGGCGGCTATGCCAATGCCGATGACGAGGGTTCCCACGCACCAGAGCGCCCAGCGCCGCCAGCGGGGGCGGCCGCGCAGGAAGGGGCACAGCGCTCCACCCCACGCCGCCGCCAAGAGCCAGAGGGCGAGGGGTTTGTCCACACTGCCGCAGAGCATGACCACGCCCAGCGCCACACCGGCGACCCACACGCCGCCACGCTCACCGCGCGTGATGGCGACATACGCACCCCATAAGAGCAACGGGCCGATGGCATAGGCCGCGCCCACGCCGGGCAAGGACATGGCCCCGGCCATGGTGCCGCTGAAGGCATAGGCCGCCGCCCCTGGCAGCACGCCCGCCCAGGAGACTTCCATCGAGCGGAGCAGCAACAGCATGGAGAGGGCTGCCAGGAGGAGATGTACAAAGGCCAGCGCAGCCAAGGCAGTGGGTGGATCAAGCGAGAGGTCGAGCACGCGGGCTGGGCTGAAGACGGCGGCGCTGGGAAGCGCATGGAAGGGCACCCCCAGGAGGATGTCCGGCGACCACAAGGGAGCCACGCCCTCGCGCAACTGGGCGGCATTGAACTGCGCCAGCGGGAGTATCTCGTCGAACACCGTGGATTGGCCCGCCACGGGCGGCGGCACGGTCGCGTCGGGAGACTCGACGCTGTACCAAAACAACGGGGCCAGCACCACAAAGAGCAGCGCCGTTCCCGCAACCGCCATGAATTCCAGTCTAGCCCGCACGCAGTCGCCTCCGTGGGCACGATGCTACCACGCTGGGCGTGGGGGAATCAGCCCGAAGATGCTTGCAGCGCATCTGCCCCGGCGTTACGATAGACGGGTAGTTGGGCGGAACCATTGAGGACGGGCATGGCTAGGGTCAAGTGTCCCAAATGCTTTACGGTGAATCCGGATGCGCAGGAGCGTTGCGTGCAGTGCAGCGCGCCGTTGCCGCGCATCAAGATTCAGGGGCAGGCCGTGTCTGCGCCGCAGGCGCCGCGCCCCGGGCAGGGGCCGGGCGCGGGACAGCTGGCTCCCGGCCAGATATTGGCAGGCCGCTATACCATCGCGGGCCTGATTGGCCGGGGGGGGATGGGCTGCATCTATCGGGTGAAGGACAACACGCTGAATGAGGAGGTGGCGCTGAAGACCTTGTTGCCGCAGTTTGTGCGGGACAAGATGGTGGTCGAGCGTTTCTTTAACGAGGCCCGCATCGCCCGGAAGCTGGCGCACCCGAACATTGTGCGGGTGCATGACATTGGCGCGGCGGACGGGATGGTGTATATCTCGATGGAGCTGGTGCGGGGGCAGAGCCTGCGCAACATGATGGAGCGGCTGCCACCGGGACAGCGGCTGCCACCGACGGAAATCCTGCGGATTATCGACGAGCTTTGCACGGCGCTGGAATACGCGCACCAGTACACCATCCACCGGGACATCAAGCCCGAGAACATCATGGTGGACGAGCAGCGGCGCGTGAAGCTGATGGACTTTGGCATATCGAAACTGATGGCGAACACGCGCATGACGGGGGCGTCGGTGGTGATGGGGACGCCGTTTTATATGTCGCCCGAGCAACTGCGCAACAGCCGAGACGTGGACGCGCGTGCGGACGTGTTCAGCGTGGGGGTGGTGCTGTATGAAACGATTACCGGCGCCGTGCCCACGGGGGTGCCGAAGCCGCCGTCGCAGGTGGTGATCGGGCTGCCGAAGAAGCTGGACGATATTGTGGGCAAGTGCGTGGAGCCAGACCCGGCGAAGCGTTACCAAAATGCGGCGGAGTTGCGCGCGGAGATTCGTAGCCTGCGGCAGGAGATGGAGACGGGCGGTCCGCCGCCGGGCCCTGCCCCCACCCGACGCACCACGGTGAGCTTGCCGAACAACGTGATTGGTTGGGTGTTAAGCGCAGCGGGGCTGGCGGCAACGGTGGGCGGGCTTTGGTGGGTGGAACAGCAGGCTAAGGCCGCGCCTGTGGAATCTGCGACAGGAGCGCAGGCGACGCCCGCTGGCGATGTGCTGGCGCTGGCCACCAGCGCGCGCGACAAGGCGCAGACGCTGGGCGGCGGGCAGGACATGCAGCGGATTATGAAAGATGCGGATGTGCATTGGACACGCGCGAGTGAAGGC
>JBIKMR010000003.1:0-45109 GCA_044359155.1 Candidatus Hydrogenedentales bacterium | reverse complement strand
CTGCACAATGCGCAGCATCTCGCTCAGACTCAACAACCAATCCTGAGTATCGTAGTCTGCATTGTGCGGCGCGCAGGTGCGGTCGGCGGGGTTTGTGCTGAAACCGTCTTCCTCGCCCGCATCGCAGCCGAAGCCGTCCGCGTTGTACAACTGCACCACGCGCAACACTTCCGACAAGTCGATAATGAAATTGCCGTCGGGGTCAGCAGAGTGGGGGACACCAACTGCGCCTTCGCCTTCTCCCTCGCCTTCCGTGGGGTCGCCTTCGCCGTCGATGTTCCCCTCACCATCCACACTGCCCTCTCCGTCAATCGATCCCTCTCCGTCCACGGTACCTTCCCCCTCGCCTGCGGGAGCGCCATCAATGCGCCACCCAAACGAACGGAACGCGGGCACCGATGGAGAACCGGGGACGACCAGGTTCATGGCAACGAAAGAACCATCAATCGCCGCCTTTGCAAAGGCATCCTGCAACGGTGTGGCTGGGTTCGCGTCATACCCCATCACCTCGTTGACCACGCCAGGTTGAGTGAGTGTCCATTCAACTTCAAAGAAGGCCTGATTCTCGGTAATGGTGACCCCGCTGGGAAGGGCAAAGTAAAACCAGCTGGGTGATGTGGTTAGGGGCACTGCTTCCAGAGGGGTGCTCAACAACAGCGAGCCAAGTGTGCCTTGGTCGTAGCCATACACGTTCAGCGTGGCGTTGAACGTGGCCCGACGATCGCTGGCAAACAGGCGCATACACATGCCGCTGAATTCATAAGGATACGAGGGCGGCGTGGCAGCCAGCCCAAACCCGGCGATGACACTCGTAGGTCCAAAGCTTCCCTCGAAGGTGCCATCATCAAACGCGATGCCCGCGTTACAGCCCGTCTCTTCGCCCGATGCGCGCACGCCGATCACGTCAAACTCCAGTGGCACACTTCCAAAGGAATCCCACGCTCCGTTGCTGGTCAACTGGCGGAACAGGGGGCGCGCCGTCACGCCCTCGCCCGCGTCTGCCGCCAGCGCCACGTTCGGCGCGGCGTCTTTGTTATAGAGCAAACCAATGAACACGCTGCTCGACTCGATGCTGATGCGCGGATCGGTAACGTCGATGCTGTAATACGTGAGGTCTTCCGTCAATTGCAGCCCAAAGGGTACCCGCGTAATCAGCGCGCCCGGCGTGCCGCCTTGGTTCTGGTAAAACGCCACGGCCCCCAACAGCGGGCCCGTGCCAGCGGCCTGCAATTTTAGGCAGACCTGCTGCACGTGGAACGGCGCGGAAGGTGGCTCGAACAACATCACAAAGCCGCCGACCTCCGCCTCTACCGGAAGCTGCACGCTGGTCGTAGCGTCGTCATCGTCATAAGCCACGCCCGCCGGGCAACTGTCCTCGGTCACCGTGGCAGGGGGTTGAATCTCGTAAGCATCGGACAGTTCCGATGTGCCATCGTCGATATCCGTCACCGCCACACGGATGGTCTGCCCGTAAAGGCTGCTCAGGTCTTCTAGGAATAGCTGCGATATGCCTGTGCCTGCGGGCAGCACTTCGCCCGAGCCATCGTCTGCATACCATTCAAAAGACTGGCCTCCCTGCGCCCCCGCAACTTCAAGCCGGTCAAACAGCGCGTTCACTCCCGGGGGAAACTGGCCGCCATGTGCGTCCTCCGCCAGCACCACCAGGTCGCCGTTCAGGCGAAACTCATTCGCGGTGAAGTTGTTGCCAATGCAATCCGCTGCAGCAACCTCAATGCCTGCACCCGTATTCGAGGTGAGCGTGTTGTTCACCACCACGTTTTCAAAAGCGCCGCCCGTGAGCAGAACGCCAGGGCCATCGGTGCTAACGATGTCGTTGCGGCTAATGCTGCAACCGGTTGACTCCACTGTCAATTGCACGCCGAACGTCAAGTTGCTGGAAATGGTATTCGGTTCGCGCCCCGGCAATTCGCCGCCCGCTGCGCCCACCAGCAGCGTGCTCGTGTTGGTGATGCTGATGCCGCCGCCAAGGTTGCCTGCGGGCGCGTTGTCCGCGCCAAGGCCAATGGTGTTGCCGCCCACAATCAGGAAGCCCGCTTCCGCGTTCTCCACCGAAATACCCGCGCCACCATTGCCCGCAATCAGGTTGCGCAAGATATAGAATTCCACGTCCGCCTCGGTTCCGGTCACCAGCAGACCCGCGCCCGAGTTGCCGTCCACCTCGCCCAGCGGACCCACGCCAATGCGGTTGTTGCGCACGGTCACGTTCGGCATCTTGCCGCCCGCGCCCAGCCGAATACCCACTCCCCCATTGCCATATATGTAGCAGCCCTCAGAGCCGTCCACCTCGTTGCCAATGACCCCGGACACCCCGTTGTTCACCTGCACACCGTCGCCGTCATTGTCTCGCACCACCGTGCTGTACATGCCAATGATGCCTTCTGCCACCACCACGCCCACCGGGAAGCCGCTGATGTCCAGCCCCACAAACTCTACTGACCCCGTTGAACTGTTCGCCTGCAACCCGCGCGATGCACTGCTGACAAGGCTGGGCTGCAACTGGATGCGCGGGTTGTCCGCCTCAATCCGCAAGGGACGCGATATCGCGGGCAGGTCGCTATCCACGGAAATGATCGAACCCGCCGCCAGCTCAATCACGATGATGTCATCGCCCGTAGTGAGGTTCGCCGCAAAGATGGCGTCGCGCAGTGAGCCCCCGCCGCTGTCCGCCGTGCTGGTTACGGGAATCTCCGCCGCCTGAGCCATGGCCCCCGCCAGCAAAAATGCCGCGCCCGCCATGATAATACGTAATGTGTTGCCCACGTGAAATCTCCCCTGAAAGCGCCCCGGCCAAATCGCCACCGGCACCCCAGATAATACCCTTTTTCGCTTGCACAGTGAAGCCGGGTTTCAAGCTCAAGTAAGAACGCCTAATTTCCAATTGGCAACTAAGCAGCCTCCACTCCGTAATTAAAAACAGGAAAATCCTGAGAGTGGCAGCAAGCGGACGTAGTCCAGATCGTCGGAAGTTTAGGGCTGCTTGGAACGCGAGCGCTTTTTCATCTTCTTCACGGCCTTTTGGAAGAAGTGTTCCTCCCCGCGAAGAAGGAGATTGATAATCAGGGAAAATGCCAACGCGGCGAGCAGGACGGCTAGAAGGCCGCCCCACCAACCAAGGCCGGATACCTGCCGAAGCAAAATCAAAGTTGGCGGATTGGCTAACCCCCCTCCTCCCCCGGTGGAAATCGGGGGGGGGGCTGCGCCATTCGATGTGCTGCTGCCAGAACGCTGAGCCAATTGTGTGGAGAAGTCTTCGGAGGCCGCTACTTCTGTTGGCAGTGTGGCCTCCGTAGCGGAGTCACTTGCCGTTGCTCCCTTGCCAAAAGGTATCGGCCCAAATTGCCCACCGGGCGGGGCCGCTGGTTTGCCCTTGCTGGGCGCGCCGGGGTCTCGGTACGGTGCGGCCTGCGGATTCAGGTTGCCACCGGGCTTCGCACCTTTGGCCGCAGCGGCGGTGTTGGCGGCAGTCTTCGTTCGGGCGGCGCTGGCCTTCTTTTTGGCCTTCGCCTTTGCAGTGCCATCGTTGGAGAAATCTCCGCCTCCTCCCCCCATGCCGCCGGGGTAGTAGGGATTCAGCGAGCCACCTCCGCCACTTCCCTCGTCGTCGGTGGCTTCGCCCTCGGTGCTCTTGGGGTCGTCATCGTCAATGGGGTCCGCTTCCCCCTCAGGCGTGGTGTCAGGATCATCGTCCGGGTCTTCCGCTACTTCGCCTTCGTCGTCCTCCTCGCCCTCGGTGGTGGGGTTGTCGGTTTCCACCGGCACGCGTTCACCCGCCGGCGATGCCAGCACGGGGGAGGCCAGCCATGCACTTGGGGCGGCCTGCCCTTCGGCCGCTGGGCCAAGGTAGAGCGTGGCCACTTCGCCCCCTTGCAGGGCGGACTGGTTCAGCCCGGCAATCACCACGCGCACTTGCCCGGGTCCCACCACGGAATAGATGGCCTGCTTGCCTGCCAGCGCGGCGGCTTGAGAAGCCTGTGCCGATGCGGCATTGGTAATGCCCGGCGGCACCAGCAAGTCGAACTGCATACTGGCCACGTTCTCACCCGAACCGGGCATAAGCGTGAGCGGCGCTTCCCATCCATTCGCCCCAATACGCGGCGCGCCCAAGGTAAGCTGCGCCGCATGGGCAAGCGGGGTTGACAGGAGGAGTATTAGTAATGCTGCGAGGCGGAGGAAAGCCCCGAAGCGGCGGGATATTTTTCGGGCGTTAGTTCCCATGTTTGGGAACCGCCGGGTCGAAGCCGTCTTCGGTGGTACTGCTGGGCACGTAGCCGCGCAGGTTGAAGAACTGGATGAGGCGCAACAACTCCGTCAGGTTGATACGCCAGTCCGCGCCGTTCTTGTAGTCGCTGCTGTGCGGCGTGCAATCACGCGTTCCTGAGAACAGGCCATAGCCATCTTCGCTGCCGGGCTGGCAGAAGTATTCGCCCGCGTTAAAAAGTTGTATGCCACGCAGAAGCTCGTTCAGATCAATGACGAGGTTCTGGTTGGTGTCTGCGCTATGGAAACTCGGCTGGCCAATTGTCACCGTGGCGGGGTTGGTGGTCACGGGTATCGGCTGGCCGTTGGTGTTGCTGAGAATCGGGCTCTCGATGGGGATAAGATTCTCGCCCGCAGGTGCCCCGGCTGTGGTGGTGAACAGGATGCTGGCCACCTGCCCGGCGGGGATGATGTTCTGGTTAAAACCAAAGGCCACAATGCGCCAGCGCCCGGCACTGAGTTCAGAAGTTTTTAGCTGCTTGTCCGCGTCGGTGAGTAACTGGGTGGCGGTTGCGCCCGTCAGCGTGAAGCGGCTGGGGTCGAAGGTCACGTCGCACTGGATGGCGGCGACCGGTTCGGCCTCGGAGTGGGTCAGCACCAGCGGCAGGCTGAAGTCCTGGCTGGGCTGGGTAACCGCGCTGCCCAACGTGAGCGATGCGGCAAAGGCCGCACCACCCGGCGCGACGAGACACGCCCATCCCAACAAGTGGGATAGAAGCGTGCTCGCTATGCGCCGGGTGGTGTTCATGTCTTCTGCTTACCCCTGCGTTTCTGCGTAGTCAGGCAAGCCGTCGTTGTCGTCGTCGATGTCGATGGCGTCAGGCACGCCATCGCCATCGGCGTCGTCGGGGGCCGACTCGGGGTCCAGGATGTTGGCCGTCCCGTTCTCGTTGTCGTCCGCACTGAAATCGGGGAGACCGTCGCCATTGGCGTCCAGCACGCACGAGGGGTCCACCCCGGGCACGGGCGCGGCAGCCACACACAACTCAGGCTCGATGAAGTCGGGCACCTCGTTGTTGTTGCCATCGGCCAGTTCGGGGATTTCCGTCTCGTCGAACCAGTCCTCGATCTCTTCCTCAATCTCCTGGCTGATCTTCGCCACGATGGAATCGAGCAGGGGTTCCATCCAGGATTGGATATCCACCTCGCCACGAATCCATTCTTCAAGCACCGGCGGTACGCATTCGAGCAGCGGCTGCACGGCAATGGGAATGCCATTGCTGTACTCGCCCAGGTTGGGGGCATAGTCTTCCAGCCCCTGGCTCTCTGCACAGTCCGCCAGCACCGCCAGCAACTCGATCACGTCCTCGTCGTCCACGCTCAAGCCGAGGATGGCGGCATCGCCCAAGGGCAGCGGTATCAGCCATTCTTCCACGACATCCGGCGCGCCGTTGCCGTTGAGGTCCACGAACGTAATCGGGTCGGCGGTTTCCGCCAGCAGGTCGCGCACGTCTTCGCCAATGGCGGAGCCGGGCGCAAGGTTGACGGCCCCGAGGTCGAGGGTGTTGCCGCGCGAAAGGTTCGGCAGCGGCAGCGACACCGAGGCGCCGGATTCAATGGGGAACACCACGGACCCGACCGAGCCTTCCGCGCCGGGAACGCCTGCCAGGAAGGCAAGGCTCCACGCGGTGCGCACGGGCAGGGCCAGGGTGAATTCCCCGGTTGCACTGTCTGCGTTGGTCTCGACGACGCGGCCATCTTCCGATACCGCCACGGCCTTGAGCGCGCTGCTGCCTTCGGGCAGGGCAACGCTGCCCTCTACCCGCTGCACCAGCCCGCCCGTGCCGAGCACGGTGTTGGTGATGTTCTGCACGTCGAGCACGTCCACGGCGGCGCTCAGGTCCACGTCCGCTTCAGGGTTGGACGTGGCTGCGCCAAGCGCCATGTTCACCGTGCCTTGCACATCAAGGATGTCGATGCTGCCGTCACGGTTCACGTCGCCGTAGAGCCCTTCAGGTTGCGCATGGCCCGGTGGTCCACAGGCCAAGGCAAAACACACGGCGGCGAGCCACACCCCTGGCCGCAGCCTTATCCGTGTCTCTATCGTATTCATGGTCACTGTCCTTCAGTATCCGCCCCAGGCGTTTTCACCCGGGGCCGCACTGCGTTTTGCATGTCTCTAAGTTATTCGACTTTTCCCTAATTATTCTCACCGGAGTTGCGGCGCGGTTCCCGCCCAGGAAGCGCGCCGTGTGGCGTGCGAAGCAACGGTTCCCTTGGCTGCCCCTGCCTGCGGCATGGCCCTGTGCGTGTCCTGCCCAGGACACGCGGCAATGCCGTAATCATACAGCCGAAGGGGATACCTTCAGGCGGCTTGTGCCGCGTGAAGGCGTGGTTGCTCCGCTTGCAGACTTGGCGGACCGTGCGGCGAGAGTCCACAGGTGAGTCGATACTCGGAGGGAGGCGGCACGGTATCCGTGTCCACCGGAAGGGGGCGAGCGAGTAAGGGCTGTGGCGGCAGCGCCAGCGCAAGGCGAAGCTCGTTCAGGTTCGCCAGCATGGGCTGTGGCGTGCCGAGTATCGGCACGGCCGTGGGGGCAGGGTGTTCTTGCTCTGGAGGAACGGGAGCCGAAGTTTCGCTGGTCTGGCTGAGGATGCGCTGCACGTCGAGGATATCGACTGCGCCGTCGTTGTTTACATCTGCCAGTTGGGCCTTGGCGTTGGGGGACATCAGCGCGGCAATGGCGCGTTGCAGGTCCAGCACGTCCACCTGATTGTCGCCGTTGGTATCGGCAGGCATGGCGGCGGCAATCACCCACGGTACAGGGCCCGCAAGCAGCAGGGCAATGGTAAGTGATGCCGTGATAACCCGTTGCCAGAACATGGTTTCCCTCAATACCTAAAGGGTACCACTGGTCGGGTTGGGTGTCAATCCGGGAAATGCGGGAAGAAAGAGTTTTTTTCACCAAGAGCACTAAAGGGTGGACGGGAGGTTTGGCCTTGTCGCGAAGGGTTTAACTCAAAAGATTTACCAAAACTTTACCAAAGCTTTACCTCTTCGGAGTAGCGTTGAGGCATATCCTATTGGAGTAATTCATATATTCCAATTGCTGAGTTTATATAAGAATTCAAAGGTTGGGCGAACGGCCAATCTTGGTGTCGGGCCACCTTGCGAATGCTCGACGGCGGGAAGGGTAAAGGTAGAGCTGCATGAAGTCAGGGGAAAAAGCACAACAGGATGGCGCGGCGTCGGAACATGACGTTCATCTGGACGACGCGCTGGAATCCCATGCGGCTGCAGGGATGATACCTCTCGATCAAATGAATGCTGCCAAGACGCGGCGAGCGGAACAGGGCGCAGCCATGCTCAATGCCGTGCCTACACAGATTGCGTTGCTCGACCCGGATGGCGTCATCATGAACGTAAACGAAGCGTGGGAGCAGTTTGGCTCTGCCAATGCGCTTGATGATCCCGATTCCTGCATGGGCGACAACTACCTCCATATATGCGACGGCGCCAAGGGGGAATATTCCGAGGAAGCCTCTGCCGCAGCGGCGGGCATTCGTTCTGTGCTCGACAAGTCGGCCCCCCATTTCGCGCTGGAATACCCCTGCCATTCGCCCGGGGAACAACGCTGGTTCCGGCTCGTAGCCACGCCGCTCGATCAGGAAGAACGCGCGAGCGCCGTGGTGATGCACATCAACATCACCGACCGAAAGCTGGCCGAGATTCAACTAAGCGCCAGGGAATCCCTATTGTCCGAAACGAAGGAGGAGTTGCGCCTCATCCTGGGATCGATCGCCGAGGGGGTCCACCGCATCGATCTCGATGGGCGCATCCTGTTTGAGAATGCCGCCGGCGTTGCGCTCTTTGGCTGGAGCGAGGGGGAGATGTTGGGGCAAAAAGCCCATGAGCTGATTCATCACCACCGCGCCGATGGCAGCAAAAACCCGATAGAAGAATGCCCGTTACATCGGACCCTGCAAGACGGCAAAACACGGATGGTGAACGAAGAGGTGTTCTTTCGTAAGGACGGAAGCAGCTTCCCGGTGGAGTACACCTGTTCTCCGGTGAAAGATGAGACCGGCAGATTAGCCGGGGCGGTTGTCTCTTTTCGTGACATCAGTGAGCGCAAGCGCAGCGAAGAGAGACTTGCCATGCTCGAGTTCGCGCAAGACCACCTGCATGAGGCCATGTACCTGATCGATTCCAATGCGCGGTTTCTGCACGTGAACGAGGGCGCGTGCCGCTCGCTGGGCTACAGCCGCGAAGAACTGCTCACCATGCGCGTCTTCGACATCGACCCCGAGTTTACCGAATCTCAGTGGCAAGACCACTGGGAATTTATTATCAAGAATGGTTCGAGCAACTTCGAATCCATGTGCCGCCGCAAGGATCATCGCGTGTTTCCCGTTGAGGTCAATGCAAACTACTTCGAGTGGGAAGGGCGTGGCTACGACATTGCGCTCGTGCGCAATATGACGGAACGCAAAGAAGTAGAGATGCACCTGGCCGAGCAGGCCGCCCTGCTGGATGAGGCGAGCGACGCCATCATGGTGCGCGATTTGGATGGCCGGGTTCTATATTGGAACCGTGGCGCAGAGGCGGTATACGGATGGAGCGGTGACGAGATATTGGGCAAGTCCGTTGCGGACTTCCTCTACGGGGAACCTGAGCCCCAGCCGGCGTGTACGGAAAAAACACTGGAATCAGGCGACTGGTCCGGCGAGATGCAGCACCTCACCAAGCAGGGAAAGACCGTTACCGTGCTTGCCCGATGTACCTTGCTGCGCGACAACCAAGGGAAGCCCAAGTCGATCCTTGCGATCTACACCGACGTGACCGAGCGAAAGAAACTGGAACAACAGTTTCTCCGTTCACAGCGCATGGAAAGCATTGGCACCCTGGCCGGGGGCATTGCGCATGACCTAAACAATATCCTCGCGCCGATCCTCATGGCAGCCGAGGTGCTGAAGGACGATGTACATACTGTCGATGGGATGGCGACCCTGGACACACTGAAGCGCAGCGCCGAGCGTGGAGCGGCTTTGATTCGGCAGGTGCTGGGATTCGCGCGGGGGGTCGAGGGGAAACGCATCCAGGTCAACCCGGTGCATATCGCCCGGGAAGTGCAGAAGATTGCGCAAGACACCTTTCCGCGAAACATCGTGTTCTCATTCGAGGCAGCAGACGACCTCTGGAGCGTGAATGCCGACCCGACGCAACTCCACCAGGTGTTGATGAATCTCTATGTAAACGCGCGGGACGCCATGCCCAGCGGCGGCAAGCTGTCGATAACCCTCTCGAACCTGTTTGCTGACGAGTCGTTGTCCCAAATGAATGCGCAAGGAAAGCCCGGTCCCTATGTCGTATTGGAAGTGGAAGACACGGGTTGCGGCATGTCGAAGGAGATTCAGGAGAAAGTATTCGAGCCCTTCTTCACCACCAAGGATATCGGCAAGGGAACCGGACTCGGGCTTTCGACCACGTTTTCGATTATTCGCGACAATGGCGGATTCATCAAGTTATACAGTGAGCCGGGCAAGGGGACGAAGTTCGAGATCTATTGGGTGGCCCTGACCAGTTTGGAATTCACGAAAGACGTCTCCATCACGCAATCGCAGTTGCCGCGAGGAAATGGCGAGCTGATACTTGTCGTGGACGATGAGGAGAGCATTCTCGATATAACGCGCAGGGCGCTGGAACGCTATGGGTATCGCGTAATGCTGGCAAGCCATGGCGGCGAGGGCCTGTCGCAGTTCCTGGCGCACCGCAAAGAGATTGCCGTAATCCTGACAGACATGAGTATGCCCGTAATGGATGGGCCCAGCATGATAACTGAGCTCAGGGCAGTAGACCCGAACGTGCGCATCATCGGGTCCAGCGGATTGGCTGCGAATGGGAATTATGCCAAGGCCTTCGGGGCGGGCGTCAACCATTTCATACCCAAGCCCTACACCTCCGAAGCCTTGTTGACCAAACTCCGGGATATCTTGTCCAGCCCAGACAATATCACCGAGGCGGGCCAAGCCGCAGTCGTCGAGCCCCCCAGGCAATCGCCCCCGCCAGAAGAAAAAGTTGCCGCTCCAGCGCCCAAGAAAGTCAACACGATATTGCTTGTGGAGGATGACGAGATATTCCGGGAGCTGGTCGCGCGCGTCATCGAATCGGAAGGCTATAAGGTCATTACTACGGCCTATGCCAAGGAAGCGCAGGAGCTGTATGCAAAGAATCGGGACGTTGTAGACGTAGTGATCACCGATATGCACCTGCCCGAAGTGACGGGAAAAGAGCTGGCCAAGGTGATTCGAGGGATGGAGGAAGGCAGCAACACGCCCATTATCATGCTTGCGTCAGGCTTGACGGAAGCGGAGCGTCAACGTTGCGTGGAGGCGGGCGTGAACGACTTCCTTAGGAAGCCCGCCGCCGTTGCCGACTTGAAGGGCATACTAAAAAAATGGACGAACCCACCCGAAACCCAAGAAGTTTCAAGGGCTGAAGCTGAAGAACCGAAGAAAGATGCCACGCCGGTTCTCGACGTGCGTGTACTTCAAGACATGGTGGGCACGGACGCCGACGTCGTCGAAGAATTCTTATCCTCCTTTTTGCAGTCTGCCCAAACGGGCAACCTTGAGATCCGCTCAGCCCTTGCAGCAGGCAACTGCAAGGGGACGGCGGCCATTGCCCACCGGATCAAGTCTGCCGCGAAGTCGATTGGCGCCGCCGCACTGGGCGCGTGCTACCAGCAGATTGAAACATACGGACTGCACGGCGACCGCAGGGAAATAGAATTGTTACTGTCGGACCTTGAAAAGCGCATGGTGGAGGTCATCAATGCCGTTGCCGAGTCAAAGGAGAAACACTAAGTGCAGAATACAACCGAAGAGCCCAACGTATTTATCGTTGACGACGACCCCTTTCAAATTGCCCTCTTCACGCGGCAGCTCTCCCGCCATGGTTTGTCCGAGGTGCAGAGCTTTATCATTGGCGCTGACGCGCTGGCCCACATCACCTGCCACGGCGGAGACTACCCGCTACTCTTTCTCGACCTGAACATGCCCGAGATGGACGGAGTCGAGTTTGTGCGCAAGTTGGTGGAAACGAAATATGCCGGGGCATTGGCACTGGTGAGCGGTGAAGATGCACGCGTGATAGACACCGTGGCGAGACTGGCTTCTGCGCATCAGCTCGACGTGGTTGGGTTTCTCAACAAGCCGGTCAAAAATGACGCGCTCGACGCGGTCATTGATCACTGGCGGACCCATCTATCGAGACGGACTAAGGGTCCTCTCAAGGTATACGGCGCGGAGGAGATTCGGCAGGCGCTGGCACGGAATGAAACCGTGAATTATTACCAGCCGAAGGTGCGCCTCGACGATGCAACGTTCTATGGCGTAGAAGCCTTGGTGCGCTGGCAGCACCCGGAAGATGGGCTAGTGTTTCCCGATCAATTCATTGCTTCCGCCGAGGAGCATGGCCTCATTGAAGAATTAACCACGGTTGTTCTTGTGCAGGCCATCGAGCAATACCAAACCTGGATCAGCGAAGGGCTCGACATAAGCGTTGCGGTGAACATTTCGATGGAGAACCTGAATCGTCTCGAGTTTCCCAACGTGGTGCAGGAGCACCTGAACCGTCTCAACGTTCCGCCGGAGGCCCTGGTGCTCGAGATTACCGAATCACGCCTGACGCAGGACATGACCCGGCAACTCGACATACTAGCGCGATTGCGCCTCAAGCGTATTTCGCTTTCCATAGATGACTTCGGAACCGGGCATTCCTCGCTGGCCCAGTTGCGAGACCTGCCCTTTACCGAGCTGAAGATCGATCGCAGCTTTGTTCACGGCGCTACAAGCAACGCCACCCAAGGGGCCATTGTGGAGGGTAACCTTTATATGGCCGCGCAACTGGGCATGACCGTTGTGGCCGAGGGCATTGAAGACGAAACGGACTGGAACTTCTTGCGCTCGCGCAAGTGCAACTACGGGCAAGGGTATTACATCGCCAAGCCCATGCCCGCGTGTGACGTTTTCACTTGGGCACAGGAATGGAAGAACCGGTGGCAGGAGCTGGGATTAGTATAAGCGACACGCTATATCAGCTGATCGACGAACTAGTGGTCATTGCCATAAAGTCAATTCCACGCGTTTCTCTCGCTGTCGGCACTGTTCCTGGCAGCGCCTTTCAAGGCAGAGAGAAGCGCTTTTGAATCTCGACAAGTTCTTCTCGATAGAGCAAGCCATATCAGTACTGCGGCCTCAGGTCCCCTGCTCCAATTGCTTTCGAATTCGGTTCCTTCTCCGACGCCGTCTCCACCATGCAATGCCGAAAATTACCAGCAAAACAATCGAAAGCCTTGGTATCAGATAAGGCAGCAATTCAGTCTTGACCAAGTGCCAAATCAGAAAGTGCACGATACCCAGTTCATCATGGGAACCCGTGATGATTTGGCGTATGCGGCGAAGGAGCGCCATGGACTCAGCCCACGAGACATTGCCGTCGCCGTTGAGGTCAAGCCGGTCTTTCTCCTGGGCGCTCACGGCATCGTCAATGATGTCGAAGTCGGCATGGGTCAAGGCTTCCTTAACCCAATCTCCATAACCCTTCTTCAGCATTGCCAATTGCTCTGGGCTATCCATCACCACGCGCAAGGTCACGCAGGCCATCTCGTCCGTGGTGTTGGGCCCCCATGTGATTTCCTCTGGCGGGCTATGCGGGTTGAAGGGATTGTCTGCCGAGTTGTCATAGACAAAGGTGCAATCTATCCGCGTGCCCGCAGGCAGGGCAATAGGTTCCTTGTAGTGATATTGCTCCTGCCACGCGAAATCCCATTTGGGAACGTGTATCAGGTTGATGTACCGACCATCAGGGAAGGTGGCCTCGGCCTTGATTTCCTTGGCGATAAGGTGGGCATGGGGGGCAAGGCCGGAAAGCATAACGTCTACCGGCAATACAAAACTTTCTTTCAAGACGTAGTTCGCCTCACCCGGCGGGATGCGCAGGTTCGAGGGAATGCCGAAGCCGAAGGGAATCTCCAGCGCGTACATATGACGCGTAGGCGGCTTATCCGTAAGGTAAAGCGCAATGCGCGCGCGCTCCATTTCGGGCTTGCCCACGGGGTGGAAATGCGCATTCACCATCAGGTCGGTGCCTGGCGCCACTTTCAGCGATACGCCCTCGGGGAAGAAATCGGGCTGCGCCCCCACGGCCCAACCGCCTACCCGGCCCGAGATAAGGTTGGCCTCCATCCCCCCAAAGCCCGGGCGAGGTTCGGCGTCCGATGCGCGACGCATGTCGCCGCTCGTGTCCAGAGAAAAAAGGCTGTGGTGTGCGGACTGCACCGCGCGCGGCTTATAGTCAATCCCGCAGAGGTACTTGCCCTCGGGGATATCCGGGATGCGCACCACGAAATTCCGGTAAATATCTGGCCCATCCGCCGGCACCTCCATTTCCTCCTCCATTTCCAGCAGGATATCCGGCGTGCCGTGGAACCATTCCGAAGGATAGACCGGCGCAGGCGGCACGGCGGACGCTTCTCCAAGCGGAGTCCCCGCCTCGCTCCATGCGCGCAGGGTTTCTATCTCGTCGGCGCTAAGGCCGCGCTCGTTATGGAATTCCACCTCCCCCCGAACCGCCAGCCACGGGGGCATACGCTGTGATTGGGTCACCTCAACAATCATTCGCGCGCGGCGCGATACATCTTCATACGTGACGAGGGCGTAAGGCGCGCCGCCGCCCTCCCGATGGCAAACGGTGCAGTTTTTGTAAATGATTGGGGCAACGTGGGAAGAGAAGGTGGGCTGGGCAGATGCCCCTGCAGCGGCCAGCAAGGCAGCCATGACGAAAAGGTTGTGGATATTCATCCGCACACAATGCAGCAGGCAGGGCATATTGTCAATGACAGGCTAACGAAGAAGGCGGGTTAGTTGGCATTCCGCCCGTCTCGCGTGTTATCCTCACGGCCCCGAAGAGTTTACAGGCGATAGCCGCATTGTGCCGGGCCGCATGGGTCTAATCGGCAAACACGGGTCGAATGGGCGAAGGAGCAAGATGGATAAGGAAGAGGCGATTGAGCTGGAAGGAACGGTGCTTGAACCGTTGCCCAATGCCATGTTTCGCGTAAAGCTGGCCAACGGCCACACGGTGCTTGCCCATATTTCCGGCAAGATGCGCAAGTACTACATCCGCATTCTGCCGGGTGACAAGGTGCTGCTGGAAATGTCTCCCTACGACTTGACCAAGGGCCGCATCACCTACCGCTACAAGTAGTCGGTGGCGTGCCCGTTATCGCGGGCCAAAGATGTTGGCAAGGCCGCGCCCCAGCGCGCCCCACTTTCCCAGCCGCAGGTTGGGTTCTTTTCCCTCCGACATCAGCTTGAACTGTTCCTGGTGCCACAGGCTTTGCAGCATGTCGTCCAGCGAACGCAGCCCCGTGCGCAGGTCTGCTTCGTGCGCGCGCTCCACTTCCCCGGCAATGGCCTTGCGGCAGAAGTCTGGGTCCAATGCCATCGGGCGGGCCACGCCAATCACGTCCACCGCGCCGTCTGCCAATATCCCTTCCATCACCATGGGGGAGCGCAGCCCGCCAATCAGCATCAACGGCACGCGGGTTTCCTTGCGCACCTTCTCCGCGTATTCCAGAAAGTAAGCCTCGCGCCTGCGCGTGCTGTCGCGCTGTTCGGGCATCCCGCTCCCCACCATCACTGGTCGCTCATAGCTGCCGCCGGATATCTCCAACAGGTCAATGCCCGCTACTTCCAGCGCCCGCACCACCGCCATGGATTCCTCCTCGGTGAAGCCGCCACGCTGGAAGTCCGCGCTGTTCAGCTTCAGGGCAATCGGGTAGTTGGCACCCACGGCCTCCCGCGTCTGCCTCACCACCGCCAGCAGGAACCGCATCCGGTTTTCCAGCGAACCGCCCCACTGATCAGTGCGCTGGTTCACCAAGGGTGTCAGGAACTGGCTGTTCAAATAGCCATGCGCGCTGTGAATCTGTATGCCCGCGAAGCCCGCCTCCTTGGCTATCCCCGCCGTGCGGGCGAAGCGTTGAATCAGCTCGTGTATCTCGCCTTCCGTCAACGCACGCGGCTTGGTGAACATCAGCCCCACTTGACCCTTCAGCGCCACGGCGGATGGTGCCACCACTTCGCTCGATACGCCGCGTGGAGTCTGTCTGCCGGGGTGGCTGATCTGCATCCAGAGCTGGCTGCCGTTCGCCTGCGCAGCTTCCGCCCAGCGGCGCAGCATGGGCAGGTCGCGCTCGTCTTCCACCGCCACGTTGCGCGGTCCTTCGAGCGCGCGCCGATCCACCATCACGTTGCCCGTCAACAAGCAACCACAACCTCCCCTGCCCCAGCGCTCATACAGGCGCACCAAGGCTTCGGTCGGCGCGTTGTGCCGGTCGGACATCTGCTCCGTCATCGCCCCCTTGATGAAGCGATTCGGAATCACATGGCCGCAGGGCAGCGTAAGCGGGGCGGCGAGCCGGGTATATTTGATAGTGCCCACGCGCCTAGCCGACCAGCTTCGCGCTGGCGTTCACGGGCCGACGCCATGCGGCAATCGAGGGCTTCGGGTTGGACCCGCAGAACAGGTCAAAGCGAGATCCGCCATCCGCGTCGGCGCGCAACAACCTTACCTTGGATCGCATGAACGTGGGGCCCTTGAACAACAGGTCACACTGTTCCGCACCGCCCGCCTCGGGCAGCTTGCCCAGGCACACCGCTGCCGCCCACATGCCATGCACAATTTCGCTTTTGAAACCGAACAGCTTCGCGGTGATGGTGGAAATGTGGATGGGGTTCCAGTCCCCACACACGCGGGCATACTTGCGGCCCGTGCCCGAGGGAACGAACCACGCCGCCACCTCGGCAGTCGGCTCCACCTCCGCAATGTTCACACGGGCAGGTAGCTCCACAGCCTCGCCAAACTTGCCACGCACCAGGTAGGTGCTGATGCTTTCCCACGCCCGCGCACCAGATGCATCGGTCAGGGTGGTACTCACGTCCAGCTCCACGCCCGCCTTGGCAGGGCGGTGCGCGTCGAGCGAGCAATGAATGTCGAAAGGCTCCGCCGGGTCCAGCACGCGCCGCCCCAGCACATGGTTGCGCAGGTGAACCGCGCCCATCATCGAGAGGGGGAAAGCTTCATGTGTCATGATGGCCAGGTGCAGCGAGCCCGTGAGCACGTGCGGATACAGCAGCGGCACCGCCGCACCTCCCTCGATATGGCACACCGAGCGATACAGTGCCAGGTTGGCCGCGTCTATCCGAACCCCCTTGCACTCCGCCGCCAACTGCGGCAACGTTGCACCGGCGCGCAGGCCGGGGCGCTTCTTGCCAAACAACACCTTGCGATAAATGGGACCAAACGCAGGTGGCGTGTCGAAAGTCATGGTATCTGCGGCAGACATGGGGTAGCTCCTTGTGGCGATTTCAGACGGGCATTCTAACGCCCCCGGCCAAGCCCTTGCCATTCAGGCCTTGGCGGCTGCTATCATCGGAGTTCGTATGGAAGGGGAGGGGCTCATGAATATTAACGAACCGGCAGGTCATGTGGACCAGATGCTGCGCCAATCGCGCCAGCAGAACCTGCAACTCAACGCCATGGCCGACATCAAGGCCAACATACTGCTCACCGTCTCTTCCCTGATGCTGACCTTTTGCATTCCCTTTCTGGATGAGCATGCGCTTCAATGGCCTGCCGTCATCACGATACTTTTCTGCGCACTGACAGCCTTATCGTCCATCGTGGTGCTTATGCCCAGCCAGCCACCGACCAGCCGCGTGGCGAAAAAAAGTTCTAACTACAACCTGCTCTTTTTCGGTACCTATGCGGACATGGACCACGACGATTATGTGAAGGAAATGGAGGCCCTCTGTAACGATCCCAAGCTGGCCTACGAGGCCGTCGTGCGGGATATGTACCAAAGCGGCCAGTTTCTTGCGCACAAGAAATTCCGTTACCTGCGCCTGGGCTATCAGCTATTCCTGTTCGGCATCTTCGCGGCCATGCTCACCTTTGGCGTGGTAGAGGTCATGGCCATGCAAGGCGTGCAGGTGTGGACCTTCGGGCTCGAAGAGCACGGCATACTCAAGGTGGCTCCTCCTGTGGTGATTGAGGAGTAACCGGGGGCGATTCTCGAAGCGTCTGCCGACACTCTTCCCAAAAAGATAAGCCCGCCCCAGGGTGGGGCGGGCAATATCGAATTGGGCTAGGTAAATTAGCAGGAGCAGCAGCACACGGGCGTGCCGTTCATGCACATGCAGCAGGTGCAGCCGCATTCCATCATCTTCATCATCATGTCGCAGCAGGCCTGAATCATGTCGCAGCACATCGCGTCGCCGCTGGTCCACGTCATGCACATGCCGTCCTTGGTCATCTCGCACTTGCACATGCCCATGGTCATGTTGCAGTTCATCATCACCATGCCGTTCATCATCATGCAGCAGCTCATCATGCCACCGGCCATCATGCTGCACAGGTTCTGCATCATGGAGCAGGCCGTGGCGTCCGTACAGGTGCACATCATTTTCATGCCGCCGTCGCACTTCTCCATCATCATCGTGCAGCGCGGAATCATCATCATGTTCATGCCCGCGGGGGCGCTCATCATCGGTGCGCCCATCCCCATGCCGCCCATACCCATCGGCGCCATCCCCATCATATTGCCTTCCATCATCATAGTCTTCATTAGAGGTCTCCCAGTGTTCGAGGGATTCCCCGATGGGATCTCCGCGTCGACGTTGCGTCAGCATTGGTGTGTATAGGTAAGCCAGAGTGGCTGGTGCCTTCGGTAAGGTGAGCGGAATATAGCACAAGAAAATTCGTAAGTCAAGCATTATCAATAACATACGAAAGTACTAGACATTGCGGGTAATTTAAGCTACAATTCCGATAGACTTTTCAAGAGGGTGATATCATGAAGAAGTTACAGCACGCATTGGATCGCACCGCCCGGCAGAACGAGCTCGACCAGGACAACCCTTTCGTGCGTGTACCGGATGTTTTCTTTGGGCAGCTTTCCCCGGAAGAGCGGCGGGAACGCCAGCAAATCTATGCGGAAGCCTATGAGAAGGCCGTTCGTCAGGTGGCGCGCCCAAAGACCTTCGTGCCGCCCTTCGAGTTTGAAATGGAAGACGGTTCAGGAATTTAACCAGCCCACAATTCAGGGTTGACAATGACATTTGAAGTATGCTAATTTCCGCCTCAGTCGATAGGAAATACGCGAATGCTTTCTTCCAAAGCGCGATACGGTCTGCGAGCCATGGCGGTGCTCGGGGCATATGCCCCAAACGCCGACCTTGTAGCTGTGGACCAGATCGCGGAGCAGGAAGGCATACCGCTGAAGTTCCTTGAAGCGACCCTGACACAGTTGAGAAAGCGCGGCTTGCTGCGGAGCAGGCGCGGTCCGGCGGGGGGATACACCCTTGCGCGCGACCCCCGCGAGATTACCCTCGCGGAGATCATTCGCACGCTCGACGGTCCCTTTGCCCCAACGCCCTGTGCCCGCACGCGCGACCCGATTCAGTGTGAAGGCTGTAGCGACATGGAGACCTGCGTAGTCAGGCCCTTCATGCGCGAAGTACGCGACGCGATGGCGGAGGTGTTGGAGAAAAAGTCCCTCGCGGACTTGGTTGAAGAGATGAGGCACGGCAAAGAACCCGCCGTTCCCATGTACTACATTTAGTTTTTTCAAACCGAGGTGAATGCGGCTCTTAAAGTGCGCATTAAAATCCTATAAACAAGATAGGAATTAAAGAAAATGTCAAACGTTAGCCCCCAGTCCTTTGTGCCGCTTCAGGCGGTGGAACCCAAAACCCCGCGCGCCATTGGCGCAGCCAGCGTGGATGAGGACGTGGCCCGCCGGATCCTCACCGCAGTCGGCAGCCTCAAGTACGGCTCCGTGGAAGTCACCGTCCACGACGGACGCGTGGTTCAAATCGACCGGCGCGAACGCGTCCGCCTCGATGCGGGCCGCAAGTAACAGCAAAGAAGTGTCGCCGCCACCGTTCACATTTCGCCCGGACATCCGGAGAAATCCAATACCACGCAGGGTAAGCGGAACCACGACCGGCCAGCCGGAGTGCCGCAGTTTGCAAGAGGAGAAACGACTGATGAAATGGCTACGAACAGGGCTAGCCGTGCTGCTTGCTGGCAGCAGCCCGGCGTGGGCGCAAGGCGCGTCCAAGGCTCCCCCCCGATGCGGTAGAGCTGGAACGTCTTCAGCAGCGCATAGAGGAGCTGGAGAAAAAGCTCGAAAAGATCGACGATGTCGAGCGCCGTGTGGACGGTATTTGGACACGTTACGACACGGACCAGCAGGAACAGGTAAAGAAGGACGCCGAGAAGGCGGCTGCAACCCCCAAGCTGTCACTCAACCAGGACGGCCTGAAGTTCAGCACGCCCGATGGCGCCTTCGAAAGCAAGATTGGCCTGCGATTGATCCACGACTTCGCGTGGTTCGATCAGGGCGATGACCTGGAAGCCGCCTTTGGCGACGAGCAGGATGGCACCGGCTTCCGCGCGGCGCGGCTTACGCTCTCGGGTAAGGTCTATTCCGACATAACTTACCAGGCGGAGATCGATTTCGCGGGTGAAAATGGCGGTGATACGCCCCGCTTCCGCGACGTGTTCCTGCAGTACAACGGCATTCCCTACTTTGGGGACAACGCCTTTGATGTTCGCATTGGCCACTTCAAGGAACCCTTTAGCCTCGACGAGCTGAACGCGATCACCGACCGCGCGTTCCAAGAGAACCCGTTAATCGACACGCTGGTTCCCTCCCGCAATGCTGGTATCCAGTTGAGCGATTCATTGATTGGCGAACCCAAGAAGGAACGCTTGTCCTGGCAGTTGGGCGTGTTTAAGGAAACCGACGACTGGCCCAGCAGCAACGACTCAGACGAGGATCAGGGTTACCAGTTCACCGGACGCATTGCGGGTTTGCCTTATTACGCGAACGATGGTCGCCAACTCATCCATGTGGGCGCGGCTTACAGCCTGCGCAATCCGGATGGCGCTGCGCTTCCCTACGGCGTGCGCCCCGAAACGCGGCTTGGCCTGTTCCGTTACATCAATCCGGATAGTGCCCTGGTCCCGGCAGGCTTCCGCCTGGCCAGCGCCCGCGCGGATGACGTGAACTTGCTGGGCCTTGAACTGGCGGCCATCTTCGGCGGCTTCTCGTTCCAGAGCGAATACGTACGTTCCGACGTGGAGACTACCTTCGGCGGCGACTTGACCTATGACGGCTGGTACGCGCAGGCGGGGTATGTGATCACGGGCGAGAACCGCGTTTATCGCCACGACAGTGGCCGCATTCAGCGTCCCAACCCGGAACGTCCCTTCTCCTTCAAGGGAGAAAAGCGCGGTCCCGGCGCATGGGAAGTGCTGGCGCGTTATGGCGAAGTTGACCTGTCTAGCGGCCCTGTCCAGGGCGGCGAACACACCAGCGCAACGCTTGGCCTGAACTGGTACCTGAACAAGAACTTCATGGTGAGCTGGAACTACATCCACAACGAGGTTGACCACCCGCTGTTCAAGGATGACTTCGGCACCTTGCAGACTCGATTCCAGTTGGAATTCTAACCTGCGCGCCCTGCGCGCAAATGACCTGGCAAACAACAAACAATAACTCAATTAGAAGGACTACAAAAGATGAAACACACCAAGAACCTCACCGTTGCCCGCCCCGCCAAGGCTGAATCCCTGCTCGAGACTGGCCAGAAAGCTACTGTTGCCAGCAGCATCATCAAGGCGCTCGGAGAGGCACTCGGCTTCTTCGGCGACCTGCGCGACTTCTTTGCGCCCGAAGAAGAGTAACCCCCTGTGACGCGTTGAATGCACCCTTCCTCCCACGCGCCCCTCTCCTCCCTCCCGCAGGGGGAGGAGGGGGGACGGGACGGGAAGCCGCCAACGACAACCCAAGATGTAAAAGGAATGAACGAAATGAAGATGAGTAAATTTGCACACGCGCTGCGTCGCGGGCTTGTTGCTGGCCTGGTGCTGGGGGCATTGACGGCGGCCCATGCCGAATCCGTCACCCTGCTCAACGTCTCCTACGACCCGACGCGCGAGCTGTACGTCGAGTACAACACAGCCTTCGCCAAGTATTGGAAAGACAAGACCGGCCAGGACGTAACGATTAACCAGTCGCACGGCGGCGCAGGCAAACAGGCCCGCGCCGTGATCGACGGCTTGCCCGCAGACGTCGCCACGCTGGCGCTGGCCTATGACATCAACGCCATATCCCGTGAAGCCAAGGTGCTGCCCGAGAACTGGCAGAGCCGCCTGCCCCACAACAGCTCCCCCTACACCAGCACGATTGTATTCCTGGTGCGCAAGAGCAACCCGAAGAAGATCAAGGACTGGGGCGATCTCGTCAAGGGCGACATCGAGGTGATCACGCCGAACCCGAAGACTTCGGGCGGCGCGCGCTGGAACTACCTCGCCGCCTGGGCGTGGGCGCTGCGACAGGAACTGGGCGATACAACGCCCGCCAATGCCGAACCGGAGAAGTTGGCAGCGGCGGAAGCGAAGGCGCAGGCGTTCATCTCCGAACTGTACAAGCATGTTCCGGTGCTGGACTCTGGCGCGCGCGGCAGCACGACCACGTTCCTGCAGCGCGGCATCGGCGACGTGTTCCTTTCCTGGGAAAATGAAGCCTTCCTTGCAGCCAACGAACTGGGCAAGGGCCTGGTTGAGATTGTCTATCCGCCCAGCAGCATCTTGACGGAACCGCCGGTAACGCTGGTGGACAAGAACGCCGAGAAGCATGGCACGACCGAAGTGGCCAACGAGTACCTGAAGTATCTGTACTCGCCCGAGGGGCAGAAGCTTGCAGGCAAGCACTACTACCGTCCGCGCTCCCCGGAGCATGCCGCGCCCGAGGACATCGCGCGATTCCAGGAGCTGACGTTGTTCACCATTGACGACTACTTCGGCGGGTGGGAAGTAGCCCAGCCGAAGCACTTCAACGACGGCGGCATTTTTGACCAGATATACCAGCCCTAACCCCGTGACCAGCCGGGGGCGGCGCGTCACCACGCCGCCCCCGGCTAATCGAAAATTAGGACTTGTTCGTCCTCTAAGCCCTATGCCCTGGAAAGAGTCTCATGTCTCTCAATAAAACATATAGCGTCCTACCCGGCTTCGGATTGACGCTTGGCTTCACGGTAACTTACCTGAGCTTGATTGTGCTTGTGCCGCTGGCGGCCTTGTTCGTGCGCACCAGTTCGCTGACGGTGGCGGAGTTCTTCGAGGCGGTTGCCAGCCCGCGCGTGGTGGCATCCTACAAGCTGACCTTCGGCGTATCCTTCCTGGCCGCCCTCGTAAATCTATTCTTTGGATTCATTACCGCCTGGGTGCTGGTGCGCTACACCTTCCCCGGCAAGAAGATCGTTGATGCCTTGATCGATCTTCCCTTCGCCCTGCCCACCGCCGTTTCCGGCATTGCGCTCACGGCGCTCTATGCTCCCGCCGGATTGTTTGGGCAGTTCTTCGCCCCGCTGGGCATCAAGACTGCCTTCAGCCCCCTTGGCATTGGTATCGCCTTGCTTTTCATTGGGTTGCCCTTCGTGGTGCGCACGGTGCAGCCCGCCATTGCCGACCTCGACCGTGAAGTGGAAGAGGCGGCCAGCAGCCTGGGTGCGTCCCGTTTCGCCACCTTCTTTCGCGTGCTGATGCCCCCGCTCATTCCGCCACTGCTCACCGGCTTTGCGCTGGCCTTCGCACGCAGCATAGGTGAGTATGGCTCCGTCATCTTCATTGCGGGCAACATGCCGATGAAGACCGAGATCACCAGCCTGCTCATCATCACCAAGCTGGAACAATACGACTACCCCGGCGCCACTGCCATCGCCGTCGTCATGCTGCTGTTCTCCTTCGTGCTGCTCTTCCTCATCAACGTGCTGCAATGGTGGAGCGTACGCCGCTACCAGGGGAGCATGGCCTGATGTCTGCAATATCCAAGAACGTGAACGCGCAAATCTCCGAGCCCGCCTGGGTGCGCTGGTTGCTCATTTCGATTACCATCGCTTTCCTCAGTCTCTTTTTGGTGGCACCCTTGGGGGCCGTATTTTTTGAGGCGCTGCGCAAGGGTGTCTACGCCTACTTCGCCAGCTTCAATGACTCGGCGGCCTTTGCTGCCATCAAGCTGACGCTCATCGTCTGCGTTATTGCAGTGCCGTTGAACACCGTCTTCGGCCTCGCCGCTGCTTGGGCCTTAGGAAAGTTCCAGTTCCCAGGGCGCAGCTTTATTATCACGCTCATCGACCTACCCTTCGCCGTTTCCCCCGTAGTGTCGGGATTGGTGTATGTGCTGCTTTTCGGCGCGCACGGCTGGTTCGGCCCGTGGTTGCAAGCCAACGACATCGAGATTATCTTCGCCGTGCCGGGCATTGTGCTGGCTACCATTTTCGTCACCTTCCCCTTCGTCGCGCGCGAGGTGATACCCCTCATGCAGGAACAAGGGACAGACGAGGAGCAGGCGGCCATCCTGCTGGGGGCGAACGGCTGGCAGACCTTCTGGCATGTGACCCTGCCCAACGTGCGCTGGGCCGTGCTCTATGGCGTCATCCTTTGCAACGCCCGTGCCATGGGCGAATTCGGCGCGGTGTCCGTGGTGTCCGGCCACATACGTGGCAAGACGAATACGCTGCCTCTCCACGTAGAGATTCTCTACAACGAGTACAACTTCGTAGCGGCCTTTGCCGCCGCGTCGCTGCTAACTTTTCTGGCGCTGCTCACGCTGGTGGCCAAAGCCATCGTTGAGCGGCGAATGCACGCCACCTCACGCGAGGGAGCAAGGACTGTGGAGACTGTTTCATGAGTATTGAAGTCAACAACATCAGCAAACATTTTGGCTCCTTCACGGCGCTGGACAAGGTCCAGCTTACCGTGAACCCCGGCGAACTTGTGGCGCTGCTTGGGCCTTCTGGCTCGGGCAAGACGACCCTGCTGCGCATCATCGCCGGGTTGGAATACCCCGACGTGCTGCCCGGCACCACTGTCCGGTTCAACGACGAGGACGTCGCCTTCAAGCGCGTGGGGGAGAGGCGCGTGGGATTTGTGTTCCAGCACTATGCTCTCTTCCGCCACATGTCCGTGTTCGACAACGTGGCCTTTGGCCTGCGCGTGCGGCCCCGCAGCGAGCGCCCAGAGAAGGCGGAGATAGCCCGTCGCGTGCGCGAGCTGCTGGGCCTTGTGCAACTCGAATCCATGGAGCACCGCTATCCGTCTCAGCTATCCGGCGGCCAGCGGCAGCGCGTGGCGCTAGCCCGCGCCCTCGCCACGGAGCCCAAGGTGCTGCTACTCGACGAACCCTTCGGCGCGCTGGATGCCAAGGTGCGCGAAGAGCTGCGCCGGTGGCTGCGCCAGCTTCACGACGAGCTGCATATCACCAGCCTGTTTGTGACCCACGACCAGGAAGAAGCGCTCGAAGTGGCCGACCGCGTGGTGGTGATGAACAAGGGGCATATCGAGCAGGACGGCAAACCGGAAGACTTGTTCCACCGTCCCGCCACCGAGTTCGTTGCCAACTTCCTTGGCACAGTAAACCTCTTCCACGGGCGTGTCGAGGGAGGCAGCCTGCGCGTTGGCGGGCTGGCCCTGCCTGTGGATGGCGCGCCCGAAGGGCAGGAAGGCCGCGCCTTCATCCGCCCGCACGACCTCGACCTGCACCCGGCCACCAACGGACACGGCAGCTATCTCGAAGCCCATGTCTTGCGCGTGCAAACCACCGGCCCCGTCGTGCGCGTTGAGCTGGCGCTCGCCAATAACGACCGAATCCGTGTGGACCTTTCCCACGCCCGCTTTTCCGAGCTGGCCATTGGCCAGAACGACCGCGTCTACGTAAGCGCACGCGATGCACGTGTATTCGTAGAGGACTTCGTGATCTAGATCATCCGCCCTTCTTACACGCTTCCCCGCACTCCACCCTCACCGGACCTGTCGTCTGGACTGGGGGTGGATTTTTTTACCCCCCTCGTTTCCAGGGTCTCCTTGGAAATGCCCATGCGTAGGAAGCTCCCGCTTCCTCCCTTTCCCCCTTCATGCCCCCTCACACTTTTTCGAGTTTCGGCGTATACTGCGCTCTGGGCAATCAGGGGAGTCTCGACATGCAGGACCAAGCCATTCGGCGCGTTGCGCTGACGCTGATACTATTTCTTACGTCCATCGTGTCGGCACTGCCTGCCAGCGCCGAACCGCACAGCGCGGATTACACACCGCCGTTTGGTGAGATTACCCTCACGGAATTGCTGCGGCTTATCCAGTTCTACAACGTGGGCGGGTATGAATGCAGCGGTGAGGGGGAAGATGGCTTTACTGCGGGCGGTACACTGTGCGTGGGCAACTACCACGATGGCGATTATTCTCCCGCCGATGGCAGGTTCTCGCTGGGAGAAGTGCTGCGGCTGATTCAGTTCTTCAACGCGGGTGCCTACGCCGTGGATTGCAGCGGCTCGGAAGATGGATTCCGCCCGCTGTCAGGGTCGCTGGATGATTGCCTGCCCGAGGCGGAGGAGGAGGGTGAAGGTGAGGGTGTGGTTGAAGGCATGTTCGAGGGCGAGGGAATAGTTGAAGGAATAGCAGAAGGCGGTGTCGAGGGAGTAACGGAAGGCTTGCTTGAGGGAGAGGGTGCAATAGACGGTGAAGGTATAACAGAGGGTGTTGCGGAAGGGAGCATCGAGGGAGCTGGGGAAGGAGTGGTTGAAGGTGCAATCGAGGGAGAGCAAGAGGGGACGTTGGAGGGAGTTATTGAGGGCACTACCGAGGGAAGCATTGAGGGCGTGGTTGAGGGGCAGGTGGAAGGTGTCGTCGAAGGCTTGTTGGAGGGGATTGTTGAGGGAACATCTGAAGGCGCGGGAGAGGGAGTACTCGAGGGAATATCTGAGGGGGTGATCGAAGGTTTAGCCGAGGGTGAAGGGGAGGGAGTGGCCGAGGGAATCGTTGAAGGAATTATAGAAGGTGTAGTCGAAGGCGAAGGGAGTGTAGATGGAGAAGGTGTGGCCGATGGCGAAGGAGCCATCGAGGGAGAAGGTGCATTAGAAGGTGAGGGCGCGACCGAGGGTATCACCGAAGGGGAGGGCGGGCTGGAGCCCGTGCCCGGTCCCTTCGCTGTGGGTTCCACCACGCGCACCTTTGTGGACGCGAGCCGCTCGAACCGCAGCATACCCACTACGATTTATTATCCCGCCACCACGGCAGGAAGCAACCAGCCCATAGCGGGCAACGATGCCAACCGCTTTCCGGTCGTCGTGTTCGGTCATGGATTCTCGATAGGTATCAGCTTCTACAACTACATCTGGAACGGCCTTGTGCCGCAAGGCTATATCGTGGTGATGGTGGACACCGAAACCAGCACCCTCCCCGCCCCCAGTCACGGCAACTTCGGGCAAGACCTGGCCTTCAGCGTGGACCAGATGCAGTTGCAGGGCGCGGATTCGGGGTCGATATTTTTTAACCGCGTGGGCACGCGCAGCGGCGTGGCAGGCCACAGCATGGGCGGTGGCGCGACCATGCTCTCCGTGCAGCACAGCGCGAACATCTCTACGATTGTGCCGATTGCCGCAGCTGACACCAACCCCAGCGCCATCGCCGCCGCGCCCGGCATCAGTATTCCCGCGCTGGTGATAGGCGGGGAGAAAGATTGCGTGGCCCCGCCCGCCACCAACGTCCGTGAAATGTACGACGGGCTCGCTTCCGAGTGCAGGCACTACGTTTTAATAGACGACGCTTCGCATTGCCAGTTCGCGGTGAACTCCACCATCTGCAACTTCGGGCAAATCATCTGCCTCGGCAACACCTATGTAAGCGCAGCTATCCAGCAGACCGCGACGATGAATCTACTGTTGGCTTGGTTCGACGCTACTCTGAAACAGGATTCCACCCAAGGGGTTTTCAGCGCGGTGCTCGCAGCAGAAGACGCAGCAGATCGTTCAACGCCGGAATCGGATTGTTTGTGATAAGAATCGACTCTAGTTCGGATCGTGTACGCGAATACGCCCCGGTTCAACAATCCAGATCGAACCCTTTATTTCCTCCGTGGCCAAGGCTCGCAGGGCCTCTTTCAGCAATCCATGAATCAAACTCATGAGTGGACGCTTGGGCCGAAGGATGACGATGCCGTTGGTGGGACCGGGCGGGAATCGATTCGGATCAGAGAAGTCGAGATCCAAGGTTACAAGGGTTCTAGATTCTTGAAGGCACGCTTTATAGCTGAGCGTGTCGCGTGCTCCACAAAGCCCCTCATCCAGAACGGTGTCCACAGTGTGGCCATGTTCCTCAAATACTGGCACCAGACGTGAACCAAGGTTCTCGTCAAGCTTGAACTGCATCAGACCGCCTGCTCCAAGGGGATTGGAATGATCCGCTCACGAGTAAGTTCCGCAGCATAGGCCAGCGCTGCGCGAATGTCATCGGGTGTAAGTTGCGGGTATTCATCCAGAATTTCTGATTCAGGTGTGCCATCGGCTAGGTTCTCAATAATCAGGGAGACCCACACCCGGGTGCCGCGAATGCAGGCCCTGCCAAAGCAGACCTCAGGATCGATTGATATCCGCCCAAGCAGCGCTTCACGGTCCATGTTCGATTACTCCGATTTGGTATCGCCTAAAACATCATAGCCCGATGCCCTGCGAAAGCGGTAGGAAGTTTCCTACCCCTTCACCACCATCCGATACCGCGCGCGGCGGTTTTCAAAGAGCTTGGTGCCTAGTTCTTTCATGCGCCATTCTTCGTATTCTTGGAAGTTGCCCTCGAACCAGCGCACTTGTCCGTTGCCCTCGAAGACCAGCAGGTGGGTGCAGACGCGGTCGAGGAAGAAGCGGTCGTGGCTGATGACCATGATGCAGCCGCTGAAGTTCATGATGGCTTCTTCCAACAGGCGCAGGGTGTTTACGTCGAGGTCGTTGGTGGGTTCGTCGAGTAGGATGACGTTGCCGCCTTCCTTCAACAGCTTGGCGAGGTTGCAGCGGTTGCGTTCGCCGCCAGACAAGTCCTTCGCCATTTTCTGCTGGTCCGCCCCGCGAAATCCGAAGCGAGACAGGTATTGCCGAATCGGCACCGACAGCTTGCCCAATTGAATCTCGGCCAGCCCTTGGCCCACCTCGTCGATCAGGCTTACGTCTCCTTTAATCGCGGCGCGCTCCTGGTCCACATAGGACAGGTTCACCGTGGAACCCACGGCCACCTTGCCGTCGTCCGCTGAATCCAGGCCCATAATCAGGCGCATCATCGTTGTCTTGCCCGTGCCGTTCGGGCCAATCACACCCACCACCGCACCCTTGGGAATGCGGAAGTCCAGCTTGTCGAACAGCGTCCGTCCCTCAAAGCCCTTAGTCACGCCCTTGAATTCAATCACCTGGTCGCCCAGTGGCAGGCCAGGGGCAATGGTAATGACGGCGTTGTCCTGCTTGCTTGCAGCACTCTCTCGTGCCACCAGTTGCTCGTATTCTGCGAGGCGCGCCTGGCTCATGTTGTGGCGGTCTTTGTTGGACATGCGTATCCATGCCAGCTCATTGCGCAGGGCCTTGCCGCGTATGGAATCCTTCTTCTCGTCGCCCGCCAGCTTCTGCAGCTTCTGTTCAATCCAGCTCGAATAGTTTCCTTCCCAAGGAATGCCCTGCCCGCCGTCCAGTTCCAGAATCCACTTGGTTACATTGTCGAGGAAATAGCGATCGTGCGTGACGATAAGCACCGTGCCGGGGTATTCGCGCAGCTGGTTCTCCAGCCAGTTAATAGTCTCTGCATCCAGGTGGTTGGTCGGCTCGTCCAACAGCAGCAGGTCCGGCTTTTCCAGCAGCGCCTTGCACAGCGCCACCCGCCGCTTCTCACCACCCGACAGGCTACTGATGATCCGGTCGTCTTCCGGCAGGCACATGGCCTCGCTGGCCTGGTTCAACCGCTGGTCGAGGTTCCACGCGTCCGCCGCGTCCAGCTTGTCCTGCAAGTCGGCCATTTTGTCCAGCGCCTTCTGCATGGCGTCGTCGTCCAGAGGCTCGCCCAGCAGCGCGCTTACCGCCTCGAAGTCTTTCAGCAATTGCTGCGTTTCCCCAAAAGCAGACTCGAGCACGTCGCGCACGGTCTTCTCCATCGGCAGCTCCGGCTCCTGCAACACGATGCCGCGCGTATAACCCTTGGTCAGGTCGGCCTGTCCCTGAAAGGCATCGTCCAGCCCCGCCATGATCTTGAGCACCGTCGTCTTGCCCGACCCGTTCTCACCCACAATGCCGATCTTCGCGCCGGGGTAGAAACACAGGTTGATATCCTTCAGCACCTGCTTCTGGCCATAGCTCTTGTTGAGGCCCAACATGGTGAAAATGAACTTGTCCGCCATTCGATGCGATTCCTTTTTGCTCGGGGGATTGGGAAGCGGAAGCATAACACAGGGGGAACGCGGGTGTCCCGCTTGTTCCCGATGTTTGCTATACTTACGGCATTAAACCGCACCCTTGTGCCGGAGTCGCTATGTCTATCCTTGTGGGATACTGCCAATACGAAGTGAAATACGGGGACTGGGAAGCCAATGCCCAGACCATTGCTGAACAGGTGCGGGCACACGCTGGGCCGGGCCTGCTGGTGCTGCCGGAACTGGCCCTGAGCGGCTACGATTTTCCAGACCGTGCCGCGCTCGCCGGGTTGGCGGAGCCCTTCGAGGGCGGCCCTACCCAACACCTGCTTTCAGACTTGGCCAACGAGACCGGCCTGACACTGGTATGTGGCTATGCCGAGCGCGATGGGGATCACCTCTTCAACAGCGCCATGCTGGTGGAGCCGGGAGGCGCAGCCCACAATTACCGCAAGCTGCACCTGTTCAACCGGGAGACCACGCTCTTCGACAGGGGCAACTTGGCCCCGCGCGCGGTGGATACTGCCCTCGGGCGCATTGGCATGATGGTGTGCTTCGACTGGTTCTTCCCAGAGGTGGCGCGCTGCCTCGCGCTGGATGGGGCACAGCTCATTGCCCATCCCTCGAACCTTGTCCTCCCTTGGTGCCAGCGCGCCATGTTTGCTCGCAGCGTGGAGAACCGTATTTTCACCATCACCGCCAACCGCATTGGCACCGAGACCCAGGCCGGGCGTTCGCTCACGTTCACCGGTGCAAGCCAGGTGATGAGCCCCAAGGGCGAGACGCTGGCGCAAGCGCCAGTGGATGCGCCTGAAACCTGCATGGTTACGGTGAGTCTGATCGAGGCCGAAGCCAAGCAGCTGAATGAATACAATCACCTGTTCGCAGATCGGCGCGCGGAATTCTTTGGGCCGCTGACGGCGGATTGAGCAAGAGTTTGGAGAGAGAAACATGCAGCGTTTGAAACGCTTTGGACTGATTACAGCCATCGTGGTGCCAGCAATCTGGCTGGTGGGTAGTGCCATTGTAGCCTATGGCATCGCCCTGCCGCATTCGCGTAGCTTTGACGACATCGCCGAACTTGAGGGGCACAAGGTCGAGGCGGTCGAGTTTAGCGCCACGGACGGCTGCCGTGTGTCGGGGTGGTATGCGCCAACTGACAGCAAACGAGCCATCATCTTCACGCATGGCATTGGTGCAGACCGTCGCCAGCTGGAAGGCAACATGGCCTTTTATCTCGCGCGTGGCTACGCTGGACTAGCCATCGATCTGCGCGGCCATGGCAAGTCTGAACCCCGCCCGGTATCGATGGGTTGGTATGAGCGGAACGACCTACTCGGAGCTATTGCTTTCCTCAAGGAGAAGGGTTATGAGCACATCGGCGCGAACGGCATTTCCCTCGGTGCGGCCACCATCATCTATGCCGCACAAGACAAGCCCTCGCTGGATTTCCTGATTCTGGAATCGCCCTACTACACCATCGACACTGCGCTCGATAACCGCATCACCATGGTGGGCGCGCCGGTGTGGATTGCGGCGGCCTTCCGGAGGATAGCCCCATATTTCACGGGAGCCGACAACCAGCAGCTGCGCCCGCTGGACTGGATGGACGACATCACCACGCCCATGCTCTTGCTCGCGGGAGACAATGAAGCCGAGATTCCTGTGAGTGAAACGGAAGAACTCTTCGCCGCCTGCGCCGCAGCCACCAAGCAGATGTTCCTCTTTAAAGATGCCACCCATCGCACCCGTCTGGTGAAACGGCGCACCGAGAACTATACCAAGGTAGTGGATGAATTCCTGGCGAAGGTCTACCCGCCAGCCGTGACGTCACTCGCTGCCGTGCAGTAACGCACAGCCTTTCGTGGTAGCTTCGCCAACTTCTCTATAATCCCCGTATGACTTCTTCGCACTCCAATCTTGCCAAGGTATTCCTCGTGGGGGCGGGGCCGGGAGACCCCGGCCTGCTCACGCTGCGGGGCAAGGCCTGCATCGAGGCGGCGAACTGTGTGGTCTACGACGCGCTGGTGAATCCCGAGCTGTTGCAGTTGGCCCCGCAGGCCGAGCATGTTTACGCGGGCAAGCAGGCCGGGCGGCACAGCCTGCCGCAGTCTGACATCAACGCCCTGCTCTTGTCGCTGTCACAACGCCATGGCAACGTGGTGCGCCTGAAGGGCGGCGATCCCTTTGTGTTCGGGCGTGGGGGAGAGGAGGCGCTGTTCCTCGCCGAGCACGGCGTGCCTTTCGAAGTGGTACCCGGCGTCACCTCGGGCATTGCCGCCCCCGCCTATGCGGGCATTCCCGTCACCCATCGCGGCCTCGCACGCGGGGTCACTCTGGTTACCGGCCACACCGATGACAAAGGCCGCTTCCTGCTCACGGCAGATGACTTGCCCAAGCGCGGCACCATTGTAGTGTACATGGGCGTGCGTTCACTGCGCGACATGGTGCGGGTGCTGCAAGAATCGGGGCGCGATGGAAGCACTCCTGCTGCCATGGTGGCGTGGGGAACCTATGCCAGCCAGCGCACGGTCGTATCCACGCTGGACGCAATCATCGAAGATACCGCCCAGGCCGCCATCGAACCGCCCGCCTTGCTGGTGGTGGGGGACGTGGTAACCCTGCGCGACGGGCTGAACTGGTTCGAACAACGCCCACTCTTTGGCAAGCGAATCCTACTCACGCATACCGCGCGCGGTAAGGATGAACTGCGCGAAGGCCTGGCCGAGCTCGGTGCGGAGACTCTGGTGTTGCCGAGTGTGGCTTTTTCGCCCGCGCCCGGTGCACCTGCCATCGCGCCGTTCAACCATTTCGACTGGCTACTGTTGACCAGCGCGAACGCCGTAGCCTTTGTGTTTGATCAGCTGCGTGAAGCCGGGCAAGACCTGCGCGCCCTCGGCTCGGCGCGCATTGCCGTGGTGGGACAGGCCACCCTGAACGCCTTGACTGAGCGCCATGGCGCGGCTGACCTGCTGGTGGACAGCCACGATCCCCATGCGCTGGTCGCTGGCATTGCAGGCAATGGGACGAAAGCGGGAGCAAGCATCTTGCTGCCCCGCAGCGATTTGGCCCGCTCTGCGCTGGCCCCGACGTTGGCGGCGTCAGGTTATCGCGTCGAAGAAGTCACCGCTTACCAAGCGAACCCTGCTGCCCATCCCGAAGAACGCGCGGCGCAGGTAGTCCGCTTCGCGCCAGATGTTGTCGTATTCACCAACAGCGCAGCGGTCCGCCTTTTCGCGCAATCGCTTACACCGGAGCTTGCTGCCAGCCTGGCCCAATCCGCGCGCTTCGCCTCGCTCGGTCCCGTCACCTCCACAGCCCTGCGCGAGACCGGATTCCCAGTTCACATCGAACCTGCCCAACCTACTCTCCGCGCCTTGGTGGATGTCATAGCCAACCAAGGCGGTTGATCGCGACCTAGAATCCCATCGCCTTGCCGATGATTTCCTTCATGATTTCTGTGGTGCCTGCATAGATGGTCTGGGCGCGGGAGTCTACGTAGGCCTTGGCGATGGGATACTCCATCATGTAGCCATACCCCCCGTGCAGCTGGACGCACTGGTCGATGAGCCGCTTCTGCAACTCGGTCGTCCACCACTTGAGCATGGCCGCGCGCTCGGTAGAAAGGTCTCCCTCGTTCAACTTCTCGATGCAGTCATTAAGGAAGACGCGGGCAATCTCGGTCTCTGTCTTCATCTCTGCCAGCTTGAAGCGGTTCACCTGAAACTTGCCAATGGGTTTGCCGAAGGCGTGGCGTTCCTGGCAGTACTTGATGGTCGCCTCGAGGGCGGACTCACACGCGGCCACGGCAAATACACCAATGCTGGCGCGTTCCTGCGGCAACTGGTTCATCAGGTAGAAGAAGCCGTGGCCCTCGTCACCTAGGCGGTTGGACACCGGAACCTCGATGTCCTTGAAGAACAACTCCGCGGTGTCCTGCGCGTGCAGGCCCATCTTGTCTAGCTTGCGGGGAGGCGCGAAGCCCTCGCGGTCCTTCTCGATAAGTATCAGGCTCGTGCCCGCCGCACCCGCGTTCGGGTCCGTCTTGCACACCGTTATGACCAGATCGCTCAAGATTCCATTGGTGATAAAGGTCTTCTGGCCGTTGATGATGTAGTTGTCGCCCACGCGCACCGCAGTTGTCTCGATGCCCTGCAAGTCGCTGCCCGTGTTCGGCTCCGTCATGGCTATAGCGACAATCAACTCGCCCGACACCATCTGGGGCAGGTATTTCTTCTTCTGCTCCTCCGTCGCATAGTTCAGGAAATACGGCACCACAATGTCATTTTGCAGCGCGAAGCCCGGGCCCGTGGCATGTACCTTTACCAGCTCCTCATTGAGGATCATGTTGTAACGGAAGTCCTTCAGCCCCAGCCCGCCGTATTCCTCCGGCACATCGAAGCACAGGAAGCCATTCTCGCCCGCCTTCAGCCACAACTCCTTAGGCACCTGCCCCGCCTTCTCCCACTCATGGTGATAGGGCGCAATCTCCTCTTGGCAAAACTTGCGCACGCTCTCGCGGAACATCTGGTGTTCTTCGGTGTAAAAAGACTTGGACATGGGTACCTCTGGTCAATGTAGATGATTGGTCTCGGAATGGGTGGGGACAGTCTAGCGCATTCAGTTCGGAGATTGCCGCTCTGCCTGCATCAGGGTATACTCACGAGCAAGGTCTCCGCTATGTTGACACGAGGATCATTAAGCATGGTTAAAGTCACGACGAAAGAATTGCAGCAGCAGTTTGGCGCGCTCTGTGATCGCGTAACTGCCACCGGCGAGGCTATTGTTATCGAAGACCCTGAGAAGCCTTTGGTCGCACTTGTCTCGGCGGAAGACTACGAACTCTTGCGCCGCATTGAAGATGCCGCAGATTTGGAGATGGTTCAGCGTGTCAAGTCCGAGGGTGGCGAGACTGTTCCTTGGGAGAAGTTGAAGGCCGAGTTGGGACTTTGAGTGGGCTACAAGATCGAATTCAGCCCGCACGCTTCGCGCGCGCTACGAAGACTTCCCGCCGATGTTCAAAGCAGAGTCGTGCCTGTAATCGACAGCTTGGCTGACACTCCCCGGCCATTCGGCGCTGAGAAACTATCGGGAAGCAAGAACACGTACCGTATCCGCGTAGGCGATTACCGCGTCCTTTACGATGTGCTAGACAATATTCTACTGGTCATCGTCATTGATTTAGGGCATCGCAAAGAAATCTACCGGCGATAAGCGATAGGTCTTGGTGCTTTAGGACGCCTTTGCTCCGCCCGCCTTGCCGAACTTCAGCACCCCATCCTCCATCCTGCTAAATCGAAGCATCATCATGTCGTAGGGATAGAGCTGCTTGAGTCGCCATGGGGCCTTGTTGCCTATCTTTGGAAAGCGATGCAGGCCGCGCTTAATGTAGCCGGATTGGAAATCAAGGAACTCGTCGTGCTGGATGGCGCTGTCCTTGTTGACGGGCACCGCGCATTTCTTGCCTGATTGGTCCATGTGCTTAAGCACGCGGCAGATCCATTCGCTGGTGATGTCTGCCTTCAACGTCCACGATGCGTTGGTGTAGCCAAAGGTAAACGCGAGGTTGGGAAGATCCTCCAGCATCACGCCCTTGTAGCACATACTCTGGGTGACGTCGAAGGGCTTTCCATCCACGAAAATCTCTATGCCGCCAAAGAATTGCAGTTCCAGCCCGGTGGCGGTGACGATGATGTCTGCGGGAAGTTCTTCGCCGGATTTTAACTTCACTCCGTTCGCGGTGAAGCAGTCGATGTGGTCGGTGACGATGGACGCGCGACCTTCTTTTACCGCACGAAAAAGGTCGCCGCCCTTCACTGCGCAAAAGCGCTCATCCCAAGGGTTGTAGCTTGGAGTGAAATGCTTCATGTCCACATCCGGGCCCACCTCCCTGCGCACGCCCTTCAGCACGAAGTTGCGAATGGCATCGGGGTAGCGGCGGCTGAGGTTGAAGAACAGGGCCATCAGGCTGACCCGCATGGTCCGGGCGATGCGGTAGACCCACATCTCGGGCAGGTACTTGCGCAAGAACGTGGTGATGCGGTCCTCGTCCGGAATGGCACCCATGTAGGAGGGGGAGCGCTGGAGCATGGTGACATGCTCGGCAGTCCGGGCCATTTCAGGAACGATGGTAACCGCGGTGGCTCCACTGCCTATGACGACAATCCGCTTGCCGGTGTAGTCCAGATTCTCCGGCCACTTCTGCGGATGTATTACCGTGCCGGGAAAAGTGTCGCGGCCTGGAAAATCAGGCTCGTAGCCGTGCTCGTAGTTGTAGTATCCCGTGCAGCCATTGATGAAACTGCACGTCAATTGCCTTGCTGCGCCCGTGGTCTTGTCCGTGTAGGCAACAGTCCAGGTGGCGGTTGTGCTGTCCCACGAGATGGAATTCACGTTGGCGTGGTATCGAATCTTGTCCTCGATTCGATGTTCCTGCGCCGCCTCGCGGATGTAGTTGAGAATTGAAGCACCATCCGCAAGGTTCTGCGAACTAATCCAAGGCTTGAAGGTATAGCCAAAGGTGAACATGTCCGAGTCGGAACGAATGCCCGGATAGCGAAACAGGTCCCACGTGCCCCCGAGGGTATCGCGTCCCTCAAGAATCAGGCAACTCTTCCCCGGACATTCCTGCGCAAGATGGCACGCCATGCCAATGCCGGACAAACCAGCGCCAACAATCACTAGGTCGAAGTATTCGCTGTTCATTTTCCATCCCCTTCTCGCCCAGCCTAGACTTTCATCCGAAATCTAGCGATTGAGGTGAATCCTTCCAGCGCTAGAATTAAAAATCGCGGTAAGGCATTTGCATAACCTCACCGCGATGATAATTCTACGTTGGCACCGTGAGTAATTCTACCCCTTCTTGTGGTCTCCCACCTTCGGGGCGTGGGGGTTCACATCGGGTCCGAAGTAGCGGAGCAGCACGAGCGGGCATTCCTTGCCGAGGTTCTCGACTTCGTAGCCTTCTTGCGCGCGCTTGGCGGACACGAAGACTTCGTCCTCGGTCATCTCGCCGAAGCGGATCATGGTGGGGGATTCGAGCGGCAGGTGGTTGATTCTGCCCCGGCCCTGCACGGAGATGATGCCGGTAGCGCCGCTGTCCTTGATGGTGCACTTCGCGCCGGGGGCCACGGTCAGTTCCTTCGCGGAGAAGTATTGCTTGCCCGCCACGTCGCCGTAGCAGACCCACTTGTCGGTGTAGCCTTCGCCGGTGTTGGCCGCGTCCACAATCGGCTCGCAGTAGTGGTTGTCCTTGAAGTTCGGATCCACGTTGCGGTCCCAGTCCAACTGGTCAATGATGAAGTCGATGTCCTGGTGCTTGTCCTCGGGCATGTCCTTCACCAGCAGCGCCCACGGCACATCGCGCCCCTCGACGAGGGACTGGTACATGCCGAACACGTCGCTGCCCCACTGGGGTTCATACGTAACCAGCGAGCCTGGCGCGTGAAGCACGCAAGGGGGAATCAGCCAGCCCGTGCCCGGCTTCAGGCGATACGCCTTCGACAGGTCCAGAATGCCGTTGTCGCCCTTGTTCCAGTTCTCGATACACGCCCGCGCTTCCGCCCGCGTCGTTCCCGGCTCGAAACCCATGAAGGTATAGGGGAAGTTGTTGCCAATGGCGTTCAACTGCGGCGGGAAGTAATAGGCTTCCGGCTTGCCTTCCTGTCCCACCAGCGCGGCCTGCTCCATGTTCTGGTGCATGTGGTGGGGGATGGGCCCCATGTTGTCGAAGAACTTGCTGTATACCGGCCAACGCTTGTACGCGTTCCAGATTGCGTCGCCTATCAGCTCCGCGCCCAACGCCTCGACCGCGTCCTTCAACGTGAAACGCTTGCCGCCCACCACCACATAGCTCAGGCCCTCGTCCTCCTCGCGGTTGTCGTTCGCCGCCGGGGTGGTCGATGCAAACCAGCGCTCATCGATGCCGCCGCGATGCTTGCCGAAAGCGTAATAATCCGCAGGATGCAGCTTGATGCGCTTGCCCGGCTGCAGGAAAGAACGCGGCACCCAGCACGGCGCCAACCGCAAAATGCCCTCGCCCGCCGCCAATGCTTCCTTAGCCAAACCCGCTGCAGCGGTACCCGTAATCGTGTCCATGGAAATTCCCTCCTTCGTTCGGAAAGCGGGAATCATGCCATATCGGCAAGGCGGAGTCGAGCGCGGGACTAGGGCTTGGATTCTTCGCACTGCCCCCGCCACAATGCCCTTCTCGGTCTGATTACGCAAAGGATATTCCATGCGCCTGCTTGCCTTATTCACAATTTTGCTAGCCCCCATCCTCGCCAGCGCTGCCCCCCTTTCCAATCTCCCACCCCTGCCCGCTCCGGAAGCCACGCCCCCGCAAGATTGGCTGGTGCAGGATATCCCCCAAGCCTCTGGGGTCTACCGCTCTTCGTCGGGCAATGAACTCATCCTGTCCAACGGCCTCATCAGCCGCTCCTTCCGCCTTGCTCCCAATGCCGCCACAGTGAATTTTGAAAACCTGATGACCGGCGAAACCCTGCTACGCGGGGTCAAGCCGGAGGCGCGCCTTAGCCTGAATGGACACGCGCTTGATGTTGGTGGCCTGACCGGCCAGCCGAACTACGCCTTCCTCAAGCAGGAATGGGTGGATGCGCTGACCGCCCAACCCGGAGCAATGCAGTACACCGGCTTTGAAGTAGGCGCGCCGAAAGAGCGCATGGGCTGGGAACGCGTACGCCACAGCGCGCCGGATTCCGTATGGCCGCCAAAGGGCGTGTATCTGCGAATGGACTACGCCCTGCCGCCCAATGCCGATGCCACGCTGGCAGGTGTCACCGTTTCCATCCACTACGAACTCTACGACGGCATTCCCGTCCTTTCGAAATGGATGACGATTCACAACAACACCCCTGTGCCCGTGCGGCTGGACACTTTCACCAGCGAGCTGCTGGCAGTGGTCGAGTACGGCTCCGACGTGGACAACCGGGGAGTCGGCTTCCTGCCACCCAACCTGCATGTGGAAACGGACTACGCCTTCGGCGGCATGGGCGTGCGCGACAGCAGCCGACATTCCGTGCATTGGGTGCCCGACCCGGACTATGAAACCCAGGTCAACTACGAGAAGCTCACCCCCTGCCTGCTCGAAGTGCGTCCCAAGCTGGGGCCTGCCGTGGACATTGCGCCGGGCGAAACCTTCGAATCCTTCCGTGCCTTCGTGCTGGTGCGAGACAGCACCGACCGTGAACGCAATGGCCTCGCCCAGCGGCGCATGTACCGCGTCATTGCGCCATGGGTTACCGAGAACCCCCTCATGCTTCACGTGCGCAAGAGCGACAAGGAAACCGTCACCACCGCGCTCGACCAATGCGCCGATGTGGGTTTCGAGATGGCGATTCTGTCCTTCGGCAGCGGCTTCAATATCGAGAACAACCGCAAGGCCAACCGAGACCGCATGAAGGAATTCGCCGACTACGCCGCAGCGCGCGGCGTCGAGCTGGGCGGATACTCGCTCCTCGCCTCCCGCGCCATTGATGCGGAGAACGACGTGGTCATGGGCGAGGGGGAGAAGCCCACCTTTGGGTATTCCCCCTGCATCGGCAGCGCATGGGGCAAAGACTACTTCGACAACCTTTACCGCTTCTACGAATCCAGCGGCTTCGACTTGCTGGAGCACGACGGCTCCTACCCCGGAGACACCTGCCGGTCCACTGCGCATCCCGGACACCACGGTTACGAGGATTCCCAGTGGACCCAATGGCGCACCATTTCCGATTACTACAAGTGGTGCCGGGGACGCGGCATATCGTTGAATGTGCCTGACTATTACTACCTTGCAGGCGCAACCAAGAGCGGCATGGGATACCGCGAAACCAACTGGAGCCTGCCCCGCGAGCAGCAGGTGATCCATACACGGCAAAACATCTACGACGGCACCTGGGACAAGACCCCCAGCATGGGATGGATGTTCGTGCCGCTGGCCGAATACCACGGTGGGGGAGAGGCTGCCACCATCGAGCCGCTCGACGAACACCTTGACCACTACGAGCGGATGCTCTTCTCGAACCTCGCCCTCGGCGTGCAGGCCTGCTATCGCGGCCCCCGCCTATACGACACCGACCGCACCCGCGCCATGGTGAAGAGGTGGGTGGATTGGTACAAGCAATACCGCGACATCCTCGAAAGCGACCTCATCCACGGGAGACGCGCCGATGGCCGCGACCTAGACTGGATGCTCCACGTCAATCCCCGCCTCAAGCACAAGGGAATGATCGTCGTCTTCAATCCCACCAACGATCCCGTCGAGCGCACTCTCCCCGTCAACCTCTACTACACCGGCCTCACCGAAACCGCCCAGGTCTCCTCCGGCGGAGAGCAGCAAGAAATCTCCATCGCCCGCTACTTCACCGCACCCATCCCTGTTGCCGTTCCAGCAAATGGCTTCGCATGGTATGTGTTGGAATAGAGCGGGCAACGGCGCTTACCCATGATGTATTCTAATGCGAAACCTCGTCCCCCTTTTTTCTTTCACGGCATAATCTTTGGATAAGGACACCCTGGGCGTCATGGCCATTGCCGATAAATACCGTTGTGCCGCCTGCCATGGGGGTGCCTTTGAAAGCTTTGGCGAGCGCTTGGGCTATGCCTATGTAAAGTGCACAGCGTGCGCTTCGCTGCAACTTGAGCCCATGCCCACGCAGGAATTCCTCATCAAGAAATATGAAGAGGACTACGCCGAGTCCGAGCATATCGAGGACGTCACCCTGCGGGACCGCGCAGCCCTTCCTTACTACATGGCGATAATCGACGCGATCGCGGCGCGCGTGCCTGCGGGCGGAAGAGTCATGGATTATGGCGCTGGCTGGGGCGGCTTGAGCGCCTGCCTGAAGGAACAAGGGTATGAAGTGGTTTCGGTCGAACCTTCCGATTCCATGTCCCAACACTGCCAGGCGCGCGGCCTAAACGTGGTGCAGGGCGACTTGTTTCATCCCGGCCTGCAAGGGCCCTTCGATGCCATACTCCTGTCCTTCGTATTCGAGCACTTGGTGGATCACGATGGCTGGCTGGACAGGGCCAGTTCCCTGCTTGCAAATGGCGGCGTGTTCCTCAGCTCCCAGCCCACCGCTCCCTTTCCCCTGTTCTTCGGTAACCTGTTGCGCTTGGGAGACAAGAAACGCCCACTGCCCCAACTGCACCAGGTCATCTGCCCGCCTTGGCACACGGTGCTGTTTTCACTCGAAGGCATGGGTCGCTTGCTGCAACGACATAACCTCAACATGCTCGAAATACGCCGCACTCCCCAAGGTCGCAGTGGCGGCCTGACCGGCTTTCTGCAACTGGTGCTGGACAAGATAAACATTTTCGGTTGGGCGTTGATGGGCGCGCGCTGGCCAGGCATCATTGGGCATATCTTCGTGGCGGTCAAGAAATAATCCTCGACCTTCCGTGCCGCCCTGCTTGCCGCCGCCACGGCGGCTTTGGTAGCGTTACCCCTTACCCCTGTATCCATAGCTGGCGCGGCATCCGCGCGTGGGAGAGATACCGTGTCCTTGCTGCAATCGCCGCCGTTGCGCGCGTTGTTCCTGTTCGTCGTCGCGGCCCTTACCATCTTCACCGAGCTGGGCCGCATGGACGTGACCACCGAGAACGAGGGCCAGCGCACCGCCCCCCCCAAGCACATTCTGCGCACCGGCGACTTCATCGTGCCCGAGCTCAATGGCCGCCCCTACCTCGCCAAGCCGCCCCTGCTCTATTGGGCCACCGCTGGGGTCTATGCCGCCACCGGTGTGCAGAGTGAATTTACTGGCAGGCTCGTCACCGCCACCTGCGGCGTTTTGTTAATTCTGGCGGTTTATACCGTTTTGAGAAAGAAAGCAGGCGAAGACGTCGGTTTCTTTGCTGCCTTAGCCTTGGCCATAGCGCCCTATTGCATCGAGCGCTCGCGCTTTGCCGAACTCGACCAGCCCCTGCTGCTTTTCACTTTCCTCACGGTCTGTGCCCTGCACACCGCATGGACCAGCGATGGCTTGCGCAAATGGGGAATGACTTTGCTGGCAGGGCTGTGCCTTGCCGCCGCCACCATGCTCAAGGGCCCCGTGCCCTACCTGTTTGTCGGCGCAGCCTACGTCGCCTTTGTGCTCACCCGCGACACCGCCACCTTCGACCGCGCCGCATCCGGCCTGCGCGCGGGTGCATGGTGCATCTTGCTGGGTATTGTGCTATATCCTCTGCCCATCCCCTTTCCTGCCGCGCTCATGGTCATGGTGGCCTGCTGGCTGGTGCTGCTGTGGCGCACCGGCTGGGGCATCAACATTGCCGCCCTGCCACAGTCGCTGCTCGCCGTCGCCATCGGCATCGGACTCTGTGTGCCGTGGGCTTGGACCGTGCTCGAACGGCTGGGCTGGGAGAACATCCAGAAGCTCCTCAACAGCGAAGTCATCGACCGCACCCACACGGCGACCGCCATCAACAGCGGCTTCCCGCTGTATTACATCGTCGCCCTCCCCGTCATGCTGGCCCCCTTTGGCCTGCTGCTGCCCGTGCAGCTTTCCTCCCGCGCCTGGCGCGATGCCGCCCCCTTCTACCGCTTCTCCCTCGCCATGGCCTGGTTCAGCATCCTGCTGTTCTCCCTAATCGCGGGCAAGGAATACGAATACATCATGCCCTGCGCTCCCTTCCTGCTTTGCGCGCTCGCCTATCCCGTGGTCGAGTTCGTGCATGGCACGCTCGAACCCGGCAAGGCCCTGTGGTTCCAGCGCTGGGCACGCAGCTTCCGCGTGCTGCTGCCCGTGTTGGCGGTCGGCGTGGTCATTGCCGTCGCGCTCGACGACTACCCCGCCACACTGCTCATCGAGTGCATCGTCCTCGCGGTCGCCGTGCTGGCCCTCAGCATCAGGCCCATACGCAACAACCACACCCTCGTGCTTCGCGTGGCCCTCTGCGCGGCGCTCGTCATCCTGAGCGGCCTGCTCACCCGCAGCTACCGCCAAACCGGCGAACGCAGCCCCAAGGAACTCGCCCTCGCCTGTAAGCAACTGGTCGAGCAGGGCGTGCCTATCGAGGCGACCAAGATATACGCCGCCTTCAACAACTACTCTGAACTCCCCATCCCCATCCAGCTAGACCCCGCTACTGTCGAGCAGCGCCTTAACGGCCCCGACCCCTACTTCTACATCACCACCATGAAGATTCTCAAAGACTTCCCCCACCAGGAAGCCTACGCCGAGAAAATAAAGTTCGGCCCACTCCGCACCCACGACCTTGTGCTGCTCGGCAACCGGTCGCTGGAGGAGACGCTGGGGAAATGACGGCGGCTTGATTCAACCGGCGGAATCCCGCAGCATAGCGCCATGGCTGTAAACGCACGCACAGAAATCGTCACCGAAGATCGGCTGCAATTCATTGCAAGCAGAGTCGTGGCTGCCGTGCAACCAGAAGAGATCATCCTCTTCGGTTCACAGGCCAACGGCACTGCGCGTCCTCATTCTGACATCGACCTGCTGGTCATCATGCCCGATGGCGCACACACCTACGGCGGGGCAGACTCTGTATACAGGAAGATACTCGACTCCCTCCGCGATGATTACTACCCCATGGACCTTCTCGTGTACACGCGCTCGAAGGCGGAAGAATGGCGGGGAGCAAAAGGACACGTGTTGGACGACTGCTTCACAGCCGGTAGAACCTTGTATGTTCGACCGTAGGCTGCTGGATTCCTTTCTGAGACTGGCTACACGGGATGCCATGGACGCATCTAATATGCGCGATGCATCCCGGTTTTCCGATCAAGGCATTGGCTACCACTTGCAGCAAGCGGCGGAGAAGTCCTTGAAGGCATGGCTGATGGCCCTTGGTGAACCCGCCCCAAGAACGCACGAATTGCAGGAATTGTTGATTCGCCTGGAGAAGCTCGGCGTCAATGTTGACCAGTATCGAGACCTGACAGATTTGTTTCCGTATGCCACGAAGTTTCGCTACGAAATCGAAGACCCTACTGTTCCCTTGGACCGTGAGCGTTACTGTAAATTGGTGGACTCCCTGCTCCAGCACGTCGAGAAAATTGCCTCGATGAAACACTAGCCAGCGCTGTGCCTTGGATTTTAGCCGAGCCTCATCCGCTGGCCCAGCGTGCTCTCCTCACTCCCCCGCCAAGCCCTCCACCATCGCATAAGCCTCCGCAATCGCGGTGCTCACCGGCGGGGTGTCCGTCGGCTTATTCATGTAACGCATGTACTCGACATGTCCATCAAGGAAGAGCACGTTCGATCCGGCAGGGATGTGGTTGAAGTCTTTAAAGTTCAAATGCACCTTCTCGTGCATGACCCAGATTTCATACTGCGCCTTCGCCATCACCGAAGGATTGTTCACATCAGTTACAAGTAGCTTTTCGATTCCCTCGCGCAACCGGTATACCTTAGGCTCCGCTGCGCGGGGCGGGACTATCTCCTGCGGCACGGAAATATCCTCCTGCACCAAGCCTTCAGCCTTCGTCCACTCTCCCCGCCCCGCCGCTTCCACCACGGGCCCAAGCACCGACTTCAATTGCGCTGCTTCCCGCGCCTCCGTATCTCCAGCGCGATAGGCGTACCCGGTATAGGCATAGCTGTTCCCCGCCGCACGCGCACCCCGGCGCGGCTGGGAACAGTATTCGTGGAAGTATGAATCACCTTCGGGTGAAGTAAATTCATCCTTAGAACTAATCGAATCGGTTGGACAGAGAAAGACACTGGGATCGGAGATGTACTCAGGATAGATCGTAGGAACCAAAGGAGCCGCCAGCATCATTCCCCGCTTCCCGGTTTCGGTTGGGGGCGTGGCGTCGCAATCCACCAAGGGAACATCCGCCACCATCATCGGTGGAAAAAGCCCCCCGACCGATTCATTGGCGTACATCCTGAACACAAGCCCCATCTGTTTCAGGTTGTTTTGGCAACTAGCATGAGGACGCCTCTCTTCCCACGGTCGATGCAATGCAGGCAGGAAAACCGCCGCGAGTATTACCAACAGCACAACCGCACAGCCCAGCTCCTGCAAACGCATCCGCTCAATCGAGCTGCTCATCCCCGTTCCCTCCGTGATGATAAGCATGGTGTCTGATGAATGTATTCACTGACGATCCAGATATATGCCGCAGCAAAAAAAGAAAAGGCGCAGCCGAAAGCTGCGCCCAAAGTTCTCTGTCTTCTCACACATCAACCCATAGCAGGATCAGAAACCGACCATTCTCCCGTCTCGATTCGTCCGGCAAAGCGATAGCGGGTTTCCTTTGCACTGGCGGAAAGGTCGTACCAATGTTTTCCTGCCGCTGTTGAGACCATGATCGTTTGGGATTGGGCGGGTTGGAGAGCAATCGAATCAAACCGCTCGCCATAGGATTCATCCGCCAAGGCGACCTCGATTGATTCGTCCGATGTATTGGTGAGAGTAAGTGAGAGGTTCGCGCCATCCGCCCGGACTTCGGCGCGGAAGGCCCCTTTCCCGGGGCAACGCAGTTCGCGCATGAATCCGTTCGGCCCATCAATACGGACGTGGCAATCGCCCGCGACCGGGAGCAAGTCCTCGATGGCGTCTCCTGCTGTAAC
>JBIKMR010000093.1:0-14537 GCA_044359155.1 Candidatus Hydrogenedentales bacterium | reverse complement strand
GGCTACGGCAACGTCTGCCTTGCGATCGGTGGTGCCGCGCTGGATGCTGTGGCTGGGAAAGGCGGCCTGCACCGCATCGACAAAGCCATCCAGATTCATGGGGCCGCTTCGGGTGATGAGCACTACCATGCGCTCGCCGGTGCGCGGGGCGGTGCGCACGAGTAAGTTGCGCAGCATTCCCGCGCCGGTGCGCGAATCGTAGGCGACATGGCCTGAAGCCACAGCCCATTGGCGCACGGCTTGCAGCAATTCCCCTAACCCCGGTGGGCCGATGTGGCAGGCCTCGATTTCCAAGGGCCAGAACCAGCGGCCCTTGCGCTTGAAGCCGAGGACCGTCTCGCGGGTGAATCCCGGCGGCGGGGCGGTGTCGTATTGCTTGGGGGCGAAGGCGGGGTCCACCTTGTTGCGATAGTTCCAAAGCACGGGGGATGGGGTGACGGATATCGGGGCTTGCCAGTAAGGAAGATACAACTCTTCGAGCGCTGCCTGCTTGGCGGCAAGCTGGGCCTCGTATGGCACGTCCTGCGATTGGCATCCGCCGCAATCGCCGAAGTGGGGACAGAGGGAGGCAGGGCTGACGGTAGAATCGGAATTCATAATTCACTCACGATAAAAGCAAAGCCGCGAGTATACCACGCGGATTGGCAGAATAAGGGGGCTGCGGTATCATGGGATAGAGTCCGCGACTTTTCGTTTATCTATATGGTGTGTATCGTATCGGAACGTCGTCTAGGCATATTGGAGGGAGATTCCATGCGTGTCATTTTATTGCTTATCGCCATGCTGGCCGCGGCGGTGACACACGCCGCACCCATCAATATAAAGAGCCTGCTGGCCGAAATGACCGACATGAAGCTGCTGGCCCAAGTGCCTGACCCGGGCTATACCACCCTGCAGTTCAGCAGCTACGACCGCCGCAGCACCGACCCCACCGTGCAGACGGACGAGAACTGGTATGCCAATGGCGACCGCGGCAACCACCTGCGCAGCGAGGAGCGCAATGGCGAAACGGAATGGGTGATGATGGACGCCGCTGGCCCAGGTGCCATCGTACGCTTCTGGTCCGCAAACCCGGTGGATGCCGGCATCGTGCGAATCTACCTGGATGGAGCAAGCGCTCCGCTCATCGAGATGCCGATGACGGAACTACTGGGCGGCAAGGAACGCAGCTTTGCCATGGAGCAGGTCAGCGGCGTTCGCGGGGCGGGGTGGAACTGTTATCTGCCCATACCCTTCGCACAGCATTGCAAGGTGACTGCGAGCAAGCCGGACTTCTACTACATCATCAACTACCGCAAATACGATGCGGGCGCAGAGGTCACTTCGCTCACGGGTCATGATATCTCCGATGCCGTGGATGACGACAGCGCTTTCATCAGCGATGCCTTTGGAGACATCGTCGGCGTGCGTGACGCACTCCGAAGCCCCGGCTTTGACCCGCAGCTTCCGCGTGCCACCTCTACGCTGAAGGCGGGCGAGACGCAGATTTTTTGCGAAGTGAAAGGCCCCAATGCCTTCTATGCATTCGGCATGCTGGTCGACGCTGCGGACAACGAGCGCGCGTTGCGTCAGGTGGTGTTGCGCATGACCTTCGACGGCAAGGAAACCGTGGTCGCGCCCCTGGGCGATTTCTTCGGATCCGCACCAGGGCTTAACCCATACATGGCGCTGCCGATGGGTGTAATGGGAAAGACCATGTATTGCCAGTGGTACATGCCGTTCCGCGAATCGGCGTCGATGTCACTCACCAATTATTCGGACATGGATGTGCCGTTCAGTTGGACAACTACCAAACCCTTTAAGCACGAAGAGCCTGCGGAGCAGTTGCTTTTCCACGCCAAGTGGCGCACGGAAGCGGACATCCCCACGCGCCCGCGCCGCGACTGGAACCATGCGACGATTACGGGCGAGGGGCGGTTGGTGGGCAGCAGCCTGCATATTGCTAACCCGGTGAAGGATTGGTGGGGCGAGGGGGACGAGAAGATCTATATCGACGGGGCGGCGTATCCGCAGTGGTTTGGCACGGGGTCAGAAGATTTTTACGGGTATGCCTGGTGCGACAACATTACGTTTAGCCACGCGTACCACAATCAGCCGCGCGTGGATGGTCCGGGAAACTTTGGGCATACGAGCGTGAACCGCTTCCTGATCATGGACAACATCCCCTTCAAGGAATCGCTGCGTTTCGACATGGAGGTGTGGCACTGGAAGGAGACGAAGGTGACCCAGTCGGCCATGGTGTATTGGTATGCGACGGCGGAATCGACGGACAACTTCCCGACCATCGACCCGGCCACACTGGTGATTCCGACCCTGCCCGATCCGCCTCAGGCACGGGTGACTCCCCGCGCTGTCGAGGGGGAGAAAATGCGTGTTGTCCAAGTGGACGGCGGCAAGGCGGAGGTGCAGCGGGTGGACACTATCGACTGGAGCGATGGGGAGCAGATGTGGTGGCTGGATGGCGCGCCGGGGAACAAGCTGGTGTTGGGATTCAACGTGAAGCGCGCAGGTAAGTATGAAGTGGGAGGCGTGTTCACCAAGGCCCCGGACTATGGCATCGGCACCGTGCAGGTGAATGGGGACGCTGTATCGGAGCCGTTCGATTTTTACGTGGGGAGCGTTACGGTGACCGCCCCGCCGCTGGCGCTCGGGGGGTATGATTTGAAGGAGGGGGAGAACTTGCTGACGGTGACAATTACAGGCGCGAATGAGCACGCCGTGAAGCGGCACATGATCGGGGTAGATTGCCTGGTGTTGAAGGCGGCGCGGTAGGGGAGAAGAGGAGACCCCGCCTGAGGCGGACAAGCGTCGGTCGGAAGAGTGGCGCGGACAGGAGACCACGCCACAACATGGTGGGCGAACGCTACTTCTTCTTGAGGGCGGCGAGGACTTTCCAGGCGGTGTCGTCCCAGCGGTAGCGGGTGATGGCTTGCCTGCCGAAGTTGACGCGGTCGGCGCGTTCTTTTTCGTCGGCCTCTAGCATACGTCGCATGGCCTGCACCATCGAGTCTACGCTGCCGGGATTGTAGTAGACGGGGGTTTGGCCGGTGAGTTCGACCGTTGCGCCGGAGCGGGCGCAGACCACGGGCACGCCTGCCATGAGGGCCTCGAAGGTGCGGAGTGCGGAGCCGTCGTGCACGGCGGGGTTGAGGAAAACGGTGGCGTGTTGGTATAGGCCCGCGATGCCGGTGTCGGGCATCTTTTCGATGCGGACCACGGTGTCGTCCCACGGCTCGGGTTGGCCGGTGAGGGCGGGGCCGACGACGACGTAGTTCTCGGGGTATTCCTCGCGCAGGACTTCCATCATTTTGCAGACCCCCGGCAAGGCGGGGTAGGCGAGGGCATCCACAAAGATGACGGCGTAGGGTTCCTGCACGATGGTGCGGGCGGGGTTCTGGAACACGGGGTTCACGCCGGGGGGGGCGACGATGCTCTTGTTGAGCGGCGCGTCGAAGAGTTCGAGGCAGCGGCGGCGCAGGTGTTCGGAGGTGACGATGAGGGCGCGCGCGGATTGCACCGCCTTGCGGATGGTGCGCACATCGGCCACCTCGTCGAGCGGTGCGGGGGCGTCTTTTTCCCATGGGGCCACGTCGAGCGCATAGAGCACCTGCGGCACGCTGCCGCCGGGATGCGGGTCAGAAAGCGGGGCCAGCAGCACGTCGGGCTTGGCCTCACGCAGGGGGCCTTCAAGCCCATCGCTGCGGCCCAACAGGCCGCGCAAGGAAGCGGATGTAGGCGGCGACACTGGCACGCGCATCCACCCCTCGTAGGAGTCGTGGTTGTCGGGCGTGGTAAACACGGCGAAGCGCGCATCGGTCTGCGCATTGCGCACCGCGTTCATCACGTTGTCGAGGTAGCGGGCGACATGCCCCCCGGGACCGGGGAACGCCGTTGCTACTGTCTTGACCCCCACGAGCATGATTGCCGTCCTTTGCCCTTAAACCGTAACTGTATCAATTAAAGAGCGCCGGTGTCTTGCGGGACACCGGCGCTCGTCTCAATTCAACAACTGCCGCATGTTTACTTTGCCGCGCCCGTGGCCCAGCGGATGAGCACGTCGGCCACTTCCGGGCGGCTGAATTCTTCCGGCGGGCGCTGCCCGGCCTGCAACAACTCGCGCACCTTGGTGCCGCTCAGGTTGATGCGGTCGGCGTCGGTGCCGGGGCAGGTCTTCTTCGATGCCATGCTCTTGGTCTTGTTCGAGTAGAAAGTGTTGTCGTAGAAGAGGATGTTGATCTTCAGCGAACCTTCTTCGAGATCGTTGAAAATGAAGTGCGCATCGTAGGTGCCGTAATAGCTGCCCACGCCCGCGTGGTCGCGGCCCACGATGAAGTGGGTGAGGCCGTAGTTCTGGCGGATGATGGCGTGCATCACGGCCTCACGCGGCCCGGCGTAGCGCATGTTCACCGGCATGATCGAGAGCATCACGTGCTCTTTGGGGTAGTAGTTGTCGATGAGGACCTGGTAGCACTCCATGCGCACGTCGCCGGGAATGTCGTCCTTCTTGGTGGTGCCCATCAGCGGGTGGATGAGCAGGCCGTCGCAGCTTTCCAGCGCGCACTTGGTGAGGTATTCGTGCGCGCGGTGCACGGGGTTGCGGGTCTGGAAGGCGACGATGCGCTTCCAGCCACGCTCGGCGAACGCGGCGCGCGTCTGCGCGGGGGTGAGGTTGAACTCCTGAAAGTCCACTTCGCGCGTCTTGAGCACGTCGATGTCGCCCGCAAGGAACACGGGGCCCTGGTTGTAGAGCACGGCGACACCGGGGTGGGCTTCTTCGGTGGTGCGGTAGACCTTCTCGGCGATCTCCTTCTTGTCGAAGGTGAACTTCTCGGCCAGATGAAGGATGGCAACCAGCTCGCCGCGATCATCCTCGATGGCCACTTCGCTGCCAACGGCCAAGCGGTCCGCGTCTTCCTGGCTCACGGGCAGCAGGATGGGAATGGTCCACGCCACGCCCGGCTTGAGCGACATCTGGTCCACCACGCGGCGGGTTTCGGCTTCGTTCATGAAACCATTGAGCGGGCTGAAGATGCCCTTGCCGATGCAGTCGATATCGAATGCGGTGAAGTCAGAGACTTGAATGCGGGGCAGGCTGGCGGCCTTGGCCACGGCTGCTTCGAGCGCGGCTCCTTCGAGAATGCGGTTCACCAACACGCCGCCGTGGGGTGCTAAAGACATGGTTCGCTCCTTCGCAGTAGATCAGGTTCAAGGGACCGGCACACCAAGCGGGGGATGGGTATCGACGACGAGGCGTCAGCCGGATAGAAGCGGGAGTATAGCAGCCTGAACGAAGGTGCGGCAAACGGGCATTTAGGGGCAGTGGTGCGGAGAATGTAAGCACAACTTTCGCAGCCCCCTCTCCTGCACCTTAAAGTCTTTTGGCAAGGCTTAAACTCCGGCTAGCTGCTGGCTTGAAGGGCATCTAATTGAAACACCACACCGACTTTGGCTTTGCCGGAAACCCATCCCCCTCCAAGCCCGTCAAATCTTTCGCTGATTTGACGCATTGAATTGGCGGGCGATATACTCCCGCACTTGCTTGCAGGCGTTCTAACTTGTCTGCTGGCAAAAATTTATACGAAAGGAGGTGATAGGTATGGCGATGGATGATAAGACCGTTGACAAGATTCGGGAAATCATCGCCGAGCGCCTTGACCGGAAGATCGAAGAGATCACCGACAACGCACGGTTCGTGGACGATTTGGGAGCAGACTCCCTCGATCTGACCGAACTGCTGATGGCACTGGAAGAAGAATTCAACATCGAGATCGATGATGAAGCCAATGCAATCGAAAGTGTGGGCGACGCGATTAAGTACATACAGAACAAGCTGTGATTGGTCGCGCCCTCTGGAGAGAGGGGCGCGTTTGCATAAAGACAATTTTATCGATTGAACGTACGCCGTACCCAGCCCCGCCTAGCGCAGGGCTGGGTGCGGGTGCTTTAGGGGTCTTTCATGAACAAGCGAGTAGTCATCACGGGGATGGGCGTGGTCTCGCCACTGGGCAATGCAGTCGACACGTTCTGGTCTGGCATCGTTGAGGCCAAGTCGGGCATTCGCCGCATCGAGGGATGGGACACAACGGATTATCCCACCAAGATTGCTGGGCAGGCGGCAGACGTGGAGCCGGAGGGGATTGGTGGCAAGGAACTGCGGCGCTTCAGCCGCTACACCATCTTTGCGCTGGAGGCGGCACAGCAGGCACTGCGCCAATCGGGCATCGACATTAGTTTGGAAAATCCCTACCGGTGCGGCGTGCTTTGTGGCAGCGGCATTGGTGGTATTGACGTTATCTACGAAAACTCCGTGGCCCTGGCCGAAAAGGGTCCGCGCCGCGTCAACACGCTCATGGTGCCCACCGGCATATCAAACATGGGTGCTGGCTTCATCGCCATTCAGACGGGCTTTCGCGGTCCCAACTCCTCGATAGTCACCGCCTGCGCCACCGGTGCACAATCCATCGGCGATGCCGCCGACAAGATTCGGCTGGGCAAGGCGGACGTGATGCTGGCCGGTGGTGCCGAAGCGACCGTCATCCCCCTTGGAATCGCAGGCTTCAACGCGATGAAGGCGCTGAGCACCAGCCACGCCGACGACCCGGAGCGCGCATCGCGCCCCTTTGATATGGACCGCGACGGCTTCGTGATGGGGGAAGGCGCGGGCATCCTCGTGCTGGAATCGGAAGAACACGCCCTCGCGCGCGGCGCAGAAATCCTTGCCGAGCTGGCAGGCGTGGGTGAATCCTGCGACGCCTACCACATCGCCGCACCGCGCGAAGGCGGCGAGTGCATAGCCATGGCCATGCGCGCCGCGCTGGACGAGGCGAACATGAACCCTGCCGACATCCAATACTTCAACGCGCATGGCACAAGCACCAAGCTGAACGACGCCACCGAGACCGCCGCGCTCAAGCATGTCTTCGGAAGTGCCATGCCGCCCGTCAGCTCGACTAAATCGCAGATAGGGCACCTGCTCGGTGCCGCCGGGGCGGTCGAGGGCATCGTATGTGTGCAGGCCATACGCCATGGCATCCTCCCACCCAACATCAACTATGACACGCCCGACCCCGAGTGCGATGTGAACATCGTGGCGAACACGTCTCGCGAGGCGAAGGTGGATGCCGCCATGTCCAACTCCCTCGGCTTTGGCGGACACAACGCCACGCTGGTTTTCCGGCGCTATGCTGGATGACGCGGAACGCTGTGAAGCCCTGCGAGTCTTTGCCGAATCGCACGGACTGACCATTGGCGATTACGAGTTGTACGATCGTGCGCTGACGCACGCATCCATAGCGGCAGACGGACCCGACGCGCCGCCGGACTACGAGTCGTTGGAATTCCTCGGCGACGCTGTGCTTGGCCTCGCCGCCGCGCACTACCTCTTCAAAACCGTGCCCGGCCTCACCCCCGGCGAATACACCCGTATGCGCGCCGCACTCGTCAACCGCGACAGCGTGGCCCGTGTGGGCGGACGCATGGAGTTGGCACCACTGGTACGGCTGGGCCGGGGCGAAGAAATGTCTGGCGGTCGGCAACGGCGGGCGTTGATTGCAGACTGCACCGAGGCACTTATCGGCGCGGTGTACCTGGACCTGGGTTGGGACACAGCGCGCGACTTCGTCGAGCAAATCTTTTCGGGCGAGTTCGCCCGGGCGCAAGACACTTCCTTGTCGGGGGATTACAAGTCCCAGCTACAAGAATATTGCCAAGCTCGGCACTGGGGCCTGCCCGAATTTATCGTGGCCGAAGAGATGGGCCCCGACCACAATAAGCGCTTCATAGTGGTCGTCATGATAGAAGGCGAGACCCAAGGGAGCGGGGAGGGCCGCTCGAAGAAAGCCGCCCAGCAAGAAGCCGCAAGGCACGCCCTCAACGCACTTGAACAAAACCCTTCGCATCCCACTCAGGGCAATTGATTTGATCGATACCTGGCGGAGTGGGTCTTAGCCCCGCTCTGGCTTGGCTTCGCGCATCATCAGGCGGGCGAGGGCGACAGCTGGCGAGACGCCCTCGAAAAGCGCTTGGTGTACAGCCTCGGCGATGGGGAGATCGACGCCGTGTTTTGCTGCCAGCGCCCGGGCGGAGAGCGTTGTCTTCACGCCCTCGGCCACCATCTTCATGCTGCCGAGCACTTCGTCCACGCTCTTGCCCTTGGCTACCGCTTCGCCTATCGCGCGATTGCGGGAGTGTCCACTGCAGCAGGTAGCAATCAAGTCGCCCATGCCGCTGAGTCCTGCAAAGGTTAAGGGATTCGCGCCGCAGGCGACGCCAAGGCGCGAGATCTCCGCGAGACCTCGCGTGATGAGTGCAGCCTTGGCATTGTCTCCCAGCTCGAGGCCATCGCTGGCGCCTGCCGCGATGGCGATAACATTCTTCAGTGCGCCACCCAACTCGACCCCGATCACATCCTCACTGGTATACACCCGCATGGTCGGGCCGCGAAAGGCCTGCTGCGCCATCTCTGCGGCGGCAGCATCCAGCGATGCCGCGACGAGCGATGCTGGTTTGTCCCTGCCTACTTCTTCGGCGTGGCTGGGGCCAGAGAGCGCGACCACAGATTGCCCCGGCGCGTGTTCCGCAATCACCTCGCTCATGCGCAATAGCGTGCCTTGCTCGATACCCTTGGTCAGGCTCACCAGCACGCCGCACTGGCTGAGGTTAAGTGGCGCGATGACCGAGCGCAGCGCGTGCGATGGCGCGGCGATGACCGTCATGTCACACGCAAAAAGTGGCTCATCCACCACGTCCACCCGTTCGGGCAGCGCCACGTCGGGCAGATAGTCCGCGCTTCGGCGCGTGGCTCGCAAGGCCGCTTGCCGTTCCGGGTTGCGCCCCCAGAGGGAGACGGCGTGGCCGTTCAACGCCAGCACGCGTGCCAGTGCAATGCCGAAGCTGCCCGCGCCTAGAATCTGGATGTGCATCAAACCCCCGGCGCTAAACCGTTGTGCCGCCTGCGAGAGCCACCCGGTTGCGGCCATTCCGCTTTGCTTGGTAAAGCGCGTCGTCTGCCGCCTTCAATATCTCGTCCATCGAGTCGCCATGTTGCGGCCATGCGGCCAGCCCTACGCTCATGGTCAGTCGGAACAGGTGTTCGTCATGCACAAAGCGGTGCTGCTCTATGGAGGCACGCAGGCACTCCATGGTCTTGTGCGCCTCGCTGAGGGGGGTGAAGGGAAAGCAGACCATGCACTCGTCGCCGCCATAGACGCCGCCGAAATCCTGATCGCGCAACACCTGACGAAACATCTCGCCCATGGTGGTGATCACCGCGCTGCCCGCCTCGTGGCCGTAGGTGTCGTTGATTTGCTTGAGCCCGTCGAGGTCGGTCATCGCGAGGCAATGCACCGAGCCCTCACGTGTGCCTTCCACCAGCGACGACATGCGCTCCTTGAAGGAGTCCCGCGTCATCAGACCGGTCAGTTGGTGCAAGTGGATACGGCGATGTACTTCCTCGTGGTAGCGCTGCTCTTCGCCGTCGTTCTCGATATACCGAAACACCACCTCGCCCATCCGCACCTTGTCGTTGGGAGCCAGCTTCGCGCGTACCACTGGCGTGCCATTTACCTGGGTGCCGTTGCTGCTGCCTAGGTCGCTGATGTACACCGCCTTCTTGCCCTGCTCGTCCACCACCTCAATCTGCGCGTGTTCGCGCGACACCGAATTGGAGGCGACGACCACGTCGCAGCCCGGTGCCCTGCCCAGCAGCAGCCGCGCGCTGGCCACCGGCACCTGCAAACCAATCTCCCACCCCGACAACACCACCAAAGCAGGCCCCGCCTGGGGAGCGCCCTTGCTTCCAACGGGTACAATCACCGTAGATTTCGCCATCGGCGTCCGTGCTTCCAACGATTCATCAGCCATCATTCGTGTACTTCTCCAAACGTTAATGGCGATCATACCAAACTCTTTGCCTGCAAAGGGACCTCGGCAAAGGGAATTCGCTCTCCGGCCCGCTGGACATCACGCCCCCCGCGCGCTAGTCTCTGCCGCATGATTCAGTTGGACGACATCACCGTTGCTGCGGGGGCGTTTCGCTTGGAACGGATATCCCTGTCCATTCCCACCGGCGGCTATGCCGTGCTAATGGGGCGTACCGGTAGTGGCAAGACTACCCTGCTTGAGGCGGTGTGCGGGCTTCGCCCCGTTCAGCAGGGGCGCGTCCAGGTCTGTGGCGAAGATGTCACCCGCCTTCCCCCCGGCCAGCGCGGCATCGGCTTTGTGCCGCAAGAAGGCGCGCTCTTCTCCACCATGACCGTGGCCGAGCACCTCGCCTTTGCTCTTCGGCTACGCGACTGGAAAGAAGCCGACATCCGCGAGCGCGTCTCCCAGGTGGCGAGCCAGCTTGGAATCATCCCCCTCCTGACCCGACATCCCGCTGGCTTAAGCGGCGGCGAACGTCAGCGCGTCGCCTTGGGGCGCGCCCTGTCTGCCCGCCCCAACGTGCTTTGTCTTGACGAACCCCTCTCCTCGCTGGACCACGATACTCGGGCGGAGATGTGCGAACTTCTGGCGCAGGTAGCCCGCGAATCTGGCGCAACCGTGTTGCATATAACCCACGACCGCACCGAGGCCGAACGCCTTTCTAACACCCTCTTCGAGCTGCGTGAAGGGCGCCTTGCCCCAGCTTCCACGGCGAATGCCCAGTGAAAAAACCTCCCCAATGCAGCTATGCAGTTGGATCAGCTTGTGGTACAATCCTGCTCGTTGCGTTGCGCGGATAGTCTGTGTGTATTCCGGGGATATCATGAGCGGCCGCAAATCTTTTCATCACTCCGATTCCACAACTCGCCGAGATGACTCTGGGTATTCTGCCGAGGGGCGCACCCTCTTCCTGCGCACCTGCGTGCCGTTGGCCATTGCTTGGGCAGTAGAGATGTTTTCCCGCGTGGCCTACACCACCGGCCTGATGGACGGCACCCAGCGCGACGTCGGCGGCATGGTCGCCACCGTCCTGCTGCTGGTCAGCTCCTTCTACCTCCTTTTCCTCCTGCGCAAAGATGCCTTGCTGCGCCTCATGCTGGCCGCCGCCCTGGTGCTGCTGGTCATCGCGCAGTTGAGCGACGTGGTGGACGAGTTCGAGGCAGTGCAGAGCTATGCCCTGCTCGCGCGCCGCCACCCCGTACACCTCCTCGTCGAGCATTGCATCTTCATTTCTGGCTGCATGTTGCTCATGGCCACCTCCTTCGTTGCTCTGATCACCGGCGAAGTGCAACGCAAAGAGCTGAAGCGGCAGCGCAAGCACCTCGAAGAGAGCATTGCCGAGCGCCGACAGGTAGAGCTGGAGTTGAAAGAAGCACGCGATCGCCTCGAACAGCAGGTGGAAGCCCGAACCGCCGAGCTGGCCGACCGCAACATGCGCCTCGCGGTCGAGCTGACAGAACGGCACAAGTTCGAGGAGAAGCTCGAAGAGAAACTGCGCTATGAAGAAGGCCTCGCCGCCTGTTCCCGTACCTTGGTATCAGGCGAGACCCCCAAGCGTGCCTTTACCGAGGCGCTGAAACATTTGGCCGAGGCCAGCGAAACCGAGCGCGCCTACCTCTGGGTGACCACAGGCGATAACAATGCCGCGCCCGTTCTCGATTCCGCATGGGGGGTGGATACGGGAAAGACCGTATTTGACAGCCTGCCCCGCGATGCATGGGAATCCTTGGTATCGGGGGATTCGCTTGCGCTGAACACCGCTGGCCCGCACGACGAAACTCACCTGCAAGCCCTGCGCGACAGCGGCGCGCGCGCCGCCCTCCTCCTGCCCATCTTCTGGGATGGCGCATGGCGGGGCGTGTTGGGTTTTGAAGATGCCAAGCGCGAGCGCCACTGGGCGCAGCATGAAGTACGCATACTCCAGACGGCGGGCGAGATGATCGGCGCATGCAAGCAGCGCCAGCACGCCGAGGAGAAACTGCGCGACGCGCATGTCGAACTTGAGAACCGCGTTGAGGAACGAACTTTCGACCTGACCATTGCCAACCGCATGTTGAGCCAGGAAATCCAGGACCGCAACCGCTTGGAAAAAGACAAGACCGCCTTGCAGGCGAAGCTACGGCAGGCGCAAAAGATGCAGGCCATCGGCACGCTGGCAGGCGGCATCGCACACGACTTCAACAACATCCTCGCCTCGATACTCGGCTACACCGAGCTGGCGATCGAACGCCTGCCCGGTGGTAGCGACCAACGCCGCTACCACGAGGAAGTGCTCAAGGCAGCCAACCGCGCCAAGGACCTCACCCACCAGATTCTGCTCTTCAGCCGACAAGCTGACCAGCAAAAGACCCCCGTGTTCCCCCACCTGATCGCGCAGGAAGTGCTGGCCCTGCTCGATGTTTCCTGTCCGGTGAACATCCGCATCGAGCGCAACATCGCCAACGACACCGGTGCCGTATTGAGCGACACCGTCCACATGCATCAGGTCTTACTCAACCTCTGCACCAACGCCCAGCACGCCATGAAGGTTAAGGGCGGCGAGATGACCGTCACCGTCAAGCAATTCAGCTCGGGCGCGCCCGTGTCCACCATCGACGGCGAACTGTCTGCGGGCAACTACGTTTACATAGGCGTGCGCGACACCGGCGAGGGCATAGACCCCGCCGCACAGGAACGCATCTTCGACCCCTTCTTCACCACCAAGTCCGTCGAGGAAGGCACCGGCATGGGCTTGGCCATTGTCCACGGCATCGTCACCGGCATGGGCGGCGGCATCCGCTGCGACAGCAGGCTCGGGTCGGGCGCGCAGTTCGAGGTCTATCTGCCCGTGTACGATGGCAAAGTGCAAGAGCCCGTAAAGTGCCCCGCCGATCGCCTGCGCGGCAGCGAACGCGTGCTAGTGGTGGACGACGAACCCCAGCTGGTCGAACTCTGGAAAGAAGTCCTCACCCGTTACGGCTACACCGTCACCGGTTTCGACAACAGCATCCGCGCCCTCAGCCATTTCCGAGACGACCCAAACCAGTTCGACATGGTGCTGCTCGACCAGACCATGCCCGGGATGACCGGCGCAGACGTGGCACGAAACATTCTAGCCGAGCGTCCCACCATGCCCGTCATCATCGCCACGGGCTTTAGCGAAAGCCTGTCCCCCGAAGTGGCAAAGGACATCGGACTTGCCGACCTAATCTACAAACCCATCCTCGGGGCCGACCTCGCAGCCGCCGTCCGCAAAGCGCTCGATCACACTACGGCTGAAGTCTAACTGGCTGTCTGCCATATCCCCACGCCCGCAGCGTGGAAAATGTTCGGAAGCCAGGAGCTCCTAGTCGCTGAGCAGCCCAGCTCGGCGTTTTCTCCAGTTGTCGTAGAACACGAGCAGCACGACCAGCGACCCCACCAGCACCTGCTGCCAATACGACTGGATGTCTTGCAAGTTGCAGAAGTTCTGCAGGATGACCATGATCAGCGCGCCCGCCAGCGCGGCAATAGCGCCGCCTTCGCCGCCAATCAGGCTGGCCCCCCCAATCACGCACGCGGCAATCGCGTTCAGTTCATACATCTCCGCCGCCGTGGGCGCGGCCACGCTCGTACGGCTGGCAAGCATTACCCCGGCAAACCCCGCCAGCGTGCCACTGATGGCAAAAGCCATCGTGCGGTACCGGTCCACTGGCAACCCGGAAAGCCGGGCCGCCTGCATGTTGCCGCCAATCGCAAAAAGCCCGCGTCCAAACCGCGTGAAGTTCAGCACCAGCGTAAAGAATAACACCACCGAAAGCGTAACCAACACCGGCACCCACCAGCCCTTGCCGCCGCCCAGCCAATAGAAGCTGTCTGGCAGGCCATACACGGGCTTGCCCTCCGAAAGAATCAGCGAAGCGCCGCGTGCCACCATCATCATCCCCAGCGTCACGATAAACGCCGGAATTCGCCCACGCGTGATAAGCAGCCCATTGAGCAAACCGCAAGCCAACCCCACCCCGGCGCCCAGCAAGATGCCCAGCAACGTGGCCACCCAAGGCACGCTGGCTAACGCGCCGCCTGCCAGCCACTTCATCCCCATGCACCCCACCACCCCGCCCAGCGCCGCGACGCTACCCACCGACAAGTCGATTCCCCCGGTAAGAATCACCAGCAGCTCGCCGGTGGCTAGCACCCCAATTTCCGAAGTGCGTGTGGCCACACCCGTCAGGTTGTTAGGGCTGCGAAACTCGGCGGAATATACCGCCAGCCCAAGGCTCAACGCGGCAAGTATCACAAGCGGAGAATGTTTGGCGAGAAAGAGTTTCATGAATACACCCCGGAACGGGAATTGTGCTGGCGCGGCAAGGAAGATGCAAACACAAAAGATCTCCTCCTATCCCCGGCAATTGATTTGCCCGTGGCCCCAAGCCTTTCAGAATCGAGAGATGGTGTGATAAAAGTGAGGTAGAAATAGTCGACTTTTAAGGGGGCTATTCGGGGTCGAATCGCAGGGCGATCATGTCCGCCATCTGGCGGGTGTAGACGTCGATGCCGACAAGGCAGGGATTAGCGCAGGATGCCGCCACGGCGCGAGCTGAGGTTGATGCCTTGCAACATCATCTTCAGTTCCTCGGCGTTGTCCGACGCTTCCA
>JBIKMR010000332.1:0-4185 GCA_044359155.1 Candidatus Hydrogenedentales bacterium | reverse complement strand
GGTTAAGCTTCCCTATTCAGGCAAGGGCTTCCCCTTGGTTTCGGGAGCGAAGGGCAGAATCACCAGGCCGAGCACGAAGACAACCGACATGATGGTGGCTGCGTTGGCAAAGCCATAGCTGGCGCTCAGGGTGCCAAACAGGCTCGGCGCGGCGATGGCCACATAGCGGGCCACGTTGTAGCAGAAGCCCGTACCCGTGGCGCGCAATCGCGTGGGGAACAGTTCCGGGAAGTAAACCGCGTAGCCGCCGAACAACAGCGAAGTGAAAAGCCCCAGCACGGGGAACATGATGAAGATGTGGTACCACTCCGTGGTGAACTGGAAGGTCATCGGCACCACAAACAGGCACGCAACGAACGCAATCGCAAAGGTCGGCCTGCGGCCTATACGCTCGGCGATGAAGGCGAAGGCCAGCATTCCGAAGAAGGAGCCGAAGTTCTGCACGATCACGCCGATGCTGGCCCACTGCTCGAGCACCTGGCGCGACACCGGCTTGGGGGCAGCCGCGTCCGCCTGCTCCGCCACGATGGCAACCTGCTGCTCTTGGCTGATCAGCCCAATCTCTACCCACTCCTGCACATTCCTCTCCAGCGCCACCGGGTCCTTGGGAATCAACGATTCACGCAGCAAATCTGGCGTGAAGGTGCCTATGCCCCAGAATCCAATGACCCCCACTGCCGCCAGCAGAATGCCCACTACCACGCGTTGTCGCAGCCACGGCACGCCAAACAGTTGCTTCAACGAGCCCAGCTCAATCTCGCCCCGCGCGGCCTGCGCCTTGGCTTCCTTCCACTGGTCGGGCTCACGCACAAAGGCGCGAATCACAAAGATGAGCAACGCAGGCGCAAGGCCAATGATAAACATGTAGCGCCAGCGCGCCTCGTCTTCCACGTTGATGGAGACCACCAGCCCGATGAAGCCCGCCATCATGTTGCCCAGCGCCGAGCAGGCCTGCATGATTCCCAAGGCCCGCGCGCGCGCATGGGCCGGGAACACCTCCGAAATCAGCGCGGCACCTGCGGCAAACTCGCCACCAATGCCCAAGCCCGTCAGGAAGCGATAGAACGCAAAGTCGTAATAGTTTTGCGCAAAGCCGCTTAGGCCCGTGAACACCGCGTAGATGAACACCGTGATCGCCATCGTGCGCGTTCGGCCCAGCCGATCGCCAATGATGCCGAAGAACAACCCGCCCGTGGCCCAGCCAAAAAGGAAGATGGCCTGCACGTCGCCCGCCGCCGCCTTCACTGCCGCATCGGTGGCGCCCTCGCCCAACAAATCGCGCAGCGCCGGGCCGCGCGCCAACACGTACAACCATTGGTCCATCGTGTCGAACAGCCAACCACACGCCGCCACACCCAACACGAGGTAGTGGTATTTGGTCAGCCCCTCATTCCAACGCTTCGGCGCACCAAGCATATCAGCCGACATGACGCTCTCCCCTCTCGCAAAAGATTCCCATCAATCGAACCGAGAGCATACCCCGCTCACACGCAATCACTCAAGGCACTTCCCCATTTCGTGTGGTTCGTGTATTTCGCGGTTACTCTTGCGCTTCTTCCCTAAGGCGTAGCCACCGGCTTCGCCAACTGCTGAATCCCCAACGTCTCCAGCAACTGGTTCACGTTCGTAGACCGCACATCCATCCCGCCTTCGCCGCCCGTGGGCAGCATGATGATCCGCTTGTCCTTCAGCGCCTCCGCCAGTTTCAGCTTCACCATCATCTCCCCGCCCGTGCCGGCTAGCGCCGCGTTCATCTCGCGGATACCCTCGGCCTGCGCCTTGGCCTCCGCAAGGATTGCCTGCGCTATGCTCGTCTGCTGCTCGAAATAGGCATCCGCCTCGATCACCGCACGACGGTATTCACCATCCGCTTCCTGCTCAATCTTAACGTTCTGCGCCTTGGCACGTTCCACTTCCGTCAAGAACTCTTCCGCCACTGCGCGCGTTTCAGACTTCAGCTTCTCCGCCTCCTGGTCCGCCACCTTCTTCTCTTCAATGGCCTGCTGGTATTCAGGATTGAAGCGATAGTCGCGTGTGCCCACCTGGGTCACCTCCACGCCATAAGGCAACAATATCTCGTTCAACACCCGCTGCACATCCTCGGACTTCTTTGTCCGGTTCTCCGCAATGTACAGCTCTTCCGTGTTCAGCTCGCCAAAGATGTCGCGCGGCTTGCTGCGCGTTATCGTGCGCACAATGTTCTCGCGCAGTTCGAGGTCGTTCAGCGCCACGTTCTGCAATATCTCCGGCGCTCGCTCCTTGATGATCTTGTAAGAGATGATCACGTCCAGGCTGATATCGTTGCCGTCCACGGTTTTGAACAAAAGGTCATCCCGACCCGAGCGGTCGCCCCGTTCCGGTGTGGCGGTCATCTCCAGGTTTTGCAGGCGCGTGTCGTAGGTGTGCCAGTCCGTGAAGAAGGGCACAAACCAATGCGTAGTGCCGGGTTCGTAGACTTTCTCCTCCACCCCCGCCTTGCCCAACAGCGACCACTTTACCGTGCGCACCCCCACCTCTGTCGGCCCGGTGCGGTAAGGCATGGGAATGCACCCCGTGAGCACCGGCACAGAAGCAACCAAGGCAAGCAGCATCGTTATGCGTGTCAGGTGTTTCATTGCACAACCTCCCCTTCCGTAGGCACGGAATCCAACAGATCAGGTAGTGGCTCGGCAGCCTGCTGGCGCGCGGCTTCCGCCGTGGCCTCGGCATCGCGCATCAATTCCTCCACCCGTGGGTTTGCCGCCGTGGGCGGTGGCCCGCCGGTCTCCCCCGTGCGCACGCCCAGTATCGTCAGCATCTTGTCCAGGTCCAGCGGAATCATGCTCGCGTCCCCGCCCGAAGGCAGCAGGATGAACTCGAGCCCGTTCAACAGGCCCGCCATTTCCATCGCCACATAACGGTCCGCCCCCGGCGCCTGCATCACTGCATTGCGCATCCGGGTGCCTTCGGCCTCGGCGAGCTCCACCAGCAAGTCCGCCTCCGCCTCGCGCGACCGCACATACAAATCCTTCTCCGCCTCTTTCATCACCTTGTAGGCTTTGCCCTCTTCCAGCGTCACGTTTACCTGCATCTGCCCTTCCGCCCCCACCTTGCTCAACTTCTGCTCCGCCTCTGCCGCCTTGCGCTTCGACTGGTTGGTGAACACCAACTGGTCTTGCAGCTTCTTCGCCTCAATGTTCTCCTGGATGCGGTCGGTGTATTTGAAGTACCGCACCAGCACCTGCTCCACCTGGATGCCATGAATCGCCAGCTCGGCATTTAACATCTCCTGCGCCTGGTCCGTCCGCTCCGTGCGCATGGGTGCCTTATAGAACTCCTCCGTCGTCAATTCGCCCAGCGCTTGCTTCAACACAGGCTCCGTGCGCGGCAGCACCCCGTTCGTCAAGTACCCCCGGCCACTGCCGTACTCAAGGAAGGCCTTGTGTGCATCTACAATTCGGTAGATGATCGACACGTCCACGTCCACGAAGAAGCCATCCGAGGTCTGAATCTTTGCTGCCCGGTCATGATAGACTGTGTCGGACGATAGAGCCGCCGTGGTTTCGTAACCATCGTCGGGATTCATGGTCAGTTCCAGCACCTGCACGGCGCGCGGCAGCTTGTGCAGAATCTGTGCAAAAGGAATCACCAGCGTGTATCCCGGCGGATACACCTCCGGCTGAATGCCCCGGCTCACGCCCATCTGCACTTCCATGATGCCGTACTCGTTCGGACCCACGTAGTCCAGAAACGCGAAGTACGGTCCGACCAGCGCAAGGAAAAACACCGCCAGCGCCATCAGGCACCCCGTGGCACGCTTCGGCAGCTTCACTTTTGGCGGACGAAACCCGCCCCCCGGTCCAACAAACTCAGGCTTACCCTGTGACATGGCAACTCCCCCGGCGATTCTCGCCCCATGGAATGTACAGCAACGCGACTACTACAACCCAAACCGTAGCCTTATTCGTTCCCCGCCGCAACGTTCACAAGAAACCCTCCTTGCAAACCCGCTCCACCATCCGCTACACTCTCCGTTCCCTCGGGGTGTGGCCTAGTCCGGTAAGGTGCCACGTTCGGGACGTGGAGATCGGAGGTTCAAATCCTCTCACCCCGACCATTTTTTCATCCGGACCTACGAAGATGATCTTCGTCAATGTGCTTCGCGGGCATGATGGCAAGCGGTATGTTGGCATAACCAACAACCTT
>JBIKMR010000092.1:0-14562 GCA_044359155.1 Candidatus Hydrogenedentales bacterium | reverse complement strand
ACAACCCCGAGGGTTTCCACGTCTCAGACTGTGGCGAGATTGAATGGGTGCAGGAAGGGGCGAGCAGCCTTATCTCTGCCAAGCGCTATGCCAACTTCACCCTGCGCCTTGAATACAAGCTGTTGCCGGGCTACAACTCTGGCATCTACCTGCGCGCGCCGCGCGCCGCACGCCAATCGAAGATTGGCATGGAGTTCCAATTGCATGGCGACCACGGGGCCCAGCCCAACGACGATTGCACGGGCGCGATTTACAAGGTCGTGCCACCGCTCTACGTAGCCTCGAAGCCCGGCGCGGAATGGAACGCCCTCGAGATAACCCTCAATGGCAGCCATATGCGGGCGGTGCTCAACAATGTGGTGGTACAAGACCTCGACATGAACGCGCACGAGGAGCTGAGGTACCGATTACAGCGCGGCTTCATCGGCCTGCAAGACCACCAGAACTACGTGGCCTTCCGCAATATTCGCATCAAGGAACTGCCGTAGCCTCCGCCACGTCGACTATCGTCTGGAGAATTAAGCCGATGGCTTCCAATTCCAGCCGCAGCGTGAAGGTCATCCTGTTTCTCGGGGTGTTCGTGTTCGCCCTGCTTTGGCTGAGTTCACTAGGGCTTAAACGTGGGCTGCGCCCCGATGAATCCGAGCGCGTGCCCCCCACTGCCGCGCGCACCCCATTTTCGGGCGAGCGCGCGATGTCACTGGCAGAAGCACTAACAGCCCTCGGGCCGCGCCCCACCGGCTCCGAAGCCTTGACTATGGCAAAGGAATTGGTCGAGCGCGAGGCCCGGCAGGCAGGCCTTGCCGTGCTCACCATGGGTAATGGCTGTATTGCGGCACAGTGTCGGGGCACGCTGGGCAGCGAGGGGGGGCTGGTCTTTCTAACCAGGCTGGATACCGCCACCGATTCCCCCGGTGCCAACGGCGCGGCGTCGGGCAGCGCTGCCCTGCTCGAACTGGGGCGTGCATTGGGCGGCACCCGCCGGGGACAGAGCATCTCCTTCGTGTGGCTGCTGCATGGGGAATCTTCCCGGGCGGAGAGCTCCGAGTTGATCCCCACGCTGGAGCCGCTGCTTTTTCCACTGCGCCCCTCCGCATTGGTGGTAGTGGAACAAGTGGGGGATTGCTACCTGAAACTGGGGGCAGACAAGGAAGGCTACCGGCCTCTGCTGGATTTATTTGAAGACAATGCAGGGCGGCATGGATACGCCCGCCATTTCCCCGCCAATGGCCCGCATGTGCGCGATGTATACGGCGTTCATTCATGGCTGCCGCAATCGGCTTATCTGGTCGATCCCGTGTACGGTGGGTCGCTTACCGAACACGTGCGCCTCCACGCAAAACCTGAAGACACCATCGAGCACGTGTGCCCGGCAAGTTTGCAGGCTGTTGGAGACGTGCTCTATGATGCGGCTCAAGCCTGCGACTTGCTTCTAAACCGCCGTAATTGAACCTATTACAGCGACTAAAGCGCAGGTGCCCGTTATGGGCCGAGGGAACCTGATGTCGGGCGAATTGCACGAGGAAATGCCTTGGCTGCACGCGGCTTCGCGCGAAGAAACTTCGCGCGTGGTGGAGGCCTTGTATCGCCTACACCGCCTGACCACCGCCCTCACTGATCTCGACACACTGCTCAACCGCATCTCGAACGAGGCCAAGACGGTGGCTGGGGCAGAAGCTGCGTCCGTCATTCTTTACGACGCTGTCCGCAATGAGCTTTATTTCCACACGGCCTTGGGTGACTCCGGAGACCAGGACGCGCTCAAGCGCGAGGTGCGGCTGACGCTGGAGCAAGGCATCGCCGGGGCGACCGCGCGCGAGCGCCGTTCATTCAACGTGACTGATGCGCAATCCGACCCGCGCTTCTTCCGCGACGCCGACGAGGCTAGCCAGTTCGACACCCGCACGCTGCTGGCGACGCCCATGCTCGACCGGGGTGAGCTGGTAGGCGTGCTCGAGGTGTTGAACAAGGTGGACGGGGGAACCTTCACTGACTTCGACATGCGCGTGATGGAGATGTTCTCCTCCCTCGCCGCAGCCGCCGTGGTCAGTGCGCGTCTGGTTGAGGAGAAGGTGCGCAATGAGCGCCTTGCCGCTATCGGCCAGGCGGTCACCGGTTTGTCGCACTACACCAAGAATATTGTAACCGGGCTGACCAGCAGCGCGGACCTGATAGACATGGGCCTGGCGCAGGACAACATGCACGTGCTGCAACGCTCGTGGCCGGTCTTCCGCCGCAGCACCAAGCGCATCGCCAATTTCGTGCAAGACATGCTCACGCTGTCCAAGCCACGCGTGCCCGCACGCGAGCGCTGCGACATGGAAGAGATCATCCGCGATGCCCACCTCACCATGAGTGAGCTGTTCGTGCAGAAGGCCGTAGAGGTGAACATCGAGATTGGCGATGTCGGTGGGCCGGTGATGGCGGATTCGCAAGGTCTGTATCGCTGCATCTTGAACCTATTGAGCAACGCGGCGGATGCCGTGGCGATAGACAAGGGCAAGGTGACCTTGCGCGCCTATCGCAACGACGCGGGCGAGCTGTGCATTGAATGCGAAGACAACGGTCCCGGCGTGCCGCCTGAAGAGCGCGAGTTGATCTTCGACCTCTTCTTCTCCACCAAGGGATCGCGGGGCACTGGGCTGGGCCTGGCCGTTACCCACAAGATTGTGCAGGAACATGGCGGCCATGTCTCCGTGCATCCCGCGCCGCAGGGCGGGGCATTGTTTATAATGGTGCTGCCCGCCAGCGTGAAGCCCGCCAGCGAGGTGGAATACCACCCGCTGCTGCACGGGTAGGGGCGAGCGCCATGGACAAGCTGCTCGACAAGATGGAATACGCCGGGTGGGGATTCTTCGCCGTGGCCTGCATAGTGCTTGCCGGGCCGGGCGTGTGGTTAAGCTGGAGCATTACCAACGATACCCTCACCATGCCGGGCCGCATTGTTGCCGGGATTCTTATGGCCATTGTGGCGGCGGCATTTGTCACCGTTGCTGCCAACAGTGCATTACAGGCGCGCAATGCGAAGCGAGAAGAGGCAACGCGCGAATCCGACCGCAAGGCCAGAAAGCGGACGAAGTGATGTTCGACGACGACGAGGAAGATACGCGCTCAACCAGTGTCCGGGATAAAGAAACCGGGGAAATGTGGGATCTCGCCCGCTATGTTGAAGAGCACCCGGAAGACCACGATGAGCGCTGGCGCTTGGCTAAGAAAATGTACCTGTCCTGGGAATACCGCCACGCCCTCGATCACCTGGTCGTCCTGAAGAACGAGTGGTCCCCCCGCCTGAACGTGATGCGCTACCTTGCCGCCACCTATTACCGCCTGGGCCGCCACGAGGAAGCCATGCAGGAACTCGAGCAGGGCCTCGCCCGTTGGCCCGAGGACATTGGCCTGCGTGAGCAGTTGGCCCGCGTGAAGGAAATAGCGGGCGACCGCATGGGCGCGTCGCAAGTCTGGGAGAACATCGCCGAGATCAGCCCGTCTCACCCCACGGCGCAGAGCGCCATCCGCCGCCTGCACGCCGAACCCAAGAACACGTCCAAGGAAGACTTGGGCATTGGCGACAGCGACAGTGGCGTGGACCTGCGCATGGGCATTGTGTGCCCACAGTGCGGCGCGCAAAGCAGCAATGAAGAGGCGCGATGCTGGCAGTGCAATGAACTGCTGAACCACGCATCCCCCCCGCCAATGCGGCGGCAGGCACGCGCCCTTTCCCCCATCGCCTCCGGCCCGTCGATAGAGACGCTTGTCTCCCTCATCGGCTTTGTGGGCTTGGCCTTCGCCGTCATCTGCATCTACCTTTCCGTGCGGCTATTGATGAACACACGCTTGGAAGACTCAACGCTCGGCTATCAGGACCTGTACGACCTGTATCAACACGGCATGGCCCGCACACGCCTGACCCTCGGCGCGGTGCTCTACATGGGCTGGCCCTTTGCGCTGTGGACCGCCATAAACTATTTCAAGGTGGCGTTGCGTGTGCCGCCTGCCTTTGTCACCCTCTCCGCCTTTGTCACGGCAGGCGTGGCCTTTCTTTGCACCTGGCTGCCCATAAACGCCATGTGGCTCTTCGCCGTGCTGCCCCCCTTTACCGCCGCCCTGCTGGTTATAGGCGCATTCCAGATCCCCCCCCGACAAGCCGTCGCCGTGTGGAGCTTGCATCTGGGCATCATGTTCATCCTGGTTCCAATTGCCCTGCTCTCGGCAGAGCGCATCCAGCTGGGCCAGTTCTACAATCCCTTCACCGAGTTTCCAAAGGTCGTCGGCTTTGTGCAGCGCCAAGGCGCAGAGGCAGACCCCGGTGGCACCCTGGCGATAGAAGACGCCGACGTGCCCATTGCCCAACGCGTGCGGTGGGAATCCACCGGTTCCCCATGGCTGGACGTGCGCGCGGGGGAAATGTTCTTCACCATCACCTCGGAGCAGTTCGGTGAACTCATCTTCGAGATAAAGGACGGCACCGGCACCCGGTTCTATGAAGACGTGGGCTCGCAGGTTTGGACTGCCTCGTTCCCCGTGAAACCGAACGAGGTCTATGAGTTATACGTGCGCGGGCCAAAGGGCGCCCGTGCCTCGCTGGAAATCGGCGGCATCATGAAATGCGCGCTGGTGCCTTAACGCCACGCGGCACTGCTTGGGAAAGAGGGACGGGGAAATGAGATTCAGATTGTTGTTGGCTGCATTGTGCCTTGCCGTTGCGCCCATGGTGCAGGCGGAAGAAGTGGCGCTAGTTACCAAGCTCATCAACCAGGTGCAGGCGCTGCGCGATGCGCTCGGGCCGGAAATGGACAGCCGCCTGCGCTTCGAGTTTGACGACAAGCGCCGCGTCGAATGGAGCTTCTTCCCCGGAGAACACCCCGGCGTGGCCATTGGCGGGTGCAGCGACGCACAGCGCACCGCCATGCTCGACGTGATCCGCACCGCCCTCAGCGCCAGCGGCTTCGAGAAGACCGAGTTCGTGCGTGTCATTGATGACGAATTGGCCAAGGAAGCCCCCGACCGCTACAACTCCGGCTCCTATTTTCTGTCGCTCTGGGGCGAACCCGGTGAGAAGGGGCCGTGGTCCCTGCGTTGGGAAGGCCACCACATCTCGCTGAACTGGATGATACGGGATGGTCGCGTGATGGCCAGCACCCCCCAGTTCATCGGCACCCACCCCGCCCGCGTGATGGACGGCCCCCTGAAAGGCCTACGCCCGCAGGCCGCCGAAGAAGACCTTGCCCGCGCACTCTTGCTCGCGCTCACCGACGAACAAAGGACAAAGGCCATAGTGGGTAAAGAGGCAATCAACGACGTTATCACGCACATGAAGTCCGAAGCTGAACGCCTCGACGACACCGGCATTGCCTATGCCGACCTAACGCCGGAGCAGCAAAAGCAACTGCGCGAGCTGATGCAGGTGTACATCGACGTGCAGGCTGCACCAATTGCCGAAGAGCGTAGCAAGGCCCTCACCGACGACTCACTCGCGCAGGTGAAGTTCGCTTGGTACGGCAGCGCCAAGCCCGGCGAGAAGCACTACTATCGCATCCAAGGCAACGGCTGGGTCATCGAATATGCCAACACCCAGCACGAGGTCAACCACATCCACACCACCTGGCGCGACCTCTCCAACGACTTTGGTCGAGACATGCTCCGCGACCACCTCGCACTGTTCCACGAAGAGGACGCAGGCCTGCCGTTCTGAGGGTAGATTTAGATTGGATCTGTTTGCAGCGTGCGGAGGATTCCTGTCATGCAGTTGCGAACCCGGATGATTTCGATGGCGCTGGCTTGTGCGTGCTTGCTCATGCTCCCTGTGGGGGCGGAGCCTACCCCGGAATCTCTGCGGGCCGACGCGGAGAAAGGCGGTGCCGAAGCGCAGACGGCGATAGCTTGGAACTATTTCACCGGGAACGGCGCAGCACCGAACTATGCCCAGGCCGGCCAGTGGTATGAGAAGGCGGCGAAGCAGGGGCACGCGGAAGCGCAGTACATGCTGGGAGAGATGTACAGCGTGCCGCTGGGGGTGGCCAAGGATGATGCTGCAGCCTTGGACTGGTACCAGAAGGCCGCCGAACAAGACCACGAAAAGGCGCAGCTGCACCTGGGGTGGATGTGTACCTCCGGCAAGGGGGTGGCGCTGGACCTGACCAAGGGTGCGGAGTGGTACCGGCGCGCCGCCGACGCGGATAGCATCGGGGGGAAGATGCAGCTGGGGCGCGCCTACCTGTCTGGCCGGGGCGTGGCGCAGGACAATGCCGAGGCCTTGAAGCTCTTCCTCTACGGCGCAGAACGCGGCAACCCCGATTGCGAGATCACCGTATCATGGATGTACTTCAAGGCGATGGGCGCAGAAAAAGACCTGCTCGCCGCGTACATGTGGTGTACCCTCGCCCTCAACGGCACCGAGGGCGCACTCAACTTCATTGAAACCATCGCCAAGGAAATGACCCCGGAACAAATCGCCGAAGCCCAAAAGCGCGCCGAGGACTGGAAGCCTGTTTCGTAACGGAGATTGGGTCGGATGGGACGGATGCGACAATCACCCTTCCCCCCTACTCAACAATAAACCCTTCCTTCTCCAGCAGCTTCTCGAATTCTTCCCTCGGCATATCGGCGAGGATGGCGAGCAGGCGGGGGTCGGGGGCTTCTAGGTATTTCTTGAACTTGCGCCGGTGGAGCAGGTCGGCCATGACGAGGGCGTCGGGGGATTCGACCACCCATACCTTGCGCATTCGCACGCGCTTCATGCCGCCCATCCAGTCCTCGAGCGTCATGGCCACGTTGCGCGGCAGGGACTCGTCGCGGTTCTGGCAGACGAGGAACTCGACGAAGGCGCGGGCGTCGTGCCCTTCCTGCACGGCCTGCGTGAAGGATTCCTTGCTGATGTGATACACGTTCGCCGCGCCCGAGCTGGTGCGCACGGCGAATTGATCCAGCGGCACGGTCAACAGCGGGTCGGTGTCCTGCACCGGCACCACGATGTCGAAGTTGGGCTGCACCACAAACTTGCTCTTGGCCTCAACGTAGGTCTTGGCCAGCTCATCCAGAGAGCCATTCAGCAACAGCGCCTCGCCCAACGGGGTAATGCGGAAGGCGCTGTCCCGCGCCACGCTGCCGCGCTCGATGACGCCCAGCCAGAAGAAGGTCTCTTCCAAACTGCGTGCCAGCCGGTTGTCCGCCTGCCCTGCTGATCCGGGGCCGATGTACTTCCAGTGCGCACCCATGCACTTCAGCGTGGGCTGCTCGTCGTCCGCGCCCGCCCGCATGGCAAAGTCCACAAAGTCCGTCACCGTATACCACTGTCCCGACTTCACATGGTCCAGCATCGCGGTGAGCACGCGGCGCGGCTCCAGCAATTCTCGTTGGCCCGACAGCCAGCCATACACCTGCCGGTGGCGCTCCAAGCGAGACAGCGGCACCAGCCCTTCAATCTCGCCCGCCTCCAGTTGGCTGTCCACGCGCTGAATCCACTTCATGGATTCCAGCGCCCACAGGCAGAAACTCAACGAGGGGTCGTCCTCTTCCGAAACAATCTCGCTCAGGCGGCGGCGGTCTTCGCGGAACAAGTCTCCGTCCCCGCGCAGGCGCACGGGGCGCGCGGCCATGGCGGCAGCAATCCGGCAAAAGGCTTCCGACAATTTCAGGTGGCGCGACTCGACAAAATCCGGCCCCGGCTTCAATGCCTTCAGCTTGGGGCGTTCGCCACCGCTGTGTGCGTTCGATTCGCGGTACTGGCGAATCTCCTTCAACAGCCCAGCCACCCGCACCAGCCGGTCTTCCGCGTCAAAGCGGAACATCTCGAACAGGGCGAATCCCTGAAAGAGTTCTTGCAGCGCCTGCTCGACTTGGTAGTCCGACCCGCCATGCGCAGCGCGAATCTTCGACACCGGCAAAATGCCATCGCGCGATTGCCACACCAGGTCAAACACTTCCTTGGCTATGGGGGAGAAGCCGCGCGTGGCCACATACGAAACCACCGCGTCGGGGTGGCGATAGCAGACATCCAGCAATTGCTCGCCTGCTTCCTTCTTCGTGGTGGTATCGTCTATGCCGAGCAGTTCCTCGACCCGGCGAAACTCGAGCGCGCTCAAGCCCTTCACCCGGCGCAACAGCGAAGGCACGTCGCCGTGGTTCTCCAGCCCGTCGCAGATGCGCTTCAACACCGCCTGCCCCTCGGCCACAATCTTCACCTTCGTCAGGTCCATGAAGAGCAGCCGGTGGTTCACGTCGAGGATGTACTCGACCTCCTCCTCCGTCATCTCCAGCTTCTTTGAAAGAAAGCGCACGGTGAGGCCCGAGCGGCCATTACCCGCCAACTCTCTCGCCACCTTAAAGGCAGCAAGGCTCACCCCCTCGAGTGACGTAAGCAAACTCGCGCTATGACGCATTCGCGATCATCCTCAACCCCGCGCTCCACCCGCGAGGATCAGTGCGACCATAAGAAAAACAAACTCGCATTATAGGCCTTGAATGCACGCGTGACAAGGAAATCCAATGCAGCACGACCAAGCCCCGCCATGCGGCGCGCCCCAAGAAAAACTCCCGCCGCCAAGGGAGCATGGCGGTGGGCAAGCGAAGGACTGAAGAAGCGTGGCTACGCCTTGCGCTTTCGGCAAAGCATCGCTCCCCCTGCAAGCGCAACGAACGCGGCAGGCCACGCCGACTCGGGCATCTCCGCAACAATCGGCAGGCTCGTGCTGTCGCTGAACGCACCCGGATTGCCCACGCTGTCAATGCCCGATATTTCTATCAACGCCGGGCCAAGGGAATCCGTCTCCTCCACCGTATACTCGAACCCATACGCGGTCTTTGCCGCGCTGGCAGGATTCCAGTTTAACGTTACATTCGGCGGGCTGGCCAGCGCTTCTGAACTCTCAAACGCCAACACCACGGTCTGCCCGGCGAAAGACTCCGAAGACAACACACGCGTCTTCCGCCGCTTCTACCGCACCGACAAGTAGCGCGCGCGCAACAGCGGCGGGTCGGGCTTGGGCCTGAGCTCTTGCGCGCCTTCGCGCGCAAGTTCCCCGCCGCACCCGCCATGTGCTACAATCCCGGCCTTTCCCCACCACAATTCCTGCAAGGCAGTAGCACGCATGAGCATTGTTCGTCTCGAAAAAGTTTCCAAGTCTTTCTCCGGCCAGCCCGTGCTGGAAGATGTTGACCTGCGCATTGAAGTGGGCGAGCGCATTGGCCTGATTGGGCGCAATGGCACCGGCAAGTCCACCATCTTCCGCATCATCATGGGGGAGAGCGAACCCGACCGCGGGCTGGTGGACCGCATGAAGCGCACGCGCTTTGCCGCGCTGGCGCAGATTCCCCGCGTAGCGGAAGACCTCTCGATCTTCGAGGTGGTGCTGCATTCGTTTGACGACCTGATTCAGCAGGAGAACCTGCTGACGGAACTTGAGCACCGCATGGCCGACGGCGAAGACGTGCTCGAAGAATACAGCAATGTGCAGGAAGCTTTCATCATTCGCGGCGGCTATGAGTTTCGCACGCGCATCAAGCAGGTGCTGCATGGGCTGGGCTTCACGCTCGCAGATTTCGAGCTGCCCTTCAAGGCCCTGAGCGGCGGGCAGCGCACCCGCCTGATGCTGGCGCTCGTGCTGCTGCAAGACGCGGACATGCTGTTGCTCGACGAACCCGAAAACCACCTGGACCTCGAGGCGAGAGAGTGGTTGGAGTCGTACCTGCAAACCTGCCGCAGCACGGTGCTGGTGATTTCGCACGACCGTCGCACCCTGAACCACGTGGCCACGCGCATTCTTGAGCTGGAGCGTGGCGAGATTCGTAGCTACACCGGCAACTACGATCAATACCACGACGAGAAGATTCTGGTGCGCGAGCAGCAGATACGCGAGTATGAGAACCAGCAGGAGCGCCTGCGCAAGGAACAGGTCTTCATCGACAAGTTCCGATATAAGGCCACCAAGGCCCGCGCCGTGCAGAGCCGCATCAAGCGGCTGGACAAGATTGAAGTCATCGACGCTCCCGAAGCAGAGCGCGCGTCGGTCAGCTTTGGCTTGGGCGAGGTGACCCGCAGCGGCGCCATTGTGCTTGAAGCCAAAGAGATGACGATGGGCTACGATGGCCTGACGCTGTACAAGGACGTGAACTTCCAAGTGTTTCGCGGCGAGCGCGTTGGCATCATTGGCCCCAACGGCGCGGGCAAGAGCACGCTGCTGCGCCAGATTGCCGGGCACCACCCTGGCATCACGGGCGAGGTGACTTTGGGCAACAAGGTGAAGGTGGGATATTACGACCAGAACCACGAAGACCTGAACCCCGACGCCGACGTGCTTACGGAAGTACATGCGGCGCGCCCCTTGTGGAAGCCCGAGCAAGTGCGCTCTTTCTTGGGGCGTTTCCTCTTCACGGGCGACGACGTATTCAAGACCATCCGCACCCTGAGCGGTGGCGAGATGAGCCGCGTGGCCATGGCTCGCATGATCCTCAGCGAGGCCAACCTGCTCCTGCTCGACGAACCGACCAACCACCTGGACATCGTGTCGCGTGAGGCGCTCGAGCAGGCGCTGCAAGAATTCCCCGGCACCATTGTCATCATCAGCCACGACCGCGAACTTATCGACCGTCTGGTGGACAAGCTGGTGATCATCGAGGATGGCAAGTCCAGCATCTTCCTGGGCAACTACACCGCCTACCGCGAGAAGCTGGCACGCGACTCCAAGCCCGACGATGCCGAACTGAAGACCGAAGACGTGCTGAAGATTCGCCGGGGCAAGGAAGAGAAGAAAGAGAAGCCCGCCAAGAAAGAGGTGGGCAAGAAAGAGCCTGTCATAAGTGACGCGCGCAAGCGGCAGCGCGAGCAAGAAGCGCTGGAGAAACAGATAGAGGCGCTGGAGAACATCGTGCACGAGTACGAGGAAGGCTTCGCCCACATACTACCCACCGACTTCGCGGTGCTCGAAGCGCACACCAAGCAATACGAAGCCTACAAGGCCGACCTGCAAGGGCTCTACCAGCAGTGGGAATCGCTGGTAGGGTAGGGCTAAACCCACCCCCCCGTGTCATTCCTGCGAAGGCAGGAATCCAGTTCCGCTGTCGCCTGCGGGCGTGTTTCGCCCGCGCGACAAAAGAGTCCGGGTACAACTTTCCTTAAGTCGCACTAGCGAAGCTCCCCCACGCTCACAAACTTTCGCCCGGTGCGCTCACGGTGTAGCGCACGCTGTCGGTTGCGCCTTGGTCGGCCATGCAGGTCAACGTGTGCTCTCCGCTGGACAGCGGCAGGTAAAGCGGGGCGTTCGGGTTGGACTCCCCAAGGTACCGACCGTTCTGGTACCAGTGCAGCGGCATCTCGGTATCCACCGAACCGCGCAGCAGCAGCCGGTCCCCCTCGGGTTCCCCGGTCAGCACATACTCCGCCCCCTCCACCGGCGTGGTGATGCGCAACGATTGACTCCGCGCCATCGCGGTGGCGGGTTCAGGTAGCGCCAGTGCCGCGTCGATCTTCGCCAAGTCCCAATGCCGGGCATCGGCAGGCCACCGCTCCAGCGTGCCACCGCCGGGTGCCGGGCGGTGTACATCGCAACGACGGTTGAGGAATTGCCCCGAGGGCAACTGCGCCGTCTCGGTCTGCGCGCAAAGTGCGTTGGCAGGCAGGCCGCTGCGCGCGCACACCAGCGCCTCACGTTGCAGCCCGGTGGTGTCCGGCCAGCTGGGCGCGTTCGATGCGGGCAACGCGCGAAACACCGCCGCCGCCAGCGGCAGCGCGGCCAGCGCCCCCACCAATCGCGGGGAGGCCTTCCCATCTGCATTTCCCACCCACACCCCCACCACGTATTGCCGGTTGAAGGCGACGGTCCACGCATCATGAAACCCTGTCGAGGTGCCCGTCTTCCAGCACACGCGCGGCAGCACGTTGCTGGCCCGCACCATGGCGGCGGCGGGCTCCTTGGGGAAGGGGTGTTCGAGCATGGTGTAGAGCGCAAGCGCGGTGTCCGGCCGCATCACCTGTTGAGTGGGTGCGACGGGCGCGCCTTGCAACAAGGTCAACGGGCAATACGCGCCCACGTTCGCAAGCGCGACATAGGCGGCGCAAAGCTCGTCCAGCCGCACACCGCAGTTGCCAAGGGTGAGGCCGAGGCCGTAGTGCGCGGGCGCGTGGGTGAGCGTGGTGATGCCTGCCTGCTCGAGAAAGGCCTGCATCTCGGGAAGACCCACGCGGTCCAGCGCGGCAACGGCGGGCACGTTGAGCGACAACTGCAAGGCCTGCGACGCAGAGACCAACCCGTTGAACACACCGTCGAAATTCTCCGGAGCATACGAACCGAAGTCGATGGTGTCGTCCAGCAGTTTTTCGGTGGGATACATCAGTCCACGTTCGATGGCCAGCGCATAAGTGAAGGGCTTGAGCGTCGAGCCCGGCGAGCGCGGCGCGGTGCAGATGTCCACCTGTCCACCGGGCACGGTGTGGAACCCGGCAGAGCCCGCGCGCGCGATGACCTCGCCTGACGCCGCATCCACCACCATGACTGCGGCATTGGTCACGGCATTGTCGAAGCGGCGAAGGTAGCGCGGCAACAACGATTCCACATGCGCCTGCAACGCGCCATTCAGCGTTAGCGGAACGGCCTGCCCTTGCGCGAGCGCCCCTTCAAATTGCTTCGCCAAATGTGGGGCACGCTTGGGAAACTCATGCCATGCCGCCCCCACTGGTGCCGCTTCCGCACGAGCGCGTTCCTCGGCGGATATGCTGCCGTCCTCCTCCATGCGTCGCAACACATAGGCACGGCGCGCGCGTGCGGCATCGCCATGCCGCAGCGGTTGATAGCGCGACGGGGCCTTGGGCAGGCCCGCAAGCAGCGCTGCCTCGGCAAGGGTCAGCTCGCGCGCGGGCTTGCCAAAGTAACGTTGGGCCGCCGCTTCCGCCCCTATCAGGTTCATGCCGTAGGGAGCCTTGTTCAAGTAGAGCGCGAGTATCTCGTCCTTGTCCATCCGCGCATCGAGTCGCAGGGCACGATGCGCCTGCACCAGCTTGCCCCAAGCCGAGCGCGATTCATGCCCCGAAAGGTTTACCACCTGCATCGTCAACGTGGATGCGCCCGAGCGGGGGCCGCCGGTGAAGCGTGCCGTAAGGGCGCGGGCGATAGCCACCGGGTCCACACCGGGGTGGGCATGGAAGCGCTGGTCTTCTGCCGCCAGCGTGGCCGCAATCAGGTTGGGACCAAACGCCTCAAGTGGCTGGGGAAAACACCACGCGTCGTCGGCATTGAGCGATGCAAACAGAATGCCGCCATCACGATCCAGCAACGAGCCACTCGGAACCACCGAACGAATGACGCTTAGATCAAGAGGAAGAAACAAAGAGAAGAGGAACCACGAAACACACAAAACACACGAAAGGGAGAAAAGCGTTGCCAAGAAGACCTTGGCAACGAGGATATGAATAGGGCGCATTGCCGACCAGAGTTTGGCAACGAGCGGGTATTCGGATAACCCCCTCACCCTAACCCTCTCCCCCTTCCAGGCGAAGAGGGGACCAGAGGAGCGCGCTCGCCGTTTGAAGGCGTTGCCCCTTCTGTCTTCCGTTTCCAGACTTCCAGCCTTCCATATTCGACACCTTAACTTCGTACCCTCTTTCGTGTGGTTCGCGTGTCCGCCATAGCGGCTTCGTGTAGGCGGATGTATTTCGTGGTTGATCTCTTCCCTACTCCACCACCTCCGCCCGGCCATGCGCGGTGCTCGCGCGGAACTTCGCGTCGTACATGCATTCCGCCACCGCGCCGGGGTGCTGATAACTGCCCGGCGTCACCGCCCGCAGCGCGTAGAAATAGCGCGTGTCCGATGACGGCACGGTCTCGAAGGCGATCACCAGCCGGTCGTCGCGGATGTCCACATGGCTGGGCGTCGCCATCCCGGTGATGTTCGCGCCTGCAAGGGCGTTCGCATCCAGGCGCGGGTTCTCCACTTCAAGGCCCGCAGGCAGCAGGTCGGATATCACCAGGTTGTCCAGTCCGCTGCCACCTTGCAGGCGCAGCTCAACAAGGTAGGTCTCGCCTTGCTTGTACTTGCCCTCGGGTACTGGCGTTCCATCGGTCAGCGTGATGTTGCGGGTCAGCGTGATGTCGCCCTCGCTGGTGGCTTCCAGCACGGGGTTCACCGGCATACCCGATTGACTGAAGTTCACGTAGAGTCCCGTGCTGCCGGTGTTGGTCACCGTGAATTCGCCGCTGGGGCCCTCGTGTTTCAGCGTGAACAGGTCGCCCTGTGCAATCTCGCGCGTGCCCTCGGGGCCCACCACGCTGCCCTTCGCGCCGGACTGGTCCGTGCTCACCTTGTCGAAATACATGCCCAGCGCGGCGGCGGCAAAGGCCACTTCCTGCGTGTTCGTATAGTAAGGCTGGTCCAGCGCCGTGGCGATGCGATCCACGATGACTTCCATGTCCTTCAGCGGGCCGTCCATCTGCACCAGCGCCAGCAGTTTCACGGCTTCGCCACGAGTCTCGGTGTTCAGCGTGCCGCCGCGTTCGTAGTCCAGGTAGGGAGCCACGGGCTTGGTCTTCAGGTAATCCGCCACCAACGCCGCGTCGCCCGTCTGAATCGCCAGCG
>JBIKMR010000091.1:0-14575 GCA_044359155.1 Candidatus Hydrogenedentales bacterium | reverse complement strand
AACAGTTGAGCGCAGCCTATGCGGTGGACGAATCCAGCGAAACGCAGGCAGACCCCTTGCTTGCCAAGCTGGCGGAAGCCAACGTGTCGGCCACGCGCGACACGTCGCAGTCCGCGCCCTTGTCGCTGCATCGAGAGGCCAATGCTCCCGCTGTTGCGCCGAGCGAAGACGGCGCGGCGAACACAGGCACCGAGTTCGGCGCGCGACCGCCCGTGCTGGGTGCGGTGTTGAAAGACAACGCAGCAGCAGGCGCGGTGCAGCCATCGCAGGCCGCGCCGATAGAAGTGCCTGTGGGCGAACTGGCGCGCTTTGCCGAGCGCGGCATCAAGCAGTTGCTGGATTCTGGCGAGCAGCGGATGCACATTCGCGTGACGCCGGAATCGCTGGGCGAAATGCAGATCGAGGTGACCCGTTCCGGTGGCGACGTGCAGGTGCGGTTGACGGCGGCCACCCAGGCCGTGCGCGATTTGCTCGACGCCAACACGCACCACCTGCGCGAAGCGTTGGTGCGCGAAGGATTCGACACCGCGAAGATTCAGGTTGCGCCGCCGTCCTCGTCGGGCGGGTTGAACCTGAACTTCTCCGGCGCCGGGCACGACGCGCTGCAGGGCCAGCAGGCGCAGCAGCAGCAACAGCAGGGTCAGCCCCATTGGAGCGCGCCCCGCTTTGCAGGCGCAGACGGCAACCGCGCAGACGCCCCTCGCAAGCCACAGCCTGCCCACGCGGGCGACGGCCTGAACGTGATGGTCTGAGTTATTCGTGCAGGCCACACAAGACGGATCGTTTTACCAAACACAACCCAAGGAGGAAACCAACCGTGAATGCATTGGTTTCGTTCCGCGCGAACTCGGTGGGCAACATGTCCCCCCGGCGCGAGGAACGCGCACAGGTACGCCAGGCGATTGTCTCGAACTTCCGCGCGAAGCTCGAAGGCATTCAGCGCACGCTAGAGAAAGAGATCATCCAGAACGCAGGGGCGGCCAGCGCCGACAAGGCCGCTGACACCGGCACCACCCAGCAAACGAAGGCGACCAACAAGGCCAAGGAAGAGCTGCCCAACAACGAACTGGGACGTGACGCCTACCTTCAGTTGCTGGTGCAACAGCTTTCCAACCAGGACCCGCTCGAGCCCGTGGACAACCAGCAGATGGTGGCACAGCTCGCGCAGTTCTCCGCGCTCGAGCAGATGCAGAACCTGAACGACAGCTTCGAAGGGTACACCGATAACTTCGACACCCTGAGCGGCAACATCGATCAGCTCAACTTCATCTCCGCGCAGGGCCTGCTCGGCAAGTTTGTCGAAGGACTCGGTGTAGATGGCAAGCGCCTCAGTGGCCGCGTCGATTCCGTACACCTCGACGGCAGCCTCGTCGTCCTAACCGTGGACGGAAAGCCCATGCCCATGTCCGGCGTCATAGGCATCGCCACCGAGCGTCCAAAGGAAACCACCCCCGAGGACGCAGGGCAGGGGTCCTAATCCATGATTAGGCCCCTATCACTCAACCCAGCCGAACTCGGCGCGGCGAAAGCCGCCCCCCCCGCGCGCGCCGACGCACGCGGCCCCGACTTCGGCAGCGTGCTGCAAGGCACCATCGAAAAGCAGGGAGATATCCGCTTCTCGAACCACGCCATGCAGCGCCTGCGCGATCGAAACATTACGCTCAGCGACGGACAACTCGGAGCCATACGCGACGCGGTGGACCAGGCTGCCGCGCGCGGCGGAAAAGAATCCCTGCTGTTGATGGAAAACCTTGCGCTGGTGGCCAGCGTGGCCAACCGCACCGTGATCACCGCGATGCGCACCGGCGAGGCACCCGCCGGGGTTTTCACCAATATCGACAGTGCCGTGGTGGTGGCGCCCGTTGCGCCCTCCCCAGACATCCCAACCAACCGTATCGGGCCGGACTCCCTGTGAGGGGCCCCGTGGCCGTCGACTGATTGAAACGGCCATCTTCTCTAAACCAACAAGGAACACAACTCATGGGTAGTGCACTCTTCACCGCCGTGACCGGGCTCAAGGCGCAACAGCGCAAACTCGATGTCGTGGCCAACAACATCGCCAACGTAAACACCACCGGCTACCGCAGCTCCCGCGTGCTGTTTCAAGACCTCTTCTCGCAGACGCTGCGTGGCGCATCCTCCCCGCTCGGCGCCTTCGGCGGTTCCAACGCCCAACAGATCGGCCTCGGCGTGCAAATCGCCAGCATCGACGTGGACCACGGCCAAGGCTCGCTCGTAACCACCGGCGTCTCCACCGACCTCGCCATCCAGGGCAACGGATTCTTCGTGCTCAACAACGGCCAGGGCAACGTCTACACCCGCGATGGATCGTTCCTGCTCAATGCCAATGGCGACCTCGTCGACCCCGCCACCGGCCTGCGCGTGCAGGGTTTCCTTGCCGACGAAGACGGCGTGATCACCGACACCGGCGCCCCCAGCGACATCTCCATTCCGCTCGGCGGCATCGGCATCGTGCAAACCACCACCGCCGGCACCATGATCGGCAACCTCAACCCCACCATCAACGCCACCGTCACCCTGCCGAAAACCGTGAATCGCACCATCAGTGTGTTCGATTCACTCGGCACGGAACGCGACATCACCTTCACGTTCACCAAGAGCCAGGTGAATGACAATGAGTGGACAGTAACGGCCGGGATAAACGGCGTCGCGAACAACGTGAACATCGACACCGCGCTCGGCGGCCAGACCGTGCAGTTCAACAGCAGCGGCGAGTTGCTTGTCCCCGCAGACGGTGTTTTCGACATCAACGTTCCCGCTGGCCTGCTCAACGCGAACAACACCGCGCCCGACGCCATGAATTTCACGCTCGACTTTCGGAAGGTCACCCAGCTCTCGAACGGCGACCTGGTCGAGAGCGACATCTCGCTGCAGAACCAGAACGGCTTCGGGCTCGGCTCGCTCGATAGCGTCGTCGTTGGCTCCAACGGCGACATCAACGGGGTGTTTAGCAACGGCCTCACGCGCACCCTTGCGCGCGTCGCGCTGGCCACCTTCGCCAACGTGGGCGGACTCGAGCGCACTGGAAGTAACTCCTTCCGAGAAACGCCCGGCTCCGGCGCGGCGCAGGTCGGCGTGCCCGGTACCGGCTCGCGCGGCTCCGCCGTGGGCGGCGTGCTCGAAAGCTCGAACGTGGACTTGGGCGCGCAGTTCAGCGACCTCATCATCACGCAGCGCGCCTACCAGGCCAACGCACGTACCATCACTGCAGCAGACACCCTGCTTCAGGAAACGGTAAACCTCGTACGGTAATCGATAAACAAAATCCCCCCGGCCCATTCATAGGCCGGGGGGATTTTCATTTCATATGGGTCAGTCGTAGCGTATGAAGCGGTGGCCGCCGGGAATGAAGCGGATCAACTGCTCGCGGTCGCTGGGGGTAAGCCCCGGCAGGAACCACATGGCGGCGGCAAATCCCACGGTGTACACCCCGCCCGTGAGGATGCAGGTCATGAAGGCATCCCACCGCCCCGTGGGCGCGGGGAAGCCAAGCGCCACCCAGCCTTCATGCACACCCAGTGCCAAGGCCACAGCGGCAAGCGATATCGGCAACATCTTGTTGAAGGGCGAGAAGAGCGAGGCCTTGAAGAACCGGTTGGCCATCAGGATGAACACCAAGCAGCCCACACTCAGCGCAATCGGCCAGGCCAGCAACAATTCGCTGCGGAAAGATTCCTCCAGCTCGTTGCTCGTATTGCCCCAGTATTCATGCAGCGGATAGAAGCTGCCGAGGAACACCACGAGGATGATGAACTGGTAAATGGTCTCGCGCATGGGTGCGCCCGCGCCGCGCAGCATCGACGAGCCGGGCCCCGTGAGCGAATGGATGGCGTTTGCCAGCGCAAGCCAGCGGAGTATCCACACCGACAGTGGGTCGTATTGCTCGTCCATCACAAAGTGCATCACGAAGTCCGCATTCATGCCGATATACGCAAACACATAGGCGGAGATGAGTGCGGTGAAACGCTGCGCCGTGTCATACACATGGCGTGCCATCTTCGTGTCGTCGCGCGAAAGCAGCTCAGCGCTTGCCGGGGCCAGCGCGCCAAAGCCTTGCCGCGCTATTCCCTGGGCGCGCTCGGCCACGCGTTGTGAAATCGCGTATAGCCCCACCATCGCCTCCGAGCCGAACTTCATAAAGACCACAATGTCGAGCGTGGACACGAACAACGCCACCACACCCAGCAACTGCAAGCGGCTGCCCAGCCCTATCATGTCGCGCAGGTATTTCCAACTAATCAGGTTCAGCTTGATGCGCAACTCCGGCAGGTAACGGTGCGCAAAATAAACCGTGATGATGTTGCTCAACAGCACCCCCGCAAGGTAGAGCAGCATCACCGTGCGTAGGCCATAACCCAAATATAGGAAAAGGAAGGTGCTGCCTACTTCAAAAGTGAGCACCGCCACGCGGCAATAGTTCACCACGTATAGCCGCTGAAGCCCCGTGAGGATCGCGGGGTACGCGTTGAAACCAATGTTGATGGCGCTGGTGATGCCCACGCCAATCACCACAAACTCCGCCTCGCTGTGGTGTTCTTCGCTGATGTTGAAGAAGTCGATTGCCTGTTCCGTGAAGGTAAGCAGGATGATCCCCACCAGCACGGCAAAGCCCCACGCCACGGCGGACCCCGTGCTGATCAGCCCATTGAGCCGGTCGTAGTCCTTATGCGTGTTCAGCTCGGCGGTGTAATTTACGAATGCATTCGAGATGCCAAAGTTATAGATGGTGAAATAGGTGGAGATGGAAAAGGCGAAGACCCAAAGGGCATAGCCCTCAGAAGAGAGATACTGAAACAGCACCAGCATCCGCACGATGTTGAGGAACTGTCCCCAAGCAAACGTAAGCAGAGCCACGCGCGTATTGCGGCGTATCTTTGTGCCGAGTGATTCTTCCAAAGGTGCGACTGCTTTCCGTTCGTCCAATCATTCAGGCGTTGATAGGCCGCCCTGCGCCGTCGATAAGGTCTTTCGCCACTCGGTCACGAATCCGTTGCGCGGCGCGGTCCCAGGTCCACTGCTCCGCCACCCATTGCCGCGCCGCTTCCCCCATGGCAGCAAGGCGCACGGGGTCAGACAACAAGGTCAACAGTGCTTGCGAAAGAAGATCAGCATTGTACTCTTCCACAAGGGCGCCGGTCTTCCCCTCTTGAATGGTCTCTGGAAACGCGTACCGGTTCGGCGCTACGCACGGCACCCCGCTCGCCTGCGCCTCGATCATCACAATCCCGAAAGGCTCGTATTCGCTCATGATGCAGAACACGGATGCCTTCTGGTATTCCTCCAACAGACGCCTCTTGCCGCCGGGATCGCCCTTGGGAATCCGCCCAATGATCTCAACACCCGGCTCGTCTATCTGCGGCGTGCAGCCCACAATCGCCAGCGTAGCGTGGGGGAGCGCCTGCCGCACTTTGCGAAACGCCTCGACCAGCAACGGCCCACCTTTGCGTTCCCATTCCACGCCAATAAACAGGATGCGCGCCCGGTCGTAAGGCCCATGCGGCAGCGGCGTGTCGTCGATATTTGATCCCGCCCCTGCCACCACAATCTTGTTATCCGGCAAGTGGTAATCGTTCCGCAGCGAATCTGCCGTCCACTGCGACCGGGGGAACACCGCTGTGCAGCCTCGAAAGATCGCGTCCTGATAATCAATCACGCGACGCACGCGCTTGTCCGTAAAGTGCGCGAACTCCCAGGCGTGCGCAGAAGAAACCTGCGCCGAGGTAGCGTCGAGGTACACATACTTCGGCACGTCCACCTCGGGGTTATACGTTGTGCCATACATCAGCACCGCGTTGAACCCAGGCCGCCCTTCCGCCACCGCATGGGCGCGCTTGGTGTTGCGCCACCACGACAGCGGCGACCAACGGTAGCGCTCTTCCACGCCAAAGCGGTCCAGCTTACGCAGCAGGCGAATCGGTGGAGCGCCAAGCGCGAAGGGGTCAGTCCACCCCAGCACATTCGCCGCCGCGTGCACACAGCCGAGCCTGTCCAATGCAGAAAATAGAGCACGCGCGGAACCGCTGAAGGGGCGGTTGGCCGTGGGGTCTCCCGCGCAGAGGCACAAGAGTTTCACCTCCGGCGTTGTCGTCGCGCCACTCATGGAGCCGCCTCGATGGCCGGCCCGCGCAACCGCCGCCGCACCGCCGCCAGCGATAGCTGCCTCGGCAATTGCTCCGCTCCCGGCGTCATGCGCATCCATTGATCAATAGCAAATACGCTTGCCACAAGGAATAACAGGAAGTGCTCAATAGCCGCGTCGACCACGGTAAACGTAAGCGCTATCGAGGCGAAGCCCGCCACGGCTGCTGCCCGTTTGCCCATGGGGGTGCCTCGCAATCGCTGCGCCGTGCGTGCGGCAGACCACATCACCGCAAACCACCAGCCCAGGTACACGGCGGTTCCTACCACGCCCCGGTTCAACAACAGGATAAGTGTCTGAGAATCCGTGGCGCGGCCCTCTATGCGCCCATGCCCAAAGCCGCCATGCCCAAACCAAGGGCGGTTAAGGATCACCGAGCGGTATTCGCGCAACGCTTGAAGGCGATACTCAAAAGAATCCGCGCGCTCACTGCTTACCGGCGTGAAGCGCCCCACCGAGCCATAGCCCACCTCTATCCCCGCAAACACCATGCCCAGCCAGGTGAACGCAATCACCGGCATTACCCACACCACCCAATGCCGCCACTGTACGGCGTGATACAGCACGCACAGGAACACGAAAAGAATGACCGGGCTGATCGATTGCTCAAGCAACAAACCAAACAGGGGAATGAGGAAGATGAATTTTCCATAGGGGCCGAACAGCGCCACCAAGTCGCGCCGTGCGGGGTAGAGCGCGATGAAGGCCACCAGCGCATAGAAGCGGCCGAGCGCCAAGGCGTGGTAGAAGAACACAATGGGCCGCCAGAAGGTGCCGCGCATGTGTTGCTGAAACACGTGCTGGAAATAGCCATAAGTCCACGTGTGAAACTGCGGGCTCATGCGGAATTCCCACATCGAGAACGGCACATATACGCAGGCCAGCAGCACCAGCGTAACCATAAAGGTCCGCAGCGATGCGGGCGTACCCAGGTGTATGCGCGCCAACACCACCGGCAGCATGAAGCTCAGGCCCACGTCCACCATTTGCGACAACCCAAAGCGCGGGCCAAAGCCATTCAGCATGGCGGTCACAAATGCTGCCAGCATTCCCAGCAGAAACAGGAAGTCCAGCTTGGACAAGCGAAAGCGATCGAAGATACGCGGGTGGAAAAGTATCGTGCCAATCAGGATGCCGATGCCCGGCACGTTGTCCTTCGTCAGGTCCGGCACGCCCGGCACTTCAATGTCCAACCCCGAAGGCAGGAACATCAGCCCGCCCAGGTAGGCCAGCGAGAAGGCCAGCGCGTTGTTTCGCGCAGACATGATGATGGCCGCAATTGGAATATAGCCGAGCAGCGCGATGTAATAGGGAATCATGGGCGCGCGCGCGCGAGGCGTCCGGCAGCGCCCGGCCTATCAGGCATGGCTGCCGTCCTCGGCGGCGCGTGCGCGTCGCCCCCGGCCCAGCTCGCGCAGCAATAGCAGCACGATCATCATGTCGTCCACCAAGTACCTGCGCCACAGACGACGCGGTTCCTGAATCAGCCGCCACACCCACTCGCACCCCGCCCGCTGCACCCAGCGCGGCGCGCGCTTCACCTTGCCCGAAAGAAAGTCCAGTGCCGCGCCCACACCAATGGACACCGGCACCTGAATCTCGTGCATGTGGGCGTCTAGCCAAAGCTCCTGCTTCGGCGTGCCCAGAGCCACAAAGAGAATATCTGGCTTGGCGTCATGGATTGTCTTAATCGCCCGCGCGTTTTCTTCCGGGTCTTTCTCAAAACCCATCGGCGGACAATATGAACCCGCCACCTGAAGGGTGGGATATCGCTGGCGAAGGCGTTGCGCGGCAATGTCCGCCGAACCCGGCAAGCCGCCGAAAAAGAAAATGCGGTAGCCTTCCTTGGCGGAGTGCGAGGAGAGCCAAGGAACCATGTCGCTGCCGCTCAACTTCTCGGGCAGACGCACCCCCAATATCCGCGCCACCCACATCAGGGGCATACCGTCCGCGAGCCAAAGGAAAGCCTTGGGATAGACCTCGCGGAACTGCGGGTCACGGTGGAAGTTGCACACCAGATTCACGTTAGGCGTGACAATAAAGCCCGGCTCGCGCGACTGGATACGTGCATCCACCGCGGCGCATACGGCGTCGAATTCCGTTATGGAAAACGGCATACCAAAAAGCATGGCCGTCTCTGCGTTCTCACTCATAAAGGTATGTATACCACAAATCGTGCGATTGTCTCAGTTCTTTGTCGGGTGAACGCTCAAGCCCGCGCCTCGGTTGGGGCGGGGGGCCGCAGCGCCGGGCCACCCAGCAAGAAGAAGATGAGCGTGCCCGTGCCAAAACCCAGCATGGCCCCAAAGATGCAGTCCGAAGTGAAATGCGCCACCGTGTAAATGCGCGAGGCCCCCTGCAACACGCCCCAGCCCAGCAGGCCCGCGCGTGCCCGGCGGCTGCGTGTCCACCAGAACACCGGGGTAAGCATGGCGAAGGTGCCCGACGTATGGCCCGAGGGGAACGAACTCGCACCGCGAAGCGTCTCTTCCGGTATCGGGCGCAGCGCCTCGTTCCAGGGCTTGTTCGATTCCGCCAGCGGGCGCGGGCGGGCAACGGATTCCTTGGTGATCTTTGTGGCAATCAATCCCACCATGACCGTGCTCAGCGTAACCAGCCAGAATATGCGGGTATACCTGCGCAGGGCATCCTCGCCAAGGGAAAAAAACAGATAGACCATCAAGCCAAAGCTGGCAATCAACACGGGCAAGAACACAAAATTTGCGCCGACCAGGCCCTCGTTCCAAAAGAGCTTACGGCTTGCCCAAAGCCCAAGCACGATCAGGGTCTCGACACACAGCATCCCGGCTATCCAGCGCCGCGTGTTGAATGCAGGATTCAGCAAGGCGGGTCCGGCTCCCAATACAAGCAGCAACACGGGTGCCAACCCCAACCCGATCAGCACGCTTGAAGAGAGGTCCTCATCACGCCCAACCACGAAGAGCACCACCCACCATAGCGCGACAAGGCCACCGCCCCAGAGCGCGGCCTGAGCACGGTTCATCTGCGTGAAGCGATAGATGCCGATAGCGATGGCCAGAGATACCAGCGGAACGGAAATGGTGAACTCGGAATAATCCGTTACGGCGCGGAAGAATTCATCCACAAAGGGAAAGTAAGCGTCCGGGTTTATGGCAGCAGACAGCGCGCGGTCCCATGCAACCACATAGGTCAGGCCATGCATTCCGAACAGTTGGGTAGCGCCCCAAAGCGCACCATACCCGGCAAGCAGAAGCATCCAACGCACCGCCCGCGACACCCAGATATTCATGAGCATGGTTCCCCTCAAGACAGTAAGGGGCAAAGCATAGCATCCGGGGAGCACACGGGCAAAGGATACATTGTGGCTGCTTGTGCGCATGGCGGGTGGGTCCATATACTTTGCCGTCTCCTCTAAACCCCTATGGATACCCTCCCATGTTGCTAGAAGTTCAAGGCAGTCCGCTGCGCGGGCAGCTCGATATACCCGGCTCCAAGTCCCACACTATTCGCGCAGTGGCCATTGCGGCCATGGCCGAGGGGCAGAGCGTTATCGAACGTCCCCTCGAGTCCGCCGATGGGTTGGCCGCTGTCCACGCCTATTCCGCCCTTGGCGCGAAGATTGAGCAGGCGGAGAATGCCTGGATAGTGCAAGGTTGCGGCGGCCAGTGGCAGGTGCCTGACCGCGTGGTGGACGTGGGGAATTCTGGCACCACCATGTTGCTGGCGCTGGCCAGTGCGGCGCTGTTGCCCGAAGGCGTGGCCATTCTTGAAGGCGACGAGCAGGTGAACCGTCGCCCGTGTGGGCAGCTTGAGCAAGCACTGAATGCGCTGGGGGCCAGCGTGGAATCCACGCGCGCCAACGGCTGCCCGCCCTATGTGGTGCGGGGCAGGCTGCATGGCGGCACCGCCACCGTGCATGGCATCACCAGTCAATACGTGAGCGCGCTGCTGCTCAACTGCCCCCTTGCTGAGGGCGACACTCACTTGGACGTGCCGCTGCTCAACGAGAAGCCCTATGTGGGCATGACCCTCGCATGGCTGGAGCGGCAGGGAATCAAGGTGTCCTATGCCGAAGATTACAGCAGCTTCGACATTCCCGGCGGTCAGCGTTATCAGCCGGTGAACGGCCCGATACCGGGAGACTTCTCCTCGGCCACTTTCTTCCTCGCGGCGGGGGCCTTGCAAGACAACGACATCCTCTGTCGGGGCTTGGACCTTGGGGACACCCAGGGCGACAAGGCCGTGGTGGAATACCTGCGCGCCATGGGCGCAAAGATAGTCGTTACCCCCGAGGGCATTCGCGTGAGCGGGCAAGGGCTGCAGGGCTGCGAGATTGACCTGAATGCCACGCCCGACGCCCTGCCCATGATGTCCGTGGTGGCGTGCTTCGCCAAGGGAAGCACCAAGCTGGTGAATGTGCCGCAGGCGCGGCTCAAGGAAACCGACCGCATCGCCGTGATGCGGCAGGAACTCGAGAAGTTGGGCGCAAAGATAACCGAGCGGCCCGACGGGCTGGTCATCGAGGAAAGCCCCCTCGCCGCGGCCACCGTTGAGGGCCACGGCGACCACCGCGTAGTCATGTCCCTCGCCATCGCTGGTGCTATGCTCCCCGGCATCACCACCATCAACGGATACGAAGCGGTGAACATTACCTACCCCGGATTCGCTGAAGCCGTGAAGTCACTCGGTGGCCGCGCGCACGTAAGGGATTAGGGGGATCAGCCTGATCCGTCTGGTCGCTTTGCTCCTAGGCTGCCCCGCAGTGCCGTGGCATAGAGCACCACGCGGGGAATAAGCAACCCCAGCGCGGCGGCGACGAGCGGGGCCTTGGTTTCCGGGTTGACCAGATAGGCCGCCGTGAGCGTTGCGCCGTAGAGCGCCATGCGGGCGAACATACCCTGCATGGCGGAGGCTTGGATCTGGGTGGCGTCCATGGCGGCGAATCTTTCCACCCGGCGTGCCAGCATCCAGAAGGCCGCCGTACCCGCCGCGCCGCCCATCACCACGCCCATTGCCACGTCGGCGTTCCACGCCAGCGCGGCCAAGCTGGCCACGCCCGTGAGCAGCAAAGACAGGCGCAATATGCGCGTGCGGAATAAGGTGAGGGGTTCCATGCAGGTATTGTGGCATACCGCGTGCTGCGAAAGAAGATGTGTACGAGACAAAAATCGGAGGGGCCCGCCGGTTTCCGGCGGGCCCCCGAGATTTATGGGTGCTTTTAGGTGCTGCGATTAGCCGCTGTAAAGGGCGCCAAGGATACGGGCAACGAGGGCATTGATGACCTGCGGTGCTTCGTCCTGGTTCGCGGTCGGGTAGCGCGAGAACTCGACGTGACCGTCGAGGTACAGCACGTTCGAACCGCCGGGAAGGTGGCTGAAGTCTTCAACATTGGTCGACACGGCGTCGATCATGATGAAGGTTTCGCTCTGGGCCTTCGCGCTGGCTGCCGGATTGTTGATGTCCGTGATCAGGAAGCGCTCGATGCCTTCACGAAGGCGATAGATGGTGTTGCCACCGCCGTTACCAATGGTCTCCGTCGCGGCGTTGTAGCCGGCCGGAAGGGTGATGGCGCCTTCGATGGTGGACTCAAGGCCACCCACGTCGATGTCTTCGTACACGACGGAGTCATCGCCGCCGCCACCGGCGTAGGCCTGCACAAGACCCATCAACCAGGCCGAAATCTGGGCGCTGGTGTTCAGGGCAAGCTGGTCAGCTGGAACGGTGAGGCCAAGGGGGGCAAGAACGGTGTTCGGAACGGCCATGGGCACCGCGCCGCCGGAGGCAACGTCAAGCTTGTCGAGGGAATAGCCAACATAGATGTAGCTCTTGCCGCCAACGAGCTGACCGAAGTCCGCGTTGTCGCACAGGATGTCGAACGAGGACTCGCCATCGACCGTCTGGAAGTTGCTCTTCGAGAACGTGGGATCCGACGGGCAGATGAACACGCTCGGGTCAGAGATGTATTCCGGATAGATCGAGGGCACATACGGCATCACTTCAAGGATGACGCTGTCGGGGCTGCTGGAAAGCAGCGCCGAGCCGGTACCGTTCTGACGGATGTCAGCGGCACCAGCAGAGTCAAGGTTGTTGCAGTTGTACTGCGGCGCGCCCGTGAGCAGCGTGATCGCCGGATAGCGCTCGCCACGGGACTCGTTCGAGTACATCTTGAAAACCAACCCGAACTGCTTCAGGTTGTTCTGGCAGCTGGCACGACGCGCCGCTTCGCGGGCGCGGGCCAGAGCCGGGAGCAGGATAGCGGCGAGAATACCAATAATGGCAATCACCACCAAGAGCTCAATGAGCGTGAAGCCCTTCTTACGCATTACGCTTCCTCCTAGATGAGTACTTTATTGCTTGTGATTTAATTCGTCTTCAACACAGTCTTCGATTGTGCCTTCTCAGACCGTCCGGGAACGTTAACCAGCAGCACCCACAACCTCCTTTCTCGACTGCCGAAACTACAAACTACACCAAAAGTCCCAAAAGCGCAAGCCCTTTTTTATGGAATTTGACACCTGCGGGAATGGGAAGAAGTTGGCTATTCTGTCAACAATTAAATTTTTAGGGTTTCCGGGTACAACATCTTGGAATTCGGCATACGGCTTTAATGGTTTTTAGTAGGTCGTTTGGGGCGTGGAGAAGTGGGACCGCAGCACTACCGCGCTGCGGAGCACGGAGCCGGGAATGGTGAATTGGGTCGGATGCTGCGGTGGCTTGCAGCGCAGTAGCGCTGCGCTCCCAGAGGCAGGTTCTGTCCTAATTTACTTGGCCTTGCCTTGGTTGGCCACGGCTTCGGCAGCTTTCTTTGCGGCCTCGGGGTCGCCGAGGTAGCGGCTGGCGATGGGCTTCAGGTTGTCGTCCAGCTCGTACATCAGCGGGATGCCGGTGGGGATGTTGAGTTCGAGAATCTCGGCCTCGCTCAAGTTGTCGAGGTACTTCACCAAGGCGCGCAGGCTGTTGCCGTGGGCGACAATAAGGACGTTCTTTCCGGCGCGCACTTGCGGCGCAATCACGTTCTCCCAATAGGGGACGAAGCGTTCGACGGTTTCCTTCAGGCTTTCCGTGCGCGGCAGTTCGGCGTCGCTCAACCCCTTATATCGGCGGTCCTTTCCGGGGAAGCGCTCGTCGTTCTCGTCGAGCGGGGGCGGCGGCACGTCGTAGGAACGGCGCCAAATCTTCACCTGCTCGTCACCGTGCTTTGCGGCGGTCTCGGCCTTGTTCAGGCCTTGCAGCGCACCGTAATGGCGCTCGTTCAAATGCCAGTCGCGGGTCACCGGCAGCCACATCTGGTCCAGCTCGTCCAGCGCAATCCACATGGTGCGGATGGCTCGCTTGAGCGTGCTGGTATAGACGCAGTCAAACTCGAAGCCTTCTTCGCGCAGCAGCTTACCTGCGGCCTTGGCTTCTTCGCGCCCCTGGTCGGTCAGGTCCACGTCCATCCACCCGGTAAACCGGTTCTCGAGGTTCCAGGTGCTTTGTCCATGGCGCAGCAGAATCAGCTTGTGCATATTAAAATCCTCTGCCGCCTCAGTTGAGGCGAATGCGGTTGGTGTAAATCCATGGGGTCCATTCGCCCGCCACCATCAACTCCACTTCCAGTCGATATTGTCCCGGTTCCTGCGGGGTATAGTCGAGCGTGCTGCCTTCGGAGGTGTGCACGGGCAGGCCGTCCTTCACCACGATGAAGCGGCCCGGAAGGGGGGCCTCGGCGCGCAGCTTCATGTTGGGGGTCAGCGCCAGGTCTTCGCCCATGACGGCCTTGAGGGGGCCGTCTTCTGCGAAGAAGGTGAAGCCCTTGGCGGGGGCCAGCATGTTGAACGCCACGAAGACGCGCCCCTGCACCAGGCTCTCGATGAGCGAGTCCGTTGTCTGTTCCCGCGCCAGCACATGGGTGTTCGAGAAGTTAATGCTGTGCTCGTACTTGTCGATGTAGAAGTTCAGTACCGTCTCGCCTTTTTCCTTAGGCTGATAATAGGCCTTCAGCAACGAGGAGACGATGGGGGAGAAAGTGGTGACAAACTTGGGGCCCGCTTCCCACAGTTCAAACTGGCCATCAAGGTTGTAGATGAGGCGGATGCCGTTGTTCTGGTGGGTGTCGTTGGCGGCAAACCCGGTGATGCGGCGGGTCTTGTTCAGCTCATCCCAGTGCGCCATGATGTCGGGGTGGCGATCAAACAGGATGCGCAAGGACAGCATGGGGTAGCGCTTGTAGCAGAGCAGTACGCTCGGCAGTATCATCGCCAAGTTCTCGTCCTTGAGGTCCGTGTGGATGTTGTAGATTTCCATGCCCTTGTATTGGGGCAGATCCCACAGGCGGTCTTCTTCCGAGTGTGCGTAGAACAGCAGGCCGCCGCGTTCTTCCGCCATCTGGGCAATCTGCTCAGGCTGCATCATGCAGAGGATGGACGTGTCTTGCGGCATGTTCCACAGCAG
>JBIKMR010000090.1:0-14585 GCA_044359155.1 Candidatus Hydrogenedentales bacterium | reverse complement strand
TTTGGAGGACGACTGGGACCTGCTCGGAGACGCGCGCGGCACCATCGAGATTCCTGCGGGTAAAGATGCCAAGCTCGAGGTGGAAAGCGATATAGCCAGCGACCTGACCGCACTTGCCAACTTGGATCCATACGCGCTCCACACCATTTCCCTTAATGGCAAGAATGTGACGGACCAGTCCTTCAGCTTTGTCAGCCACCTGCTTGGGCTGCGCGGCTTGGCATTGAAATACACCGCCGTAACCGCTCAAGGCATTTACCACCTTGAGCCGCTAAAGCGACTTGAATGGATTGAATTCTACCAAGTGCCCATGGACGACGACGGCCTCAAGGTGTTCAGCCGTTTCGAGGGTCTGCGCCACTTGTGGCTCGTGGGCAGCGGAATCAGCAATGCAAGCTTGGGCACGCTGCGCGCCATGAACTCGCTACGCCGCCTGCACATCGCCACCTCGCTGATGAGCACGGAGGGCCTGATTGCCCTCAACCACGAAATGCCGTTCTGCGAAGTAACCCCTAAGCCGGACTTGCAGCCGTAGGGATTTGTTTCAGCTCATGCCACTGGTGGCGAGAAACTGCACCACGCTCAGGCAGTAGGGCATGGCAAACTGTATCCAGCGGCCACCGATAATGACTGCGATAATGATGCCAAATGGTCCGATGCTATCGAGCATGGCCTCGGCCTTGGGGGGCAGGAAATACTTGAGCACGTAGTGCCCATCGAGCGGCGGCACGGGAAGAACGTTGAACAGGATCAGCACAAAGTTGATCACTGCCAGCTGGAGAAACACAGTCACCAGCGCATTGGACACATCTGGAGAGATGAGTTCGGCATTGGTGAAGAGCAAGAGCACCCTTAGCACCAGGGCACAGAACAGCGCCAGAACCAAGTTGGACCCCGGCCCCGCCAGCGCGATCCACACCGGGTCCTTTGCGCGGTCCTTCAGGTTGTTCGGGTTGAAGGGCACGGGTTTTGCCCAGCCAAACAGAAACGGAATGTTGGTGATGATGCCCAGCAGCGGCAGCACTACGGTTCCCAGCGGGTCGATGTGCTTGCGCGGGTCCAGCGTGATGCGGCCCAGAAAACGCGCGGTGCTGTCACCACGATATTCGGCCATCGCCGCGTGGGCAGCCTCGTGTACGCAGAGCGAAAACAGCAGGCAGAAATATTGCAGGGCTATCAGCCCGGGATCGAAGTTGAATTCCAACACGCGTCCTTTCAAGAAATACGAGAGCCTGAAACGCAGGCGATTGTCCTTAAGACCAGCGGGGGCGGCCCAATGTTTCCGGCGGCTGCCCCGTCCTGCCCTACCCCTGCGGGCGCCGCAGAAGTTGCTCGATCATTTCGCCTGCCTCGCTGCGCGTGGCAATCTTGTCCACCTTTTCCGGCGGAACCCCCAGCCGCTTGAGGTATTGCACCTGCGATTCCGTCGGCTTGGGCTGCAAGCCCTCGATAAGGTGAGAGGCTTCGGCCTTGGTCCTCACCAGCGCGCGCTCTTTGTCCGTCACCCCCAGGCGACGCAGCAGTTCCATCTGCGCACTAGTGGGCGGCTCTGTCTCGCGCACATCGTCGCGCACCACTTGAATTAGCGTTGTCACTTCATGCCGCATGGCACCCGCCGCGCGCTCCTCGGGCACGCCCACATCGCGCAACAAAGCCCGCTGGGCGTCCGAGGCCGGGCGGTTGTCCTTCACCCCCGCGCCATCGTCCACCAGGCTGGCCACCTGAACTACGTCTGGATTCTCATGCCCCACAAGCGCAATGCGCCCGGCGCATTTTTTGCACGAACCCACCTGCCCAAGGTACTTCGCGTTGATGCGAAGCACCTCGCCACAATGCGGGCACCGAAATTGAAGCTTCACGTCCAACGCAATACTACTCCGTAACCGACGCCTAGCATACCGTGATTCAGGCAGCCGGGGGAAATCGACCTCGCTTGCCCAGCGTAGGGGGGGCATGGTATGAAGGGGCAGGGTGAAAAGCATGGCGGACACAAAAAGAAAAATGGCGGCATGGGTTCCACCGATAGTGGATGATGCCTTTCTACAGGAAATGACCAAGGTCATTGTGGAAACGGTGCATCCGGACGAGGTTATGCTCTTCGGTTCGCGTGCCCGAGGAGACCACCAAGTAGACTCTGACATGGACCTGATGGTCGTCCTGCCTGATTCTGAGGAAGTTGCCCACGATAGGCGGAAGATTTCAGGAAGTCTATACCGCGCATTGAGTCATTTTTTGATTCCCAAAGACATCTTGATATACAGCTCAACAGAGGCAGCCCGTAAGAAGCTTGACCGATTCAGTGTGGTTAATCGTGCGTATGCAGAAGGGCGCTGCCTTTATGCGCGATGAAACACCGTTCCAGCTGCTTCAGTGTGCCATGCGGGACTTGCGCGTTTTAGGGCATATGCTTGATGAAGAAGATTTTCCCGAAGCCATATTCGGCTTTCACGCACAGCAAGCGGCAGAGAAACTGTTAAAGGTCTGGCTCATTTGTGCGACGGACAATTATCCTATGTTTCACGATCTGTCCATGCTGTTGAAGTTGCTCGAGCGCGCCGAAGTGGATACTGCTCCCTACACACACTTCGAAAGCCTTACTGATTACGCGGTTCGCTTCCGATATGAATCTACGCTGGATAGCGAACCTTTGGAGCGCACACAAATCATCACAGATATTCAAGGGCTGCTGGGGCTGGTGCAGGCGCGCTTTGCCGAGGCCGAATCCCAAGGCCGTTTCGACTAGAAAACTCCTCCCATGACCGAACCCACCCACTGGGTCCACAACCTGGACCCTATGATAATCCGCTTCAGCGACGACTATGGCATTGGCTGGTATGGCATGGCCTACATTGCCGGCTTCTATGCGGCGCTGGCCATTCATTATTACTACGTCCGCATTCAGCGGTCCGTGCTCACCGCACCGCAGGGTGAGAACGCGCTTTACATCATCATCGTCGGCATCATCGGAGGGGCTCGATTGGGGTATTGCTTGCTCTATGCCCTGCCTGAAACGCTGGCCAACCCCCTGTTTCTCATTCAAGTGTGGAAGGGCGGCATGTCTTTCCATGGTGGCTTGGTAGGCGTGGCACTTTCGCTTTGGTGGATAACCAGCAGCTACAAGATCACTTACCGCAACCTAGGCGACATGGTCGCGCCGTTGGTGCCGCCGGGCCTGTTCTTCGGGCGATGCGCCAACTTTGTGAACGGCGAGCTGTGGGGACACATGAGCAACGCACCATGGGCAATAATCTTTCCCCGCAGCGCACCGCCCGGCACCCCCGTTACGGAGATTGCCCCCCGTCACCCCAGCCAGCTATACGAGGCAGCCACCGAAGGCCTCATCCTTTTCACCTACCTCCAGTGGCGTTACCTATACACCGACGCACGGAAATACCCGGGGCGTGTCGCTGCTGAGTTTTTGATGCTTTATGCCTGTTTCCGTATTTTTTGTGAGTTTTTCCGCGAACCCGACGCCAGCCTGATTCTCGGCATTAGCCGGGGCATGTTTTACAGTCTGTTCATGATCCTTACCGGCGCGGCGATCTGGTTCTTCTCTGCCAAGCATGGGCCGGTGGATCCGCCCAACCCAAACACTGCAGCCCCAGCAGCCGCCCCTGCCAAGGGAAAGAAGGCAAAGGGATAACTCTTGCCAGCCGATGCGCATCTTGGGTATACTGATCGGTATATAGATTAAGCAGCCTTCGGGGCGAGGTGTAATTCCTGGCCGGCGGTAACAGCCCGCGAGCGCGCGGTGTAAACCAAGCGCAGATCTGGTGCAATTCCAGGGCCGACGGTATAGTCCGGATGGGAGAAGGCTTGCGCCAGTGGTGTGTCTGGTCGCCTGTGCGCCCATGCTCCTGCCGCTGTGTTCAGCCGTGTGTCCGCCCCGAAGCACGAATGCTTTGGGGTATTTTATTTTGAGCGATGATATCAAGCACATGCGTCGCGCGCTCGAGCTGGCCGAACGGGGCCGCCTCGGTGCACGCCCTAATCCCATGGTGGGTTGCGTCATTGTGCGCGATGGCAAGGTGATCGGCGAGGGATTCCATTCAGAATACGGCGGCCCCCACGCCGAGGTGGTTGCGGTTGAAGCCGCAGGCGGGGACATCGCTGGGGCCACGGTCTACGTCACGCTCGAACCCTGTGCCCACCACGGCAAGACTCCCCCCTGCGCGGACTTTCTGGTGGACCACAAGCCCGCCCGTGTGGTGGCGGCAATGCTGGATCCCAACCCGCTGGTGGCTGGGTCCGGCGCAGAGAAGCTGAAGGCGGCGGGGATCCGCGTGGAGATTGGCTGCCTGGAAGAACAGGCGCGACGTCTCAACGAAGTCTTCGTGAAGTTCACCAACACCGGCCTGCCCTTCGTAATTGCCAAATGCGCCATGACACTGGACGGAAAAATCGCCACGCGAACCGGGCATTCGCAATGGGTTACGGGCGAGGCCGCCCGCGCCCGCGTGCATGACCTTCGCAACCAGGTGGACGCAATCCTGGTTGGCAGCCGGACGGTGATGATGGATGACCCCAGCCTGACGACGCGCCTGCCACACGGCGGCGGCACGGACCCGGTGCGCGTCATTCTCGACGCGGGCGAATATCTGGACGAGGACCGCAAGGTATTCCATATCGACAGCGATTCCCCCACGTGGGTGGCGGTGACGAAGTCGAGGGAGTATCCCGGTGCGGATGAGATGCTGCGCGTGGCGGCGGGACCGGGCGGCGTGGACATGCGCGAACTGGTGCAGGTGCTGGGAGAACGCGGGGTAACCTCGCTGCTCATCGAGGGCGGCGGCACCACCTTGGCCTCAGCCTTTGAGGCAGGGCTGGTGGACAAGGTCATGTTCTTCATCGCCCCCAAGATTGCGGGTGGCGCGGAAGCCGTCACGCCTGTCGAGGGATACGGCATCGAGTTGATGAGCGACGCGATTCATTTGACCGACATGAAGGTCTCGCCCGTGGGCGAAGACTGGCTGGTCGAAGCCTACGTGGATAAATAAGCGAACCATGTTTACCGGCATCATAGAAGAAGTGGGCGCGGTGTCGCGCCGCTCCGGGGCAGACCTCGAGATCATGGCGAAGACCGTGCTCGAAGGCGTTGCCCTGGGCGACAGCATTGCCATCAACGGTGCCTGCATGACGGTGGCGGAACTGAAAGACGAGAGCTTCGTGGTTCAGGTCTCGCCCGAATCCTACGCGCGCACCACGCTGGGTCTGCTGAAGGCCGGGCACGCGGTGAACCTGGAACGGGCCTTGCGCGTGGGTGACCGGCTGGGCGGGCACTTTGTGCTGGGCCACGTGGATGGCGTAGGCAAGGTCGAGTCCGTCGAGGAGCAGGGAGCGTTCAGCCTGTGGCATTTCCGTGCGCCGGAAGCCGTGGCGAAATACCTGACGCCAAAAGGATCTGTGACCATAGACGGCATCAGCCTTACCGTGGTCGAGCCAAAGGGCGACCGCTTCTCGGTGGCCATTATCCCCACCACGCTGCAAAAGACGGTACTCGCTCTGCGCCGCCCCGGCGACGCGCTGAACATGGAAGCCGACACGATTGGCAAACACATCTATCACTTTATGCACCAACCCGGTGGCGTGAGCAAAAGCTTTCTCAAGGAACATGGCTATGCCTAGGAGACACGATCATGCTGGACAGCATTGAGAGCGTGTTGGAAGACGTTCGCGCGGGACGCATGGTTATCCTGGTGGACGACGAGGGGCGCGAGAACGAAGGCGATTTGGTGCTTGCTGCCGACAAGATCTCGCCCGAGGCGGTCAACTTCATGGCCTCATACGGGCGCGGCCTCATCTGCCTGTGCCTCACGCCGGAACGCATCGAGCAGCTGGGCCTGAAGCCGATGGTGGACAACAACACATCTCGCTTCGAGACTGCGTTCCATACCTCCTTCGGCGTGGCGGCGGGCACCACCACGGGCATCAGCGCGCACGACCGCGCGAAGACGATAGCCGCATCGGTACACCCCGACACGCGCCCGGAGGACCTGTATCGCCCCGGCCATGTGTTCCCCCTGCGTGCGCGCGAGGGCGGCGTGCTGGAGCGTGCAGGCCACACTGAGGGATCGGTGGAGCTGGCCCGTCTCGCAGGCCTCACACCGGCGGCGGCCATCTGCGAAATCATGGCGGACGACGGCCACATGGCCCGTATGCCCGACCTGAATATATTTGCAAAGAAGCATGGCCTGAAACTGACCAGCATCGAGATGTTGAAAAGTTACCTGACTGCTCACAGCCAGGTTGCCTGAGTGTAAAGGAGAATCGAGATGAGCAAGCACATCGAGGGACACTTCCGCCCCACGGGCAAGAAGTTCAGCATTGTGGTGAGCCGGTTTAATGACTTCATCACCACGCGTCTGCTGGCTGCGGCGGAAGACACGCTGGTAAAGCACGGCGTTAACGCGGACGACATCACGGTGGCTTGGGCACCGGGCGCATTCGAGACACCGCTGGTGGTGAAGAAGCTGGCCGAATCCGGCAAGTACGACGCGGTGATCGCGCTCGGCTGCGTGATCCGCGGCGGCACCCCCCACTTTGACTACGTGGCGGGCGAAGCCGCCAAGGGCGTGGGCCAGGTCACCCTGCAAACCGGCGTGCCGGTGTTGTTCGGCGTGCTGACCACGGAGAACATTGAGCAGGCCATCGAGCGCGCAGGCACGAAGGCGGGCAACAAGGGCGCAGACGCGGCCATGGCGGCGATCGAAATGGTCACCCTGCTGGAGCAGTTGTAGTGGCTGGCGTATCCGCACCCGCACGCACGCTCGCCCGCGAGCGAGCGATGCAATTCCTTTTTTCCCTCGCCTTCACGAATTACCCATGGGACGAGATTCTGGAAGATTTCTGGACGGACAATCCGTCGCGCCCCACCGTGCGCCGCTACGGAGATTTCATCATCAAGGGTGTGCACAAGAATATCAACGACATCGAGACAATGCTGATTGACTCGTTGAAAGGCTGGACCCCGGAGCGCGTGGGCAAAGTCGAGTGGGCCATCATGCTGGTGGCCGCATTCGAGATGCGCTACGCCGAGGACGTACCCCCGAAGGTCGCCATTGACGAGGCCATCGAACTGGCCAAGCGCTACGGTTCGGACGAGGCCCCCACCTTTGTGAACGGCGTGCTGGACCGGGTGATGCATTCCGCCGAAAGTGCCAAGACCGCGCGGGCATGAAGCGCAAGCCCAATGCCCCAGCCACGCCGCGCGCCCCCTTCATCGACCTGCATCTGCATTCCCATTGTTCCGACGGCAGCGACTCGCCCACGCGCGTGGTAGAGCGCGCTCATGCGCTGGGCATACAGGCCCTGTCCCTTACCGATCACGACACTACCGGCGGCATGGCCGAGGCGCGCGCGGCGGCGGATGCCGTGGGCATGGCCTTTGTGTCCGGCGTGGAAGTGAGCTGCCGCCATGAGGACCTGATCGTGCATGTGCTGGCTTATGGATTTGACACCGACAACGCCCCGCTGCAAGCGCTACTGAATGGACTCGCCGAGGGCCGCGCCGCGCGCACACGGGCCATACTTGTACGCTTGGCCGAGCAGGGCATCGAGATACGCATCGACGACCTGCACGCGCCGAGCGGCGCGCACGCGCTTACTCGAATGCACATTGCCCGGCTGCTCTGCGAACGCGGCGTCACCCGCACGGTGCAGTTAGCCTTCGACCAGTTCCTGAATCCCGGCCGCCCCGCTTGGGTGCCCGGCACGGCCAGCCCCGTCGACAAGGCCATCGAGTTAATTCACGGTGCAGGGGGAGTGGCCGTGATGGCGCATCCTTACCTGAACCGCCGAGTGAAGCGCAGCATGGATACCTTGCTCGAATATCCGTTCGACGGAATCGAGGCATGGCACAGCAGCCATTCGCGCGACGCGGTGCAACGCCTCCGGATCCTGGCGATGGACCGTATGCTGCTTGCCACCGGCGGCAGCGACTGCCACGGCACCGCCAAGGGCAAACCCGAAATGGGCAACGTGCGCACACCCATGTCCTGCTGGCAATCTCTGCGGGAACGGTTGGGCTTGTAGAGATCTCTACGGGCTTTCCTGCCCCGCCAAAATGAGAGCCACAAAAAAACAAAGCGCGCCGGGGGCTATGCCCCCGGCGCGCTTTTCAGTTGGTATTGACCGACTACTTGTTGCCGCCGCCAATCACGAAGCCATCTTCGTTGCCGGCCAGTTCGTCGTAGTCGTAGTCTCCGGTGGAGTTGTACAACTGGATGGCGCGCAGCAGTTCGTCGAGCTCGACCGAGAAGTCCTCTGCCTTGGCGTCGGAGAAGTCCGAAGCGTGCGGCTGGCAATCAACGCCACCCGCCAAGGCCACGAAGCCGTCTTCCGTAGCGCCCGCATTCACCGCGCAGCTGTATGCACCCTGATTGTAAATCTGCACCACGCGGAGCAGCTCGCCCAGCGTAATCGTGCCATCGCCGTTCACGTCGGCGCTGTGTACCCACTTCGGCCCGGTGATGGCGAGCAGTTCCGAAACGGCAATCTTGTCGTCTCCGTTTGCATCGAGCTGGTCGAATTCTTCCGTGGTCAGGCCGCCAACCACGCCCGTGATTTCTGCACCGGCAAGGTAGCCATCATTGTTCGCGTCGGCGGCGCCAAAGGCTTGCAGAAGCGCGGTGGCGAAATCGGTGAGGTCTATTTCACCTTCGCCCTCGACGATACCTTCCTCAACGCCTTCGCCCTCACCCTCGACGATGCCCTCGCCTTCGCCCTCGACAACACCTTCACCCTCGCCCTCGACAGGGATGCCTTCGCCTTCACCTTCGACTACGCCCTCGCCTTCGCCCTCGACAACACCTTCACCCTCGCCTTCAGCAGGCGGGCGCGGCGTAGCGATGACCTGACCGCGAATCGCACCCTCGGGGAAGGTCTCGCTGTTCACAGTCATGTAATGAACACCGGCCACCATCTCGGCTGCTTGTGCGCTGTCGAGAACTTCAAAGATAGATAGCGTGCTACCCGTGAGTGCACCAAGGTTTTCAGAGAAGGGTCCGTTCTCGCCAATCTCCCCACGACGCAGGCTCACGGTAGTCGACCCAGTAATCGGGCTGCTAACCAAGCTGGCGATCATCAGGTAGTCGTCACCCACGGCACCTGTCGGCGCAATCGAACCGACGACTAAACCAGAGGCCAGTAGGCCGGTAGGCGGCACCACCTGAGCGGCGTCCAGCGATACTTCAATGTCCGCGCCGGTATTCTCCAGCGGCTGCACAATGGTGAGCAGCGCCGACTCAGACTGATAGCTGGTCACGCCATCGGTGATGACAACGTAATACTCGCCGCCGTTCTCGTCCAGCAAGTTGCTCACGGTAAGCGTGGCGCTGTTGCTGTCTTCGATTGCCACGTCATTCTGGAACCATTCGTAGCTAATCTCACCGGCTCCCTTTATCGAGGCAACGGTGAAGCTCGCTTCGTCGCCGACAAAACGCCATGCGTCATCAGGCTGTTCTGTAATCTCAATGGGCTCGCCCACGGAAATAACGAAGGATTCAGACACCACCGTGTCGAAGTCGTCTTCGACGCTAACGGTATAGGTGCCAGCTGTGAAGGCCGCCGCACTGGTGATATTGAGAGTCTCTGTAAAGGCTACCGTCGTGGTGCCCTTCTTCCAGCGATAGTCGCGCGTGCCAATGCCGCCGGTCAGGCCCACGCTCACGGTTACCGGGGTACCCAAGTACACAGAAGTATTCGGCGGCTGCTGGCTGATGGCCAAGCGCGTCCGGATGTCCACCACCGCAATGTCAGTAAACTTGCCACCGTTCTCGTCCGACACGAAGCAACGATATTGGCCGCTGTCGGATTCCTGAAGCGGACCGGCCAGCGTCAGATTGCGGTTGGCTGCGTCAAGCGGCGGGCCAAACGGCTCCCCGTTCTTCTGCCACTGGAAGGTGAACGGCGGCACACCACCCTCCACATCCACGTTCAACACGTGCGAACCCGCGCCCACGAAGTCCAGCAACCCTTCCGGCTGCGTCGTGATTTCAAAGGGCGGGAACACCACGATGCTCGCGCTGGCGGAGGTCAGCTCGTCACCACCCTCGTCGGTAACGGTTACCTTGTAGCTGCCCGCATCCGTCAGCAGCACGGGATTCAGGGTGAAGTCCGCCGCATTCGGGCCCACGGGATCCACGTCGTCCTTAATCCACTGGTAGCTCAGGTCACCCAAGCCGCCCGAAGTGCCCACGCTGAAGGTGTACGACACACCCTCGAAAATAAAGCTGCTACCCACTGGGTCGCTGATGATCGCGAGGTGCTCGGCCACTTCCAGATCAGCGGGGTCGGATGGCACAACATAGCTGTCGTCAGAAATAACGCAGACATACTCGCCATCATCAACCAACTGAAGGTCCGTCAATTCCAGGGTCAAAGCGTTTTCGCCGGGCAGGTCGTTGCCATCCAGTTGCCACTGAATCTCAAGCGTGCCGTCAGGCGTGCCGGCCATCACGGTGGTAAAGGTAAATGCCTCACCCACATAGCGACCACCACCCACGGGCTGCGTGGTAAAGCGGATGCGGTCTTCAACTTCAATCTCAACTTCATCGGATGTCAACGTTGCCAGCGCCTTGGCGCCGTCATCGCCAAACACTTGGCAGCGGTAGGTACCGCTGTCCGCAAGTGTGAGCGAAGGAAGTTCCAGCGTAACTTCTGTTTCACCGTCGATGTTCTGGAAGCCGCTGATACCGTCGTCGAACTGCCACTGGAACGTGGGAATAGCTGCGCCGCCTGCCACCGCAATGGACAAGGTCCACGAGTCGCCTGGTACAAGGTCTTGCACGCCGATGGGCTGGGTGGTAATTGCAAACGTTGCCGGGTTCACTGTCAACACGTGGGGCAGTGCCCGGCGCGTCCAGCGTGAATCGCAGATGGTCAAGCCCAAACCGGGAATGGAATCAATCGGCAGCGCGTAGTCCAAGTCATAGTTGGCGGTGGTGCGCAACAAGGCCAAACGCGAGAAATCCTCGGTGCTTACCACTTCCCAGTTGTACGTGAGCCCGTTGCCAACCACGTCGGCTTCCAGGTTCACTGCCGCGCCCGCCGACACCACGGTGTCGCCCGGCACGCTAAGGATTTCTATCGGCGGGTTTGCAATACCTTCGCTGATCAGGTAGGACTGACGATCAGCGGAAGCATTGTAAGATGCAAGGTTAGTGGTCGCATCGCCGTTCAAGTCGCCGTTGGCGGCAAGGAACTGGGGCAGACAGGTGAAGCCGCTGCCACATACGAACTGATTCACGAAATTCTGCAATGCAGCGCAGATGTCGGCTTTCTCAATCTGGATGCGCACCGAAATGCCTTCAAGATCTACGTTGAGATCTACGCGGGATATTGGCCCGCAGTCCACCGTGAAGGCCTTGTCCGCACCTTTCTCGATGGTGAAATCCTTGGGGATATCTATCTTGGTGATGGTGGCCTTGGTATCGGCGGCGATATTGGCAGACTTCTTAAGGCCGTCGAGCAGCGTGGGAAGCACGAACTGGATAACGCTCAGAGTTATCTGCGCGATGAACGCCTGCATGTACGCAACATTGTCCTCGTCGCCGGAAGTCATATAGCCCGCGCCCAAGTCCAGAAGCAAGGCTTCAAGGTTGGGATCTGCGGAACGCAGCAGGCCATCATTGGGGTCCACTTCGTTCACGCCCCACAAGCTGGGAATATCGGTATCGCCAACGATGGGGATACTGACAACACCGCCGGTGGTCACTGTCAACGTCAGGTTCAGGAAGAGCGCCTGTGCCTTCACATTGTTGATGGTTATCTCACGCGTTTGCAGGTAGGCCCGGTTCGCGTTGTAGGCGTTGCGAATCGCGGTGACCGTGGCCGGGTTCAGCCCCGCCACCACGGAAGCATCGCCGTTGATGATCGCGGCGAGCATGTCCAGCTCGTCGTCGTCATCAATGCCGTTGCCGGTATTGTCCACGCCGTTGAAGCCTGGGCCCACCTGGGTGGGAATCTGCTGCCAAAGGCCGCCCCCCTGCCCATCGTCCCACAGGCTTTCCTGAGTCTGTGCATCCACCAGCAACCGATCCAGCAACAGCTTGGTGATGCCGAGATCAAAGTCGTGGTCCAGCTGCCCCCCCGGACATTGCTGTGCCCCCGCCGGCGACGCGAGCAACGCGGCAGCCGCAACAAGGGAAGTGAAAATATAGCCGATACGTGAAATCATTACATAGCCCTCTCACCCGGTACGCCCCCCACAGGGCGTGAGTCCGACCCAAGTAACCAGTCTAAAAGGTAAAGCACCTGCCTAAAATCTAACACCATGACAGCCTAAAGTCAACGGGGACAAAACCTTCGGCACCCAAGTGCCCTTGCAGCCATGACTTAGGGAGAATAAAAATTTATTGGTTTACTTAGTATTCAGCATTGACCCGACCCGCCATGTCGCGCAGTAGCAACAAGTCGATGCGAAAAGCACCGGCAGCGCTGTCATTATCGTAGCGCCCACAAAGCGGCGTAGCCCCCATACGTCATTGGAATGAAAGGCAAGATATCCTTCGTAGAGCCCAAACACCGTAGGCAGCAGGAAAAGCAGCGCGAGTACCACTACGCGTAGGGATAAGGACAGCGCCTGAAAGGGGAGGGAAGATTCCGGTGCTGCAAGCCACTTGCGCCAGACAAAGAGCATAACCACCAACAGGCCGATGGCGGTGCTCAAATGCTGGAGCAGTTTGAAGACGTGAATCGGGTAGCTGCCAAGGTCGAACAATTTCTGCTGCAAGGCGGGAATGGCCAACACCATCACATCGGCCTGGTGGGGTGAAGGAATCCCATGCCACGTGGGTACACGCCCCCAACAGGATGTTGATCGCAACGATTCCGATGGATACGGGTGGCCACAGGGGGGATGGCGCCAGGAGGCTAGCCGCCTTGCCTGCAATCGACGCGGGCAATAGCGCAAGCAGCGGCTGCTTCATCAGCAGATGATACAGCACATAAACGAGCAAGCCCGCTGGCAACCCGAACCCGATGATCCCCTGCATCGAGTGGCTGAAGCCACGGTCGATGTCCAGTGGTATGAAGTATGAAAAATCAGGTGCCATGCTGCCAATCACCAAGGCCGACATGCAGCCCCACCTGCCCAGCGGGCGAGCCAAGGGCAGGACGGCAGCAGGATGCGCAAAGGTAAAGGGCATGGAAATTCCTGAATCTAAAAACAGAACACCGGGGCGTTCCTTATTTGGAACGCCCCGGTGAGAATTATAGCGCGGGTTTCGCGTGTGCGCTTAGTTCGCAGCCGCCACTTGCTTCAGCGGATGCCCCGTGGCCGGGTCCACCTGAATGCCAAGGTTCTCGGAATTCTTTGTGTAAACAAAGAAACCGTTCAGCATCTCGTTCACCGTCTGCGGCCCGCGAGATACTTCCTTGTCCGGGTCGGGGTTATAAGGATTGAATGCGCTGTTGTCGTAATGCGCCACGCATTCAATCTTGGTGCCCTTGGGGAAAGTGAACGCATTCGGCGGGTAGCGGTAGGTCAACTGCCAATCGAAGTTGTAGTTCGGCAGAGCAAGCAGGGTCTCGGTGCGGCCATCCGGGTAGTGCGCAAAGAACTGCGTGTCCTTGCCTCGCAAGTGCATGTGCGAGAACATGCCGACGCCCGTCGCGTCGTCATCCAGCACATCCGAGTCGCGCAGTTCCCACGCGCGGTCACGTGCAGGAATTGTGAAGCGGCGGCCGCCGTCGAGGTTGAAGTAATGAATTTTCTTGTTCACTAAACCCTTGGCAAAACGCAAGCCCACCTGCATCCGGTTCACTTCCTTCTTCCCCGTGGTCACCAAGTGAACCTGGAACACCAGCCCCGCCCCCTTGGGAATGAACCACGCGCGCTCGCCATCCAACACCGACGGCATTCCCCCCGGCACATAGCCAGTGATAAAGTCCTCGTTCTCATTTACGTTGAAGCCGTCCTTCACATAGATCAGGTTCGCGTGGTGCACAATCTTCGGGTTCGTCGGCTTGATTTCAAAGGACTGCACATACGTGTCTTCCTTCGCTTCCCAAGGCAGGAAGATGTACTGGTACGGCACAAAGCCGTTCGCCTGCACCGCGCTAACTTGGGTGGCTTGGATGATCACATCCGGGTCGCTCTGCCATGCTGTCGCGTCAAATTCCGGCACCGGCGGCACCTTGGCCGCATCACCCTCCGGCGTGCCTGCCGCCACCCAATGCGCGAACATTTCACGCTCTTGCTTGGTTATCTGCGGCGTGTCGCGGAACTCGCCAAACTCCGGGTGCGCGTACCACGGCGGCATACGCTCCTCCCCCACCACCTCGGCCAGCATCTCCGCATTGCCCGCCGCTTTCGCGTAGGAAGTTAATGCAATCGGCGCACCGCCCCCCGGGTGATGGCACTGCGCGCAATGCTTGTTCAGGAACGGTGCAATGTGCTCGGCGTAGGTAATCGGCTCGGCCATCGGCTCGCTGGAAGCTTTAACAATTGCGCAGCCTTCCGCCGCCGGGGTATCGGGCATCGTGCCCCCGCCCAAGTATCCGGCCAAGGCATCGCCCAGCTTCGTGGCGTCGCCCTTGAATACTGGCTTGAAGTTGGAATCCAGCACCACCACCGTCGGCAAGGT
>JBIKMR010000331.1:0-4200 GCA_044359155.1 Candidatus Hydrogenedentales bacterium | reverse complement strand
GCCCCGCCTATCCAGTAGTAGTCTCCGCCCCGGGGGTCTTGACGGTGGATGATATCGTCGTCGTATTGGCGGCGGCCCATCCGGGTGATGGCCACTCCTTCGAGGTTCTCGATGGGAAGATCGGGCACGTTGACGTTGAGCAGGGTTTCTTCGGGTAGGCCATGTTCCAAAACGTAACGCACCACGCTGCGGGCGACGATGCCGCTGGTCTCGAAGTGTTCGGGGCGGTAATTCACATCGGACACGGCGATGGCGGGGAAGCCGAGGAGCATTCCTTCGCGTGCGCCTGCCACGGTGCCGGAGTAGAAGACGTCATCCCCCAGGTTGGCGCCGTTGTTTATGCCGGATACGACCATGCTGGGCCTGTCGCCCAACAACTTACGCACGGCAAGTAGCACGCAGTCGGCGGGGGTGCCGTCTACCGAGTGCCAGCGTTCGGCCACGCGCTTTACGCGGAGGGGGTGGTGCAGGGATATGCCGTGGCCCACGGCGCTACGCTCGCGGTCGGGGGCGAAGACGTGTACTTCGGCGATGGGGGAGAGGGCGTCGAACAGAACGCGCAAGCCGGGAGCGTGAATTCCGTCATCATTTGTCAGCAGTATCAGGGGCAGCGACATTCGGGAGCCTCGTTCATTTGCGATAGGAATTCGGTTAAGTCCAGCATAGTCCATTGGTTGCAGTGTTCACAATTCCCTCCTGAAAACATGCGCAGCGGGGATGGAATCAGGAATCCTATGTTCCTTTTTGGAGCAGATGTTGGATAGCCCCATGTTTGTGCTGGACAATCCAGCGGCTTAGTGCTAATATTGGCAATCGTAAATGACGTTGCGGTCAATGTATCTCTCCCGAACCTGACGCCTTATTGGCGAGACGTTATCGAATTTCACGGGGTATTTCTGCGCTTGGCGTGTTGCCGGGCGTGGGGCTCGTGTCTTGAAATCGACGCCTTACTGATGGGAGACGGAGCGTGGTGCAGAAGAAAAAGACCGCCGTTGCGGGCAAGGCCAGTAAAAAGCCAGTGCCCAAGACGGCCGCACCGGTCAAGTCGGCCCCTCCGGCAAAGGGCAAAAAGAGCGCGCCTGCCAAGGCGGCTCCGACCAAGCCGTTGGTAAAGAAGACCGCTGCCGGGAAGGGTGGGGCTAAGTTGACAGACAAGACAAAAACTACGAAATCTGCAACTCCAGTAGTAAAGGCGAAGCCTGTGCCAAAGCCCGCACCCAAGGCCGCCGCTAAACCCGCTGCCAAGCCCGCGCCTAAGCCCGCCCCGAAACCGGCGGCGAAGCCCGTGCCTGCCAAGGGCAAGGTTGCGCCAGCAAAAGCTGCGCCTGCAAAGGCCGCAGTTGTTGCGAAACCGGTTGCCAAGCCAGCCCCTAAACCTGCTGCCAAGCCGGTTCTTGTGGCGAAGCCCGCCGCACCGGCCAAGGCTGCCCCCGTGGTGGCATCGAAGCCTGTCGTTGCTGCCAAGCCTGCGGCAGTTGCGCCCAAGCCAGCGGTTGCGCCTGTGTCGGCAAAGGTTGCTGCAGCCCCGGCCAAGCCAGTGGCTCCTTCCGCAGCAGCTGCTGCGGCAGCCGCAGCCAAAGCAATTCCTGATAAGCGCCGGATTTTGGCGCAGAAGAACAAGATGCTGCCGCGCGAGTTTCTGTTGAAGCTGGCGGAGGCGATCCGTGCGGTGGTGTTGCCGATGGTGCTGGAGGTGAAGGGGCGGGAGATTGTGGGCTCGGCCTTGAGTGGGGATGCCACCTTCGAGATTGACAAAGTGGCGGAGCGGGCGCTGTTGCAGCACCTGAAATCGGCGCGCGCGCCGGTGGCGTATTATTCGGAAGACTCCGGCTATTCCACGTTTTCCAACGTGCAGCCGAAAAACTTGTTGGTGGTGGACCCGATTGATGGAACGCGTGCGGCGAAGTCGGGTTTTGAAGCCTGCGTGATTTCGATAGCAACCACGCGGATCATCGAGCGCCCTGTGATGTCCGACGTGGATAACGGGTTGGTGATGGAGATTGTATCGGGTCGTTACTTCTATGCCGAGCGCGGCAGTGGCGCGCGCATCTATCAGGGCAGCGCTTCGCGCAAGCCCAAACTTTCAGAGAACCTGGACCTTGAGACGGTGGCGTGGTCGATGACGGTGCCGGGGCGTCCGGCAGAGCTCATCTTCCCCACGGCGGCGCGCTTCATTGACTTGACCTCGCTGAAGGGCGGGTTCTTTGCTTGCAACAGCACGGCTTACAGCCTGACGCGGCTGCTGACGAATCAGCTGGACGCGTGTGTGGATTTCGCGGGACGGTTCTACAAGGACATTCCCGATCTTGTGACGGACAATTTCCTGAACGCGGGGCGGGGGCATGTGTTGGGGGTGGCGCCGTATGACATGGTGGCCGCGCTGCTTATTGCGCAAGAGGCGGGCTGCCGCGTGACCGACGCCTATGGGCGTGGTTTCGACGACGTGATGCTGCTGGATAGCTCTGCCCCGAACCACCAGACGATTATCGCTGCGGCAAGCCGCGAGTTGCATGAGAAGCTGTTGAGCTTCTTCGACACGCGCGTGACCCAGTTCGAGAACCTTCTCAAACGGCGCGCTGCGAAGGTGTAGCGACATCCCTTAATTGACGTATGTTGAAGCCCCTCCCGCCTATGGCTGGAGGGGCTTTTCTCTGGCTGGCAGGGCGAATACTTGGTGTACTTCGAAGGTATAGTCTGCATGTTGGAAGTACAGGAGGGTTGAAGATGTTTTACAACATGGGTTTGCACCACGCGGTGGACCACACTGCGCAGAGCCGCGCACTTCAGGCGTCTAACCAGGCCAGCGAGGCGCGCGCGGACGTGAAGGAATTGGTGCGGCAGGTGGAACGATTGTCTCTGTTGAACCAGGCATTGTGGGAGTTGCTGCGCGATAGGCTGCAATTGACAGACGCGGACCTTGAGCACCTTGCCCAGGAGATCGACATGCGCGACGGCAAGCGCGATGGGAAGATTACCCAGAAGGCGGTGCGGTGCCCCACCTGCCAGCGCGTGAACAACACCCGCCACAAGAAGTGTATCTACTGCTCGACAGAGTTCGAGACGATGGCGTTTGAGTAGGGGGGCGGGAGCTTGGTAACGAGCGTTGGATGGCTACTGCCCCAGCTTGGCGGCTTTTTCTTGGGCCTTGATTCGGTTCCATGAGTCGATGGCATCTTGCGACGAGGTGGCCTTGTTTTCACCGAACACGTGTTCATGTCGGCGTATCATTTTTTCGTGGATGCCGATGAGGATTCGGTCGAGGCGTACGCGGCCTGCTTCTTCGGCGGCGGCCACGCTGGCGAGCAGGGTGAAGATACAGTCGCCGTATTCCTCTTCGAGGTGCTCGTCATTGGTGTCGAAGGCCTCGATGAGTTCTTTCATCTCCCCATCAAGATACCCGGCGAAGCTGCGCGCGTCCTGCTCGCGGTCCCACGGGCAGCCTTCGGGGGTGCGCAGGTAGCGGGCCAGGTCGATAAGCGCCTGAAACCATTCCTGTTCGTTCTCGGGCTGGTGCGTGAGGTGGGGGAGAGAGGGCATGGAAATTATTTCCTAAAGGGCTAAAGTTCACATTTGTCGTGGCCGATAATAGAAAAGGTTTAAGGCGCAAGACAAGGAGGTTTTGCCATGACGGTTCAATGCTGCTGTTGCGGGCAGGTGCGAAACGAGTCAGGCGAATGGTCGAAGCCGGTGGTAATGCCGGTGTTGGACGTGAGCCACAGCTACTGCGATTCGTGCTTTGCGGAAGAAGTAAGGCGTTTGGCCGAGTACCGCGCGTTCATGCGCGAGGAGCTGGTCGCGGCGTAGGGGAGATCGATTCGGCGCTGGCTGGACGATAGATCAGCATTCCTCCATAGTCTTCCGACTGGCACCAAAGCGCCAAGTCTCAAGTGGTTTTCAGCCACTTGCCCACGGCGAGTGCTATCAGGAAGACCGCGCTCTGCCACAGCACAATGACGGGACCGGGGGGGAGGTCGATCACGTAGGAGAGGACCATGCCTCCCGCCACGCTGACTACGCCTATGGCGACGGACCAGAGGGTCATCTCCGCAAAGGTGCGGCTGATGAGGCGGGCTGCCGCCGCTGGCAATACGAGGAATGCCGAGGCGAGAATCACCCCGGCAATCTTGATGCTCACCACGGTGAGCAACGCCATGGCTACCGCCAGCAGGTAGTCGTGCGCCAACACGGGCACACGGTCCG
>JBIKMR010000089.1:0-14625 GCA_044359155.1 Candidatus Hydrogenedentales bacterium | reverse complement strand
GGTCAGCTTGGCTTCTTCAGCGGTGATGCCCATCTTATCGAGGGCCTGCACCACGGCGTGCAGATCGGTCGGCTCGGTGCTCACTTCGTAGTGTTCTCCGTCCATGTCCACGTCGTCTGCGCCCGCCTCGATGGCCTTCTCGAAGAACTCGTCATCGTTGTGGCCGTTCTTGCCCACGATGATCAAACCCTTCTGGTCGAAGTTCCACGTCACCGCGCCAGACTCCGCCATGCTGCCGCCATGCTTGCTCACAATGTGGCGCACATCCGCCACCGTGCGGTTCTTGTTGTCGGTCAGCGTATCCACGATAACCGCCACGCCCGCCGGGCCATAGCACTCATAGCGCTGCTCTTCATAGTTCGCGCCGCCATCGCCGCCCAAGCCCTTGGTAATGGCGCGGGCCACGTTGTCTTTGGGCATGTTCTGCGCGCGTGCAGCCAGCAACACTGTGCGCAGGCGCGGGTTCATGTCTGGGTCGCCACCACCCGACTTTGCCGCCACCACAATTTCCTTCGCCAGCTTCGAGAATATCTTCCCCCGCTTGGCGTCCGCCGCACCCTTCTTACGCTTGATGGTGCTCCACTTTGAATGACCCGACATGACGCGTAACTCCCTGTCAATAAACGCTGTCCGAAGAATGCAGCCGAGTATAGCAAGCCTCGCACCTGTGCCGCAAAAGGCTGGTATAATCTGAGTTGTGAGTTTCACAGGATTTCCGAATTAGGTAAACAATTGACATTTAAGGCAGATTTTACGTATGCTGCGTGCGAAACGTACCCAATCGGTGGAGCAGCAAAAGCCGTGGTGTATTGGGGAAAATCATTAACAGGGGCATCTGTTCCCCTGTGCAAGCCGAATGCCGGCTTAAGCCTAATCGAGATGATGTTCTCCGTGGCCATCCTCTCGGTGGCATTGGTGTCGGTCATCGGTGGCATTGTCACCTCGTATGAGGCCAACGTGATTACCCGGCAGCGCACCGTTGCCGTGGAACAAGCCCGCGCCCTGCTCGACGAAGTGCGCGAATCCCGCACGCTTGGAGCCGTGGTGCCGCTGGGCATCAAGGAACTCTTCCCCGATGGCGAGCAGAAACTGGTGAGCAAGGTGCTCAAGGCCGCCACGCGCACCATCTCTTATTCCACCCCCGCCCCCGGGGTGTTGCTGGTCAACGTGGATGTAACTTGGGAAGACATGCGGGGGCGACGTGCCACCGTCACTCTATCCACCGGGTTGAGCAACTATGAATGAGCCGCGCCGCAACAAGGGCTACACGCTCATCGAAATGATGGTGACTTCTGCCCTGCTAACTGGCATGTTCGCCATCACCGGCACGGTGCTGGTGCGCACAGTGCAGGCGTGGCGTATGCAGGAAGCCTATACAGGCGTGACGGCAGGCCTGCGCGACGCCACCCTGGCAATCACCCAGGAACTTGAGAGTGCAGCACTCGAGGATGACAGTAGCTTGAGCCCCCCCGTGAAGGGGTTGACCGTGTCGCCCGATACCATCAGCGTTACCTATCAGGTGCCCATGAGCCTGGACGGCACCACGTGGAGCAATCCTATAACCATCCGTCTGCGCACCGAGGACAAGAACTTGAACCTGAAGATGGACGGCAAGGAGGACGAAGACGGCAACGGCTTTCTGGACCGGGTGATTGAGCGGCTGGAAGACCTCAACGGTGACAAGGAATACACCGGGGAGGGCGAGACCCGCATTCTCGCGCGCGGCATCGACCGGCTTACCTTTGCCAAGACCAAAGACGGCAGCAAGATCGACGTGACCGTGGCCGCGCGCTTTGCCGACCTGAGCAACAGCCAGCGCACCAATTCAGAAGAGAACACCTTCACCGTCGCGGTGAGAAACTAGCCATGAGCAATTCATCCATACCACCCGCCAAGGCCAATAAGCGCAACCAGCGCGGCATCGCGCTGGTAATCGTGGTGCTGTTCAGTTCGGCCCTCGCTGGTTTCATGATGCTCACCATGTTGCAATTGCGGCGCGAGCATTTGGCTGCCCAGACGTACCAAGGGATTCGCGCCGCATCTGACGCAGCAGACGCCGGGCTCGAGTTCGCCGTGGCAAAGGTGTGGGACCAGTATCTCCAGAACCTCGGGAAAGACCTGCCCGTGCTGGGTGGCTTCAAGGGATACCTGGACAAGGTGGTGGGCAAGTTGACCAAGGACCTGCTGGACGGAGAAATCAAGCTGGCCAGCGGGGCGGTCATCAAGGCGGTCGAGGTCGAGCGGGTGGACAGCGCGGAATCCACCGTGCTCAAGGTGACCAGCATCGCCGAGGCCAACGGGCGCGAGCGCCGTGCGGTGCAGTTGTTCACCATCGGAGGACAAGCCTTCGAGGCCTTCGACTATGCGCTGATGGCGAACAACATGGAATGCGTGATGTGCCACACGGTGGTGGACAGCGTCGAGCGGTTGAACAACAAGGACAGCAAGAACTTCGGCAGCTTCGACCGCGTGAAGATTGGCGTGCTTGAGAAAATGAACATCGAGACCGTAAGCGCGCGTTCGCGCATCGCGGGCAGCATCCACTCGCGCGGGCAGGTAAACGTGGTCAAGAGCAACATTTTTTCTAACCTGTTGAGCAGCTTGACAGTGACAGCGTTCAAGGCCAACTCGATCGATTCGAGCGGCAAGATTCTTCAGGACAGTAAGGGTGGGCTGAGCGAAGAATACTTTGATTTCGCCGGGGTGGATGGCTTGGGTCTGCCCGAAAAGAATGCGAGCTTCTATAAGGACTATCCCACCACACAGGCGGAAATGACCGACGGCGTATTGCCCACATCAATTCCCGCCGTCATAAAAGATGGCAATGGGAACCGCGTGGTGGATGATGAGGAGTGGAAAGAGCACAAGGGCGCGTCGAAGGGCGGGAGCATCTCTGGCGGCTTGGCCTATGGCGTGCCCAAGGGCAAGGCCTACGACCAGGCGGCCCTGCCCAAGGGGAGCAACGAGGCCATCAAGTATTTGTCCACCGGCAACTACGATGGCAACGTGGTGCTGGTAGGCACGGACGCGGACCCCATCGAAATCGAGGGCGACGTGTTTGTGGATGGCGACGTGGTGATTACCGGCAAGGTGAAGGGCACGGGAAAAATTCAGGCGCGCCGCAACATCTATTTTGTGGGCGACACCACCAACGCGGACGCCACCGATTATGGCGCGGCGAAGGACGGCACGCAGAATCTGGTGGGGTATGCCGCTGGCGGAAACATTGTGGTGGGAGATTTCATTACGGCGGCGGCAATCAACGAGGCGGACTTTGGCAAGAACAAATGGACCGAGCGCAACCGTGCTGGGGACAGGGGGACGCGCCTGGCCTACCTGAACGACGAGACAAACGACATGTCTCCCCCGCTGGACAAGGGGTATTACCTTTCCTGGACGACACAGCAGATGATGAAGTTCAACCAGGAGGAATACACGAAGGCGTCGAGTGACAAGTCCTATGTGCCGCGCTATTACCAGATGCGCGAGGGCGACCGCACGTATCGCTTTACCAGCACCAAGGACTTGCGCGCCCTACAGTACGACAGCTGGCTGATGGGGATTATGCCCGAGGACGAACTGAAGCGCGGGGCGGTGTTGAGCATGTCTCCCGATGGCGGCTGGATGAACGAGGACCAGCTGAAGCAAATCTGGTGGAACGACGAGCGCAGCCGCGACAAGGACACCAGCAAGCGGGGCTTCAAGATTGACGGCCTGCTCTACACCAACAACGCACTGATGGGATTCTTGCCAAGCTGGAACCGGCATAGATCGAACATGTACGGCAGTCTGCGCCTGCGCGGCGCGGCCTTTGCGGCAGACCTTGGCATACTTGCATCGGGCAGCGACGGGGGCAGCGGTAGGGGATTCGGCTTTAACCTTCAATACGATCCCCGCGTTCAGAACTTGCTCAACGTGACCGACAGCACGGGTCTTTCGCTCAAGCGCAGCGTGCGCTTGTTCCAGACTGCCGAAGTGAAGAAATGACCATGCGCTTCGTTACCCTTGCAGCTCTAACCCTCTCCTGCGCCACCGCGTATGCGGATATTGTCACGCTCACCACGGGCTTCGTTATCGAGGGGCGTGTGGTGGATGCCGAGGCAGACCCCGTATACGTGGAGATTCCCAAGGGAAAAATCGCCGTATACAAGGACATGATCGAGTCCATTGAGATTGGCGAGGTGGTGGGGGAGGAAGAGGGGGAGATGGAGGCTGCTGCCGATGCGGATGAGGAGACCGAAGCGGTTCCCGTTCCTGTCATCAACCTGCGCCCCGAGCTGGCCACGGACGAGGACGCGGTGAAGTACTACACCGAAGTGACGGCGGAGCTGGAGCGCATTGTGTTGCGACCTGAAGAAGCTGCCGTGGGGGAGGAGGCGCTGGAGCCGGTATATGTGGAAGCGATAGCGGGCATGGGCAGCAGAGCCGCGCCTTTGTTGCGCGAGGGTATTGAAAGCAGTGCTCCACAGATGGGCCAGTACCTGCTCGAAGCCCTGGCCAAGGCCAGCCCTGCAGACGCGCGCGAAGTGGCGGGTGATGTGCTGCAAACGCATGAGCATCCGCGCGCGCGGGAAAAAGCCGTGGCGCTGATAGCGCAGGGCGAAGGGCCAGACCGCGACGCGATGCTGGAGAAGGCAACTGCCGACCCTGTGTGGTATGTGCGGTCTGCGGCGTATCGGGAATTGTCGGGCGCGTTGAACAAGGAAGTGCCTGACACCAAGGCACTCGGCAAGGTGGCCGCAGGCTTGGCCGATGAAGACGGGGATGTGCAGTCCGCCGTGCGCAAGATTCTCAAGGAGCACACGGGCCAGGACTTTGAAAAGCCCGAAGACTGGCAAGCCTGGGCCGAGCGCCAGACCCCTATCGCCGCAACAGAAGTGAAGGCGAAGGCTGCCGAATGAGCGAAGCCTCGCCGGGCATTACGTTCCTGAAGACCATTCCCATCCTGCGTATCTTCGACGATGCCAAGACAAGGGAATTCTACGTGGACTACCTTGGCTTCACCGTGGAGTGGGAGCACCGCTTTGGCGATAACTTTCCCCTCTACATGCAGATATCGCGCGGCGCGTTGATCTTCCACCTGTCCGAACACCATGGCGACAGTTCCCCCGGTGCACGCACTTTCATCGAGATGCAAGACATACACGCTTTCCATGCCGAATTGGCCTCGAAGGAGTATCGCTACATGAAGCCCTGCGTAAGCAAGGAATTCTACGGCTGGTGCATGAATGTGTCAGACCCCTTCGGCAATCGGCTTACTTTCGTGGAACGTTTTGAGGGGTAGGGGCGCACTGCTTCTGCTGAGGAAAGCGGGCGCGTGCCACGCCAGCTCCGGGGCGGGTGCGCAGTCGGCCAACTCTAAGTGGAGCACGCGTCGGTGGCGGGGCGTTGTTGCCGGGTTCGAAGCATGGGGCAGCAGCGGCTTCATCAGCATGGCTCCGCCACGTGGAACTTTGCAGATGTAATCTCCGTGTTCATCGCGTAGGGCCATGATCTCTTTCGGCCCAAGAAAGCCACCACGATGCGAACCCGGCACTACGTGCAAGGCACCATTGGCAGCGTCGCAATCGTCTATGTGGATGCGAATGGTGACCATGCGTTCCAACAAGGCTACCGGGGCTTGGGCATGCGGAATGCCATCCTTCGTAGACCACGCCTGAAACCCTGGAGCATCGCCCATTTCTGCAAGCGCAACCACGCGGTCTTGGTGCCATGGCACGCGCCAGTTCGCATCCACGGGTTTGTCGAAATACAGGGAGCGGACAATGCGTGGCTCATCCTCGAATAAAGATTCGGCCAAGCCAGGCAAAATGGTTTCTTTCAAGATGTTCACCAAGTCAGGCGCTGCAAGATGCGGGTTGCGAATGGCATAAACCGACTCGCGCATGTGCGCTGCGTTGCCGTTGATAGCTTCAATCGCAGCGGTGAGAGCGTTTATTTCATCTTCATTGAGCAGGCTTGGTTGGAGATAGTACCCAGCCTCACCCACGAAATACTTTGCGTCGGTACTCATGCGGGTTGTTGTGCCTGTAAATCATGGGGTGCCTATGGATGGTGGCGAGTTCGCTTGGAGTGCGGTCGATTGCTGTCGCTCTTGCCAAGTAAGCTTACTTCCGTGAGCACATTGTGCGCGGATGAGCATGACCTTACTTTCGTAGACTCTTCAGATTCAACAAGAGTTTGAAGCGATTCACGCTACGACGGCAGCAAGCGGCCTACGTTAGAGCGACGGCAAGCAGCCGCACTTCAAGTGGCGCTGGTTGTGTAGGTGCCAGACATGTCTGGCACCTACGGCGTGGGCCGGGTGCCGCGTTGGTCGCTGCGCTCCCATTCCTAAGCCGCTCTTCTTGCGAGGGCGCGGCGTTGTTGGCGGTTGAGTTGGTAGGTGGGATTCGGGGGCGTGGCGGGGGTGGGTAGCGGGATGGTGGCTTGGATGAGTGGGGTCTCGTTTGCGGATTCGGGCAGGGGGTCTTGGGTGGTTTCGGTGGTCGCGGTGGCTTTGGGACCGTGTTCTATTTCGGATGCGAGGCGGGTGAGTTTTTCGCGTGCGGCGATGAGTGCGTCGAATTGTTCGGGGGTGGGTATGGGCAGGGTGGCGCCATCGTAGGTGGGGGAGAGCAGGGCGGTCTCATTGCGCTGGGTGAGAATGAGCGCGAAAAGGTAGGCGTGCAGTCGCAGGCCAATAAAGATGGTGAGGGGGATTTCGCGCTCGGCGAAGTCTTTGAGGATGGCGCGGCGGTGGCGGAGGATCTGTCGCCATTCGGCGTCGGTCATCCAGGATTCGCGGCGGGTGAGGGTGCGGATGTTCATGGTGCAGGTCCTTTTTTGGGTTGGTGATATGTCCCTACCCATAGTGTCAGGGCGTTGCACTGGGGAGAATCTGGAACGGGGGAAGGCTGGAAAAGAGGGGAGGGGAAGGAGGGGTTTTCATGCAAAGGGGCAAAGCGGCGAAGGAGGAGGAACCCCGCGAGGCGCGGGGCCTCGAAGACTCGGGAGGTGGCGCGGTCAGGAGACCACGCCACAACAGGCTTGGGGCTGGTGCTGCGGTGTGGAAGCGGAGCTTCCGGGGCAAGTGCGTTGCCAAGGAGACCTTGGCAACGAGCACGCCACAACAGGGGCGGTATGAAATGGAAACGCCGCCGGGGGTTGCCCGGCGGCGTGTGTGCTTTTCAGCGTGGGGGGGGTAGGTTATGCGGCGGCAGTTGCGCTGCTGAGGATTTCGTAGGCTTCGGCGCTGGACTTGGCTGCGGCGAGGCGGTTGGCGAGGTCGCCGTGGGCGAGGAAGTCGGTGATGTCTCCGAGTATTTCCAGTTCTTGTGCCAGGGCCTTCTTCGGGGTCAGGGCGAGCAGCACCACCTTGGCGGGCTTGTCGTCGAGGCTGGAGAAGTTTATGCCTTGGGGGGAAATGCCGAGCGCGAAGATGAAGTCTTCAACGCGGTCGGTGCTCAGGTGAGGCACGGCGATGCCGCGCTCAAGTCCTGCGCCCCATTGGTTCTGGGCGAATTCTTCGACAATGCCGTGGCGGTGCGTCATCGGCACTTCGTGGTATTGCACGAGCACATCGACCAGTTCAGAAATGGCTTCGCATTTCTTCTCGGCGTCCAGCGGAACGATGATCAGCTCCGGGCGGAGCAATTCATGCAGGCGCATTGTCTACTCCTCGGTCTGTTCGGGGGTGGGGGTAGGGGCTTCCACCGACTCGGGTGTCGGCGCGGTGTAGGAGGGTGCAGCGGCAACTGGCTCGGGCGCGGCGGTGCTTTTCGCCTCGTTGGCCAAGCGCGCGCGCTCGTTGGCTGCCCGCTTCTGCTGGGCCTTCTTGCCCTTAATCTTCTTGAGGCGGAAGGTGTCCTCGCGCTCGCGCTCGTCCAGCACGCTTGCAATGCCGCGCAACTGGCCGCGAAGGCGGGGGAGCAGGTATTCCTCGAGCGCGTTGATGCGTCGGCTTACCTTCTTCACTTCTTCGCCAATCATCTGCAGGTTGCGTTCGAGCGGCGCGCACTTGAGCAATTGCTCAAGCATGTACTCCGCCGCACCGGAAGCTTCGTGCACGTGGGCGGAGGTGTCGATCATGCCAACGCCGCGCTTGTCGGGCGAGCGCACGATGTCGTTCAGGTCGAGGTCGCCCAGGTGGAGGCCCCAAACCTTCTCGGCACGCACGGTCACGTCCAGCTCGCGGCGGCCTGCCACGGCGGCAGACTTGATTTCGGGCGTGCCACGCACGGCGCGCGCCAGCGCAATCGCCTCTTCGGCGGCGCGGCCACGGGCGTGCAGTTCGTTGCGCATGTCGCGCAATTGGCGCGCGCGCTGCAACAGTTCCTGCATGAGGGCGTCGCGTTTGCCCTTGAGCAATCCCACGCCGTCCGAGGCCATTTTGATCTGGGCCTTCAGCTGCAGCATGTTCATGCGCGTCGGCGCGATATTATCCATGCTCATCGTATACGTTCCTCAATATAGGCCTTATAGGACATACAGGACCTATACCAGCATTAGTTAATGGAAGCCGAGTTTTCGAGGCGTACGTCCTGCGGCGGGGTCGGGTCGGAATCGTCGATGATCTGCTTGTAGTACTGATCGACGGTTTCCTTCTTGATGCGGGTAAGCTCGTTCTTCGGCAGATGCCCAAGCAGCTTCCAGCCCACGGCGAAGGTGTCTTCGATGGCGCGACGGGTGGTGCCTTGGCCGATCATTTCTTTCTCGAAGCCGTTCGAGAAGCGCAGGTACTTGCGGTCCAGCTCGGTGAGGGCGTCTTCACCCACAATGGCCATAAGCTTCTTGATGCGCTGGCCTTCGGCGTAGGCCGCGTAAAGCTGGTTGGCCCATTCGCGGTGCCAAGGCTCGGTGCGGTTCTTGCCTATACCGTTGTTCATCAGTCGGCTCAGGCACGGCAGCAGGTCCACCGGGGGGAAGATACCCTGACGGTGAAGCGGCCGGCTCAACACGATCTGGCCCTCGGTGATGTAACCAGTAAGGTCGGGGATCGGGTGGGTGATATCGTCGTCGGGCATGGTAAGCATGGGGATCTGGGTAACGCTGCCCTTGCGTCCATGAATGCGGCCCGCGCGTTCGTAGATGGTGGAAAGGTCGGTGTACATGTAGCCGGGGTAGCCACGGCGACCGGGGATTTCTTCACGCGCGGACGAAATCTGGCGCAGGGCGTCGCAGTAGTTCGTCATGTCGGTGAGCACCACCAGCACTTGGTAGCCCTTTTCGAAGGCGAGGTATTCGGCCACGGTGAGGGCGCAACGCGGGGCAAAGATGCGCTCGATGGCGGGGTCGTCGGCCTGGTTGATGAACGCCACCACCTGCGAACCCTTGCCACCTTCTTCGAAAGCCTTGAGGAAGTACTGGGTTTCACGGGCGGTAATGCCCATGGCGCCGAACACCACCACGAACTGCTCGTCGTCCTTCTTCGTGCCGGAATTCTGCACGATGAGGTTGGCGAGTTCGTTGGCGGGGAGACCGGATCCGAGGAAGATCGGGAGCTTCTGGCCACGCACGAGGGTGTTGAAGCCGTCGATGGTGGACACGCCGGTTTCGATGAAGTCGTTGGGGGCGGCGCGGCTCACGGGGTTAATGGCGGAACCAATGATGTCCACCATCTTCTCGGGCACCACGGGGGGCAGCCCGTCAATCGGCACGCCGGTGCCGTTGAAGCGGCGACCGATCACGTCGGTGGTGCAAGCCACCTTGGCCGCGTCGTCGCGCAGCGACACCGAGGTGCCCTTCACGTCCACGCCACGCGTGCCTTGCAGAATCTGCAGCACGGCGTGCGTCTTCGTGGATTCGAGAATCTGGCCCTGGCGCTGTTCGCCATTGGTCAGGTGCACGTTCAGGATAGCGCCGGTGGGGAAGCGATCGCCGTTCTTGAGGAAGGCAAGGGGGCCAGACACGTAGGTGAGGTCCCAGTATTCCTTCTTCAGCATATCGCCGGAATTGTTCTCAGACATTATCGTATTCCTCTCCGGTTACTTGGCCTGAAGGCCGCCGAGAATTTGCTTGAAGTTTTCGACCAGCGCGTCTTTCTTCGCCGTGAAGCCCTCGTTGGGTTCTTCCTTGAGACGCGCCACCTGCTCGCGCACGGGCAGGTCGCTGATGCGGCTCAGCGGCACTTCGCGCTTGAGCACCTTTTCGCTTTCTTCGTGGAACTGCAGGATGATATCCAGCAGGCCGAAGGTCTTCTCCAAGTCGCAGGAGGCGTCCGCCTCGGAGTACGCGCTCTGCTGGAGGAAGACTTCGCGGATCATGCGGGCGCTCTCGAGCACGAGGCGTTCCTGATCCTGCAGGGCGTCGGGGCCCACGAGCTGCACGATATCCTGAAGTTCTGTTTCGCGCTGAAGCAGCGTGGCAGCTGCCTGACGGCGGGCAATCCAGCCGGCGGGCGCATTCTCGTCGAACCAGCTCTTCAGGCCTTCAAAGTAAAGCGAGAAGCTCTTGTTCCAGTTCACGCTGGGGTAGTGGCGACGGTAGGCCAATGCTGAGTCCAAGGCCCAGAGGGCGCCAGACACGCGCATCGAGGTCTGGGTGACGGGCTCGGAGAAGTCGCCGCCGGGAGGCGACACGGCACCCACGCCGGTGAGCGAACCCTGGCGGGCCTTGTCCCCTTCGGCCACGGTGCCCAGGCATTCCACGCGACCGCAGCGTTCGTAGAACGCAGAGATGCGCTCGGAGAGGTACGTGGGGTAGCCTTCTTCGCCGGGCATTTCTTCCAGGCGGGAAGAGATTTCGCGGAGCGCCTCGGCCCAGCGGGAGGTGGAGTCGGCAAACAGCGCCACGTCCAAGCCTTGGTCGCGGTAGTATTCGGCCAGCGTCATACCGGTGTACACCGACGCGTCACGCGCGGCCACAGGCATGTTGGAGGTGTTCACCACGAGCACGGTGCGATTCATCAGGGTGTCGCCGGTGTTCGGGTCGATCAGTTCGGGGAACTCGGTGAGCACTTCTGCCATCTCGTTGCCGCGTTCGCCGCAGCCCACGTAGACGATAACCTGTGCGTTGCAGTACTTGGACATGCTCTGTTCCACGACGGTCTTGCCGCAGCCGAAACCGCCGGGCACGATGGCCGAGCCGCCCTTGGCGATGGGGAAGAGCATGTCGAGCACGCGCTGGCGCGTAAGGAAAGGCTCGCTGGGGGGGAGGATTTTCTTGTAGGGGCGCGGCACCTTCACAGGCCAAGGGTGCATCATGGCGAGTTCGGTGCCGTCTTCAAGGCGGGCAATCACGTCGGTGACGGTGTATTCACCGGCGGAAGCAATCCACGCCAGCTTGCCGGAAACACGCGGCGGCACAAGAATCTTGTGCGTGATCACCTTGGTTTCGGGAACCGTGCCGATCACGTCGCCACCGATTACTGCCTGGCCCACGGACGAGGTGGGGGTAAAGTCCCACTTGCGTTCACGGTCCAGCGCCACGGCGGTGAGGCCGCGACCGATGAAGTCGCCGGAGCTGTTCTGCAGGGTGATGAGGGGACGCTGGATGCCGTCGAAGGTGGAGCCCAACAGGCCCGGCCCGAGTTCCACGGAAAGCGGCAGCCCGGTGGGAATCACTTCTTCACCGAGGTACATGCCGTCCGTCGGCTCGAAAACCTGCGCGTAAATCTTGTCGCCCTCGATTCGAATCACTTCCCCCATCAGGCCGAGCTTGCCCACGCGCAAGATTTCGCCCATCTGGACGCCGAGCATACCGTCGGCCTCGATCATCGGGCCGGCGATTCGGACCAGACGCCCAACGGTGTTTTGTTCCGCTACCGCCATTGTAGTCTCCTCATCCATCTGTTGTCCGGGTTGGTTGCCCCTTGGGGGCACCGGAATATTTAGTCCAATCGAATCTCGAAACCAACGGCCGGCTTCACAATCGCGTTGATGTACGCGTCCGTGCCGGGGTCTTCTTCATCAAACGAAGGGCAATAGATCACCAGCGGACGCTTTCCGTGCTTTGCCAGCCGGTTCTGCATCCACTCGGAGAAGCCCAGTCGCCATTCCTCCGCCACCATCACCACGTCCATGTCGCTCTCGATCAGCTCGCTCAACCGGTCTTCCGCCTTGGCCTGGGTGCGCACCTCGTCAATCGGTACGCCCGTAAGTCCCAGCGAAAGGGACGTGTTGCCGCGCGCCAGCGCCACGATCTTTGCCATGTCAGTTGATTCCTGTCCGGGCCGCGATTAAGCAGCGAAATACAGTTCATCACGCACGCGCCCCACTGGAATGCTTCCAGCCAGACCGCGCGCAATGAGCCGCAGGTTGATCACTTCGTTGTACTTCAGCCACACGTAGTTCATCATCACGCCGATACCGAAGACATCGCGGCGCGAAAGCTTAAGCAGGTTCTTCATCAGCAGGCGCTCGAAGTAGCGCTCGATGGGGGCGAAGCGCTTGGACTGAACGAACTGCAGGTATTCATCCAGCAGGTCCGCGTAGGACGTGGACTCGAGCTGGCCAAAGGCGGCAGCCGCATCGCCCGTGGCGGCCATCGCCTTGAGGCGCGTTTCGCTCAGGTTGCCGCCGGGCAGGAATTGCGCGTTAGCGCCCGCGCCACCTTCGACTGCCATGAACAGCGTGCGCAGGTTGATGCGGTCCAACTCGGCGCGCAGGTATTCCGCCAGCAGCAGGGCGTTCGGGTCTTCCGAGCTACGTAGCTTCTTGAGCGTTTCCACAAAGTAGGTGCGGTCCAGGGCATCTTCCAGCACGGCGAGATCATTGCTCTCGTTGTACTGGTCCATTGCCTTGCGCAGACCCTGGCAAAGCTCGCGATTCCACGATACCAGCGCGTTGATTAGCGCGGGCATGGATTCGAGTCGCGCGAGTTCGCGTACCAAGGCAATGGGAAGGCTGGGGCCAGGGTTGAGTTCGGCCACCGCTTCTTCCTGGTCGAGGCCCCAGTGGCGCGCGCGCAGCAGGCCCTTTACCGCAGCGAGGTCCCAACGGGTGAGGAAGATGCGGACGAGGTCTGCAAACTCACCGGTCGAGCCCTTGAGCATGTGGTTGAAGGTAGCCGCGAGGTTACGCGAAAGCGCGTCCTCTATGGCGTCTGCGCCTTCGTGGCGGGTCAGGGCCTCGGCCAACTCGGTGCGGTAATCCGAATCCAGCAAGCCTTCGACCAACTTCTGCAAGTCGTCCTGACCCAAAAATTCTTCCAGCGCGGCGCGGTTGTACAACCCGCTTTTCATCCCATGGATGCGCGCGTTAAAGTAGATCACAAGAGTATCCGTATCGGACATCTCAGGCTCCTTCACCGAACAGTTCGGTGACACAGTACTTGCGCAACGACGCTTCCATCTGCTGGAAACGCGTGCCCAAAGTGTTCGTAACCCGGAACGTCTGCGCGGCGTCCTGCACGGCAACGCCATCCGCCACGTCCTTGCGCGCCACCACCGTCACGCCGCCATAGCCGTTGTTCGACAGCCACTCGCGGCAATACGCCTCGTGTACCGTTGGAACCAGCACGACCCCGGCAGGCGGGGCCTCGGGCATGAGTTCCTTCAACAGCGCACCAAGCACCGAAGTGAATCCGGAACTGGAAGCAGTGGCTTCCAACTCCTTGTGCACCTTCGCCAGTATCTCGTCGGTAATCGTGTCTTTCGTGGTCAACAGCACCATCTCGGCCTCGGCTTCCGCACGCTCACGCGAGCGGCGATCCGATTCCGAAATCTCTGCCTCGACCAGAGCAATCAAATCAGCGCGGCGCTGCTTTGCACGTTCGCGCGCGGCGTCGCGCACGTGGGCAGCTTGCTCACGCGCGGACAGCAGTTTCGCTTCACATTCGGAAGCGATCTGTCCGGTCATCAACTCAAGGATAGGGGGCGCCTGCATGGGATCCGCCTTGATGGTTCTCGGGTGGATGCGGCGGCGGGTCAGCCCGCCGCCGCATTCCCGGATGACTCGAAGTTAACCAGCCAAGCCCATGATAAGGAAGGCGATAACGAAACCGAACACCACGATGGTTTCCGGGATGGCGACGAGGATGAGCACGTTGGTGAAAAGCTCGGGCTTCTCCGTGATAGCACCCATGCCGCCCGCACCGATAGAGCCCTGCGCGCGACCGGTGGCGAGTGCGCCACCGAGCAGCGCCAAGCCTGCACCGATAGCCACGCCTGCCACCTTGATGCCCTCGCCCAGGGTGGCTGCGCCCGCTGCTGCGCCTTCAGCGCCCTCGGCAGCGAAGGCCATCGGGGCCGCCACGGCCATCACGAGAAGCGCAAGCGCACCCACAAAAGAAATCTTCCGGAAAACTGAACGCGTTACCATGCCATGTCCTTTCTGAATGGTTCGTAGTTCCTACCCTCTGGGTGATAGAACTTTGGTAAAAACTCCACAAAATTCAACCGGACGGAGTGAATCGTCGGGCTGAACACACTAAGGCCGATATTGAATGCATGTACGCCAATCGCGCCGAGCAGGGCGAGGGGCATGAGAACCCAGCTGGATGAGGCAGGCATACCGTTGGCGATACCGGCAAAGGCGATACCGGCGATGCCCAGCGCCATCAGGCGGCTGTACGAAAGCACGTTCGCGCTCAGGCCGATGATTTCCATAACACCCATGGGGGCCATGGCACCCATGCCGCGAACGAGGTAGTATATGCAGGCTGCAAACGTGATAGCGGCCAGTGCGCCACCGAACACGCCGCCCA
>JBIKMR010000002.1:0-45544 GCA_044359155.1 Candidatus Hydrogenedentales bacterium | reverse complement strand
GTTGCCTTGGCCCGCATGGGACCTGCTGCCGATTCGGAATTACCTAGATGCCGGGGCAGCGCATGGCACCGTGGGACGGCGCACCATGCCGATGCTGGCCTCACGGGGTTGCCCCTATCGCTGCACGTTTTGCTCGAACCCTCAGATGTGGGGCAAGCTTTGGAGCATTCGTTCGCCTGAAGACGTCGTAAAGGAAATGACCTACTACAAGAACGAGTACGACGTAGACAGCTTTGCTTTCTATGACTTGACCGCCGTCATCAAGCGGGACTGGATTCTTGAATTCACTCGCCTGATATTAGAGGCGGAGCTTAATGTCAATTGGCTGCTGCCCTCGGGAACGCGCTCCGAAGCTCTGGATCGCACGGTGGTGGCTGCCATGCGCAAATCCGGCTGCTTGACCTTGAACCTTGCCCCAGAGAGCGGCAGCCCACACACGCTGGAACGCATCAAGAAACAGGTAAAGCTGGACAAGATGTTGACCACCGTCCGCTCATGCGCACGGGAAGGCATATTCGCACGCGCAAACATCATCTTTGGATTTCCCGGAGAACGCCCCCGCCACATGGCGGAAACGCTGGTGTTCATCGTGCAGCTTGCGTGGGCTGGCCTGCATGACATTGCAATCTTTCCGTTTGCCCCTTATCCGGGAAGCGAACTCCAACGCGAGCTTTCTGAAAAGGGCATGTTCCCCCCCGAGGGGGACGAGTACGACCGGATGCTTGCGTCCAACCTGAACAATAACTATAGCCGCCCGAAGTCTTGGAACGAGTACGTAAGCGACAGCCAATTGCGCATGTTACTGGTGGGTGGCTCGCTGATGTTCTACGTGCTCCAGTATGCGTTTCGCCCTTGGCGGTTAATTGCAACGGCAACACGTTTGTTGACGGATTCTCCTTCGACCCTCATTGAGCGGGTGATGTCCAACGCACTTCACCGCTTGTTGCTCATGAAGCCAAATTCTGCGCCCGATACAGCCGCCCATGCCATCAAGTCCGACCATGCAACAAGTTAACGTTTCGTGTTTTTTCGCCACACTTTGTATTGACTACTTGGTTTAAATCATGACACGGATTCGAAAAATTATCCTGCTACGCCCGCCATCGGTTTCACAGATATTCAAGCTTGATACCGACGTCAGTGCAACGGGTTCTCCACCTTTAGGGTTGGCGTACATTGCAGCTGTTCTTGACGAAGCCGGCTATTCGGTCCAAGTAATTGACGCCGTTGGTGAGGCCTTAAATCAGCATATTCCTGTTCCAGACATGCCGCTAATGGTTAACGGACTCACCATTACTGAAGTAGTTGAAAGAATTCCAAGAGACACCGAACTGATTGGTGTGTCATGCATGTTTGCTTCAGAATGGTTCCATTGCAAATTGGTACTGGAAGCCTTGTTCAAGGCCTTCCCAGCTATTCCTGTCGTGATGGGTGGCGAACAGGCAACCGCTGATGCCGACTACATTTTACGAAGCTGCCCTGGGGTAATGGCGTGTGTTCGCGGTGAAGGTGAAGAAATCATTGTTGACCTGTTGGACGCCTTAAACAACGGGCGCGACCTGGCTACTGTCGCAGGAATTGCTTATCGTATTCCAAGTGGCGAGATATCATTCACTGTTCCCGCGAAACGCCAGCGAGATCTGGATTCATATCCCCTTCCCAAGTGGGACTTGTTTCCAATAGAGCAATACCTTGAGCGAGGCGGTGGCTTTGGTTCCACGCGTGGAAGAATGATGCCGATGCTTGCATCGCGCGGGTGCCCGTTTCGCTGCACGTTCTGCTCTAATCCTGGAATGTGGGGTAAGCTATGGAATGTTCGATCTCCCGTTGCTGTCCTGGAGGAAATGAAGTTATATACTAACAAGTATGGCATCGACAGTGTATCCTTTTTCGATCTAACAACGATTATTCGTAAAGATTGGATAAAGGAATTCTGCAATTTATTGATAGCAGAGAATATTGGAATTACATGGACCATGCCCTCTGGCACCCGTTCAGAAGCCATGGACGGGGAAGTTATTCGATTGCTTAAGCAATCCGGATGCCCCAGACTCTCATTTGCGCCGGAGAGCGGCTCGCAGCTGGTATTGGAGCGAATCCAGAAAAAAGTCAACCTCGAAAGCATGCTAAAAAGCATGAAAGCATGCTCACGCGAAGGAATAGTTTCCAAAGCGCACATCATTATGGGATTCCCGTTTGAGGCGCGCAGGGACATCTTTAAGAGCTACTGGTTCATGATACGCATGGCCTATGCGGGCGTACATGATGTGCCTGTCTACATTTTCCATCCTTATCCTGGGAGCGCATTAAATAAAGAGCTCCGTGCAAGTGGTGCGCTTCCCCCAGAAGGGGAAGCTTATGACCGCTTCATGGCACTGAGTCTGTATAACAATTATGGAAATGTGAACTCTTGGAACAAGAATATAAGCGGGACAGAATTGCGAATTTTAGCCCTTCTCGGAATGGCGATATTTTACAGCTCCCAGTTTCTTTTTCGCCCATGGCGTGTCATTGAATCGATAGCGCGGGTAGCTCGTTCCAATCCAACGACACTTCTCGAACGCCTTCCCGAAGTGATGCTTTCGCGCCTTCGCTTTTCCATTTTTCGGACCAAGCGCGCTAAAGTTTAACTCGCCCCAAGATGACTTCCTTGCTTAAAGTTGCTCTTCCCGCTTCGGTACACCCTCGAAAACTCTTGTTATGCATAACACTACAAGCTACGACTGGCGTGAAGTTGGTGCCTTTTCTTTTCTTGGCATAATAACCTTAGCTCTTCGCCTATACGGGCTGGAAGCCCAGTCATTTTATTGGGAAGATTACTCCCTTGCAGCCCTTCCAACCGGGGTTTCATTGACGGAGTACTTGGCTGGCGTAAACACGTGGGGGGGGACGCATGTTCCCGCTTACTACACTCTGATATACCTTACCTCAGAATTGTGGCAAGGCACGACATTCGGGCCACGCTATCTAAACGTTGTACTTGGCACGATGTCCATCTTGGCAATGTACAACCTCGCCCGTCTACTTTTACCCCGAGAATTCGCATATTTTTCGGCTGTCTTTATGGCGCTCTCCCCTCCCCACGTCTGGTGGTCCCAGAGCTGCCTATGCTATTCATTAGCGACCCTTCTCGCAATACTTTTCATATACTCCTTCTTGCGGTGGGAACGAAGCAGCAGGCCTGCCTGGCTGATTGTAAACAGCATGGTTAGTTCGTTGATGCTTATGACTCACATTTTCACTTGCTTCGCTTTATTGGCCGCCGGACTATATCTAGTTTCTACTCGTCGCCTGAAAATACGTGAAACCATAGTTTGGTGTGCTTTTCAAGTTCCTGCATTGGTGATGACTAGCCTTTGGCTCGCATACACGTTTCGCTATTTCATTTCCTTTAGCGGGGACTATTCTGTACCAACCCTGTTGCAATTTGCCGCGACCTTACTGGGGCATGGCACGATTGAACACACAATCGAGTTTCCACTTTCTTACGAAATTGAGGAGGGGATGCCAAGGATTACGGCTTTCTTGTTACCATTAGATTTTCTACCTACCCTGTCTATAATTCTGCTGCCACTCTTCTGCATGATTGTCGCATGTTGGAGGACGCTTGCAAAGCCCCTTGATGCCGATTGGAGATTGTCGGCGATCAATGAACGCATCCCCATGTTGTTGCCAGTGCTGCTGTGGATTTTGCCTCCCTTGGTGCTTTGGTTACTCAGTGTGCTCTATCAGCCGGCCTTCGCATACCGCTTTGTGCTCTATTCCTCTACGGGCTACTACCTTGTCTTGTCGGCCTCGCTCTCCATGCTCGGGCGACGGGTTGCCTTGTTTGCAGTGCTTCTGCTTCTTATTTTGCAATCATCACAGTTGGCACTGCTCGCCTCGGCAACAACACGAACGAATTGGAAAGCTGCGGCATTATGGGTGGCCCAGAATGTCTCCAAGGAAGAGACTGTTTTTGTCAAGACCACCATGCCATTGCTATGCGAGAAGATACTGCGCTTTGCCGAACTATCGCTGGCAAGTTTCGACATGCGGCCCGTGTACAGCATTACGATGTTTTGTGAGAACGTAATCGACAACTCTAAAGATCATGGCGATAAAGTCTGGCTGGTAAGTGAAGCAACACAACCAGAGGGACTAGAGATGATGAAGAGCAAGTTTGAGCAAAGGGGATATTCAGTAAAGTTAGTGCGGACTTTTTCAGGAATGGATGGGATTCAGATACTCAGCATCTCAACTGAACCCAACTTTCGGACGTCCTTGAAAGATTCCTGCTTTGGTTTGTTAAAGGAAGAAGAGATTGCAAATGTGGCCGATTTCTTTGGACTATCAGCCGATCCCGAGACTGCTGCCGCATTACGCAGAGTTCTTGACTATCCTTGGGAGAACTCCGACCCAATGACAGGGACATATCTTGCGGCATTACTTCTTGCCAATTCTGACACTGGTCATGCATTGAAAGTCGCCCGGAAATCACATGAGATGTATCCCCTGTACCCGCCTGTATACCTTACGCTAGGTGTAGTTGAGATATTGGCGGGAGATCGAGACTCCGGAATAAAACACCTAAAGCATGCCCTTGCAAAGGGGGGATGGATAATGGCTACGTTTAAAGAAATGGTAGCTGCGTTGGAATCACAGGATACGGCAAGACTTAAGATAGAGCTAGCCAGACTCCGTGGCTACCCACTGCTTCCACCAATCATTTCTGTCGTAGCCGATAATCCTGAGCCACTTCTGTTACGAATTAGAAAGTAGAAGCCACCCAAGAAATCTCGCTACTAGCGAATTGGGGCATTACAACTGGATGCGAAGGACTTCTTAATCCCATCCACCACGCCCAGCGCGTAGGCGAAGTTGGCGAGGTAGAGGCCGGGGGCGTAGAGCAATGCTCGGGGATCGACGGGGAGCCAGGTCCAGAGGATGTAGAGGGTCATGAGCAGGGATAGGGGCAGGACGTAGAGGGAGGCGAGGGCTGGGCTTCTGGGGTAGAGCCAGCCGTGGGGAGAGCTGGCTTGCTTCATTCTCACGCGTTGGCCGTATTTCCCGATGTTGCGGTAGCTGTCCCAAACGGCGCGGAGGGTGTCGCGGTCTCGGTGGAGCACGGGCATTCCCGGCTGGTACCACAGGGGTATGCCTTGGGCCAGCGCTCGTAGGGACCAGTCCACATCTTCAGCAGCGCGGAGGGTCTCATCAAAACGCCCCACCTGTTCGAGCAAGGTACGCGGCAGACTGGTGTTGTTGGTGGGCAGGTGGTGGTCCATTGCGCGCTTGGCAACCTTGCCGCAGGAACCGAACCAGTTGCTATAAAAGAAGGTGCGGCCCGCGTAGTTGGGGGTCGCCCCTTGCACTTCGCTGTGGACCAGCCTTGGCTCTCCCTCTTGGTGTTGACGAACATGCCACGCAATCCAGTCAGGGCTGGGCACGCGGGAGTCGCTGTCTATCCAGAGAATGAACGCGCCGGTGGACGCATCGATGCAGCGGTTGCGGCTGTATCCAATACCTTGGTTGCCCTCGTTGCGCGATAGTTTGATGGGATACGGAAAGTCGTTTGGGGCCAGAGCTTCCGCTATTGGCGGCATGCTGGCGTCGTCCACTATCACCACCTCGAAGGAATCGGAGGACTGTGCCGCGAGATCATGCAGCAGGTGCAGCAGATCGTCGTGGCGGTTGTAGGTGGGTATCAGCACGGAGGCGACGGGAAGGGCCATTACCGCGAGAGACCGAGCAGGACCTTGGCCACGGAGGGCGGGTGGGTCATGATGTTTTCAGAGATGTTGCAGTTGTGCGTGCAGAAGCATTTGCCGTTCTTGGCCTCGAAGTCCTGTAAGTGATTGCGCAGCTTGGTGTCGACGGCTTCGGGGGTAGATTCGAGCAGGTTGTCCAGGCGCGGCATAAGCTCGCACATTGAAGTCTGGCCATCGGCATAGACCACCTTGTTGTAGCGGGGTGCTTTGCACTGGAAGGGGGCGCGCTGGTGCTCAATCATGTCGAGCTGGATGTTCCACATGTAGCGCTGGTAGTTGTACTTCATCTGGCGCAGCAGAAAATTGAAGCGGTGCCCGAAGGTGTAGGTGCGTAGAATGGCGAGCAGCTCGGGCGTGATGGCGCGGAGCGTGGCCATGTCGGGAAGCTGCACTTCTTCCGGGGCCAGCGGGTCGCCACGCAATAGCAGCAGCGAGTGGTAGTCCGGGTTGAGCTGGCGAATCTCGCGAACGAACTCAACGATGCGATCCGCGTTGCGGTTGTTCACCACGGTGTTTACCTTGAGCGTGAGGCCATCCAGCTTGCGCAGCTCGTGGTACGTGGCAAGGGCCTTCTCGTAAGTGCGCGGGCCGCGTATCGCGTTGTTGATCTCTTCCGGCCCATCGAGCGACAAGGCAATGGTCACCTTGCCGGGATGCTCCTTGAGCAGCACCTTCACTGACTCGATAACCCGGTCCTGGAACTGGCCGTTCGTGGGGATGGTGACGCTTCCGAATCGAAACTCCCGGCAGAGGCCGGGCAGGTCCTTGTGCAGGAAAGGCTCACCGCCGCCAAGGTCCAAGGCGGGGATGTATCCCAGCTTCCCGGACAACACCCTGGCTTCTTCAACGGACAAGTCCTTGCGCCCAAACTCAATGAAGCAAGTCTTGCAACGCAGGTTACAGCGGTCGGTAATATGCACGATGACGTGGTAGAGATAAGGGCGCAGTAGCTTCTGCATAAGCGCGCCTACGGGGCCGTAGAACAGGGACGAGGGCGGCCCCTCGCCCGTCTCGACAACGGGTTCGGCGGGCTGCGCGGTGTGCGCCGGTTTGGTAATCTGTACCGTATCCGCCATGCTGTTTGTCTGAATGCCCCAAAAGAATTGCCCGGTCTTGGCGGGCCTGTGGCTGGTGTCCACAGTATAGGGCAGGCATGGCGCAGCCGCAACGTCTTTCGGTGCGATGTAGTGACATGGCCCGCCCCCGGAAGCTAGACTAGGAACCGGGGAAATCAGGCCGCTTATGGACTGGCAAAGGAGTTGGCATTCTTGCTTGCGCTGGGAATCAATGAGGACCTGTACACCAGCGGCGTTGCAGCGAGCGACGGAAAGCGCTTGCTGTATGCAGCCAATGAGGAACGCTTCACCCGCCGCAAGAATGACGGCGGGTTCCCGGCGGCGTCCTTGGCGGGGATGCTGGCGTATCTGCACGCATCTCCCGCTTCCGTTACAGACATTTGCGTGTCGGGCATTCTCACCCCGCAACTGTTGACGCGCCTCTTCCCCGTGGTGCAGGAGCGACTATGGCAATCCCAGAATTCGCGCAGCGAGGGCATGATGCGGCACATTGCCGACTTCGTGATTCATCATACCCCATTGGCCCACCAAGCACCGGGCGGTAATGCCAGCAAGATCACGAGGCGCATCCTTCCCGCCGTGCTGCGAAGAGAGCTGCCCAAAGCGTTGCGCCATGCGCGCATCCATATCATTGAGCATCACCCCGCCCACGCCAATTGCGCCTACTATCTTTCGGGTTTCGACCGGGCCCTGTGCGTTACTGCGGACGGCATGGGTGATGGGGTTTCCACCACGGTAAGCGCTTGCAGGGATGGGCGCGTGGAGCGGCTTGCATGGTGCTCAGCGCAGCATTCGCTGGGCCTGTTCTTTGAAGCTTTGACAGAGGCTTATGGCTATGTGCCTGGGCGGGACGAGGGCAAGCTTACGGGCTTGGCCGCGCACGGCGACCCTGTGCAGGTATTGGAAAAGAATCCCTTCTTGGTACGTGAAGGCGACATCCGCTACGAAGGCCCACACGGGTTGCGGGCCGTGCGATGGTTTCGAGACAACCTGCTCCAGCGCTACTCGCGTGAAGACGTGGCCGCGTGGGCGCAGCAGGTGCTCGAAGAAACCATGCTAACGTTGGTGCAGCATTGGCTGCGCATTACCGGGGAAACGCGGCTGGTGTTCGGCGGAGGCATTGCCGCAAACGTGAAGCTGAACCAGCGGCTGGCCGCATTGCCGGGGGTAAAGGAAATCTTTGTTGCCCCTAACATGAGCGACGGCGGTAACCCCGTGGGGGCGCTGGCCGGTTGCGGATTCTTGGAGCGCACGCGGATCAGTAATGTTTTCCTAGGAGACGACTTCTCCGATGCCGAGTGCGAGCAGGCATTCAAGAAGCATGGACTCGCATATTCGAAACCATCAGAAATCGCACAGCATATTGGCGATAAGCTGGCGGAAGGCAAATCGGTGGGCAGACTGGATGGGCGCATGGAATGGGGGCCGCGCTCGCTAGGCAACCGCTCGATTCTGGCCCCTGCTAACGATGCGTCTATGGTGGCAAAGCTGAACCAGCAACTGAAGCGCACGGACTTTATGCCTTTTGCCCCGGCCATGTTGGCGGAGGAGGCAAACCGTTTCATGGTGAACCACGAAGCCGGGCTCTTCGCGGGCGAATTCATGACCGTGTGCTACGACTGCTCGGCAGAGATGAAGGCACTGTTCCCCGCCGTAGTGCATGTGGACAATACGGCGCGCACGCAGTTTGTACATAGGGACAGAAACCCCGGTCTCCATACGATACTCTCTGCATATGCGAAGCACAGCGGCGCGGGGGTGCTGTTGAACACCAGCTTCAATATTCACGAGGAGCCTATTGTTCGCACGCCGGATGAGGCGGCCAAGGCTTTCGTGACGGCGGGGCTGGATTGCCTTGCGCTCGGCCCCTACTTTGCGCAACGAAGCTATTGAGCAGGCACGGATGATCAACAAGGAACTGGCAGAACAGCGCCCCGCGTTCACGCAGTTTGCCATGCGTCATGCCCCCCTCTTGCTTATCACGTTGTTGGGCATTCTGATTCGCTGCTGGCGCATAGAAGACCAGTCTGTTTGGCGCGATGAATACCTAATCATCGGGTATTTTCGCGCGACCGATTTCGCTGGCTTTCTCTCGGCATGGCGATTCTGGAACGCGGACAACACGCCGCTCTATCCGGTGCTCGCCTACTTGGTGTATCACCTTGGTAGCGCCACCACCCTGGCCGTACGCTTGTTTTCTGTTTGCTTGAGCAGCGCTGCAATCCCCTTGCTGTATCTGCTGGCAGCGCGCATGGGCGGACGTACTGCCGCGTTATGGGCCTGCGCTTTTCTGGCAGTCTCCCCCCACCACGTGTGGTATGCGCAAGCCATTCGCCCTTATGCCCTGCTAGAACCCTTGGCGCTGCTTTCGTGGTGGACAATGCTGGAGGGTGTGCGCACGCGAAAACCGGGATGGTGGCTGGCCAACGGCACGCTCAATCTTGCCTTGTTGTGGACGCATCCGTTCACGGCGTTCATGTTGGCTGCGGAAGTAATGTTTCTGTCGCTCACGGGCTGGGGGCGTTGGCGCTTCTTGATGGCATGGGGAACGTGGCATGCGGCTGGCGCGGTAAGTGTAGCCTTGTGGCTATGGTCCAACCGTGAGTACGTGCTGGAATCGGCGGTGGACCATTACCGCCTACCCGACGCGGGCAAGGTACTGTTCGATTTGTTGGGTGACGATGCAGTGATGCGCACTAACGAATTTTGGTTTCCCCTGCTGCATGGCCCTGTTCTCTGGTTCACTTCGGCAGAGCGCTTCCTTACTTTCCAAGGCCTGTTCGACGTTGGAATGGTGCTGGTGTCTGTGGCTGCTCTGGTTGGGGGGGCGATGCTGTGGCGGTGCATAGAGATGAGGCAGAACCTCACCTGGCTGCTGCTGGTTTACCTGCTCCCAATCGCCTTGCTGCTTGGGCTTTCGCTTGCATGGCGCCCCCTCTTTGAAGCGCGCTACACTACGTATTCCAGCTTTGCGCTTTATGTCTTGCTGGGATTGCTGCTCTCGCGGCTACGAAATCCTGCCATGCGCGCAGCCTTGGGCACCATGGTGTTGGTCTTGATGGGCTACCAGATTGCAGCCTTGCTGTCTGGCGGCACCCGCCCGGATTGGAACGGCGTGGCGCACCAGATCCGCACCGACAAGGCACCGGGGGACTTGGTGCTAAGCACTTTTGGTGCGGGCTGCGACGATGAGTTGCTGGCCTACGCCTTGGGCGTGGGACTCGACGAGGTCGCCGTGGCCTACTCGCCACGCGAGGCGATGCTAGAAGTGGAAACGTATTTCAACGATATCACCTTGAAGGGAATGCGCGAGGAGAAGCAGGCGTGGGTGGCGGTGCAGGATATTGCGACCCCGCTGTCGAACACAGGCTCGTTGCTCCCTTTTCTTTCGCAGGCACTGTACGAGGTAGAGATGACCACCTACCCCGGTTCCAGCCCGATTTCGTTGTACCTCATAAAGGTTCGAGAGACTAGCTACTCACTTACCTATCCTCCTCTGCCCCAAGGCGGAGTGGCCCCCTTGGTTTATCCTGCGGCGGAATCTCTTGGCATGGCGCTGGACCCGGCGCGCACGGAAGCCCTGCTTGCCAACATCTTTGAACATCCTATTCCAGACTCGAAGGTTCACTATTTCCTTCTGGCGATGGCCCTCTTTGAAGAAGGAGGGGATGCCGAGCTTGGTCGAGCAGCAGCTGAGGCAGCCTGTCAGTTGGCAGGCGACTATCCCCCGGCCCTCTTCGCGCGCTCCGTGGGGCGCGCGCTGGCAGGCGAGCGGGAAGAAGCGTGGAAGGAGTTCAATAGCGCCCTCGCGCTCGACCGGGTATGGATTCCGCTTTATGCCCCGCTGATGCGGGCTGCCTTGCAGGAAAGAGATGCAGTGAGAGTAGGCGCCGAACTGGAACGCCTGAAGCCAGTCGGCTTTCCCTATCGTGCGCTCCACAACATGTGCCGCCCCATGCTGCCCATCGCTACACAGCCATTATGAATTTTTCGTACACGTGCGCGGGAAGGATATGCAGGCGGCAGAGCACGAACAGGGGCCAGCGCATAGTGCGGATTAAGGGATACCACGACGGGTAGTCGGTGAAGTATTTGTTGGGGGCCTGGAGGATGGTGTCGAACTCTTCGCGGGAAAGGCCCTGCTTCTTTAGGCCATAGTTCACCAGCTCTTCGTTCTCGAAGAAGGGTACTTCCGTCAGCGCCTTGAGGGCTTCTTCCCTGGACAACACGCCTGTGCGCACCTTGGCGGACAGCTCAACGATGCGCCAGTCGAACCCGAACTTGTGCCGCGCGTAGTAATAGACAAGCGCGAACATTTCGTTGTCCATGTGGTGCTGGCCGGTGTCCAGCCAGTTGAGCCTCTCCTTCATCAGGGTCTCAACGTGCTCGCCCACGTCGTCGTAATAGTTGGTGATATTGACGACACGGATTCCCTTGACGAACATCCAGTAGAGCATCTGGGGAATGTCGATGTTCTTGTATTGCTTTAGCGGCATCTTGCAGAAGCGGTCGATGATGGCTTGCTGGAAGCGCCCATCCACGTAGTTCCACACGAGTGGAGTTACCCCTTCCTCGCGGAAGGAATGTGCCAGGAACACGTACTTGATTCCCTCCTTCTCCGCCGTGCGGTAGAGGGAATTGGCGATGCCAATATCGTCGAAGATGTCGATGTAAGGCACACAGGCGCGAATGTTGGCGTTGGTCAGCTCGCGCGACTCGGGCCAGTCCATAATCACGGTATGCAGCTCTACGTCGAGCGCGTCGCACAGGCGGCTGATGTTGGTCTTGGCCACCTCGGAATCCCAGCCATTGTCGAAATGCACGGCCAGCGGGCGCAGGCCCATCACTTCTTTCACGTAGTACAGGCAATAGCTGCTGTCGCGCCCGCCGCTTACCCCCACCACGCAATCGAAGGGCTTGCCTTTTCCTGCCGCGCGGGCCTTCTGGGTGAAGCCTTCGAGAATCTTCTGCCCCGCCTCGCCCAGCGGAAAGTCTTTCTCCATGCGGTCTTGCATGTGGCAGTACTGGCACACGCCCTGCGCATCGAAATGAATGCCGGGCACGCGGGAATCCATCACGCAGCGGGTGCAACGGATGAGGGCTGGGTCGTCTGGAAAGTAGTTCATGGGGAAAGAGTACCGTTTGGGGGCGAGGCCGGACAAGGCGAGGGCACCCTGTTTCCCATTGCCTATGCGGCATATTGGCTTTTTGCGGGATTGCCGGGTACGATCATGCGTTGCGAGTGATGTAGCGCAAACCGGCATGGTCCGGTGCGCCAAATCTGGGAGCTTGGGGAAGTTGCCACGCCAAGACGTGGGTATCGCTATTTATGATTGAAGCTGTCTGTCCGAGATGCGGTCTGCAAATTATGGTCCCACACACGGTGCAGGGGAAGACGGGGGTGTGTTTCAACTGTGGCGGCCCGGTGACCATTCCCACCGTAACCACCATGAAGCGCCACATGAACCTCGATTTCTCGAAGGGAGACCGGGTGGCGGACCGCTACCTGATTGAGGAGCAGATTGGGCGCGGCGGCATGGGCGTGGTCTATCGCGCGCACGACACGCTGGTGGATGAGGTCGTGGCGCTCAAGTTCCTTTCCACGCAACTGCTTACGGAAAAAGGAAAACAGCTCTTCCTACGCGAAGCCCAAGTGGCGCGGCGACTGCGGCATGAGAACATCGTCGCGGTGCATGACGTAAACTGGACCAGCGAGGGCATCCTCTACCTTTCCATGGAGTTCGCCAAAGGGCAATCCTTGCGCGATTTCCTGCGTGGGCACCGCGAACAGCGCAAGCTGGTGAAGGTACGCTTGGCAGTCGAGGTGATTAAGCAGGTGCTGGCGGCGCTGGAATACGCCCACAAGTTCGTGGTGCATCGGGACATCAAGCCCGAGAACGTGATGATGCTGCCGGGCGAGACGGTGAAAGTACTGGACTTTGGTTTGGCACGCGCCGTGCACCAGGACCTAGCCGCGCACCAAGCGGAGATGCGCGCGGCGGGCAAGGGCAAGGTCGTAGGTACACTTGCGTATGCCGCCCCAGAGCAACTTAAACAACAAGAAACCGATGCTCGCGCCGACCTCTATGCCGTGGGGCTCGTGTTTCATGAACTGCTGACACTCCGCACGCCAGTGGATGCGCCCGTTACAGTGGAGCAGGTACGGCGCGATGTATCCCCCGGTCTGCTTTCGGTGTTGCGGCGCGCCGTAAAGGAAGAACGCGAGCAGCGCTGGACCTCGGCCCGCGATTTCCGCATTGCGTTGCGAGACGCCTACAACGAATCGTACCGTCCCACGGCGGCCAACATCGTGGTGAACGGCGACCGGGCTGAGGTGTCGACCGAAGGTATGGTCCACCTGGAAGGCGGCAGCTTCCTGATGGGGAACGACGCTATCCGCGCGGAGGCGCCTGAGGAAGAAGTGACGGTGGGTCCGTTCTGGATGGACAAGTACCCGGTGACGGTGGCGCAGTTCACGGCCTATCTTGAAGCCACGGGCCAGCCCGAACCCAAGTTCTGGCGCGACCCGAACTTTAATGGGCTGGACCAGCCCGTGGTGGGGGTCAGCTGGGAACAGGCGCAGGCCTATGCCCACTGGTGCGGCAAGGAATTGCCGACGGAATCACAGTGGGAATTTGCCGCGCGCGGGCGTGAGAACCGTAGGTATCCCTGGGGCAGCCTGCCCCCGTCTTCCACGCGCGCCAACTTTGGCGAGTTCATAGGAATGCCCAGCATGGTGACCATGCATGAAGAGGGGCAATCTCCTGAGGGCATATTTGATCTGGCAGGCAATGTGATGGAATGGACCGTTGACCCGTATAGCCCATACGGCGCATTGCGCAGTGGGCGTCGCGAGGAGGCCTTGGCCAAAGAACCGCGTAGGGTATGTCGCGGGGGATGCTGGTCTTCGCCCGAAGAAGACTTGGTAACCACCGCACGCCGAGCCTATTTCCCCGAGAGTCAGCTTCCCATCATCGGCTTTCGCTGCGTGTTGCCGGTGCAGGATTAGCCACCGGTAAACTCAGAACTCAATTGATTCGATACACGCGCTCTCCTGTTCCAAGAGGCTGGTCCAATTCTAACGTGCGCTTGATGACAATCTTCTTACTCGCTGCGTCATAACTCCACTGATCCACTGGAAGCGCTTGCCCATTCAGCGACACCCCCTGCGGCGCGGCATCCGCACGCAGGCGGAGTATGTGGGCCAGCGGCTCGCCTGACAAAGTAATCTCTGTGGCTGCCTCCTTGTTTCGCACGCGAACCGTAACTGGTCCTGCGCCTTCGCGATGCAAAGTCGTGCTGCTTTCTTCGGTGAATTCAGCGCCATGAGGGTAGATGCTGAAAGTCGTGAACGATTCCCAATCGCGCTGACCAATGCCGGTGTAGTCGCGGGATATCTTCATGGGGATGATGCTGCCCTCGCGCACGAATACGGGGAACTCGTCCATGGGGAACGAGCGCGTGAGCACTGACGGGCTTGTGATAAGCTCGGAGTCATCGTACCAATAGCGCCACTTGCCCTCGGGCAGCGTCACCGTGCGTTCCAGCTTGTCCTCGAATATCGGGGCGACGAAGAAAGCAGGACCAAACTCATATTGGAAATCCACATCCATGGGCCGCATGAGCACCGGACCGCCGCTGTGCTGCTCGACAATGGCGGAGTAGATATAGGGCACCAATTCGCTGTGCAGCCACGCGGCCTCGCGGATCAGCTCCAGCTCCTGCGGGGTGCGCAGCCATAGACGACGCTCTCCGTGGCCACCGTTGAGGAACAACCCGCAAAAGGTGGAGAACTGCGCCCAACGGATGTAGACGTTCGGCGGAAACTCTTTGCCGGAATAGCCCCCCACATCGGACCCGATGACGCCGTAGCCCTTGCGGGCCGCCTCGAGTATGTCGCGCAAAGCTTCCTCGATACCCTCTTCCTCCTCGACCCACGCGTGGTCGTTGTCGCCCACCCATGTGACGGGGGCAGACTGGCGCGGGGCGAAGCCATCGGGATGGGGGGACGGAAAGGGAAGCCCCGCCATGAACTCGGGCAACTCTCGCAGCAAACCTTGCCGCGCCTCTTCAATGGGGCCATTGTCCACAGACCGCGCCAACGTGATGAACTCGGGATTCTGCGTCAACCCGTGCTTGTACTCCTCGTTGTAGTAATCGTCGGTGTAGTCTCGCAGGGTGATGGTGCCCTCGTGCGATTTCAGCCACGGGGTGGGAATGGCGCCCCACTTGTTGAGCGCGTAAACCTCCGCTCCGTCCAGCTTCCAGCCATCCAGCCCAAAATCGAACACGTCCTGCTGCAACCCCCGCCACCACTTCATGGCCTCGGGATTGCGATAATCAATGAAGCCGCCCGCCCCCTTCCACCAGCGGGTGTCCACGCCGTTGTTCATCAGATAGCCCTTGGCCTTCGCTTCCTCAAACCAGTCGCGCGATTCGGGCAGGGCCGTGTCCTTGCTCGTATGGTTCACGCTGCTCGTCATCCACAACACCACGCGGTAGCCGTCATCCTGCAGCTTTGTGAAGAACTCCTTCGGGTTCGGATAGCGCGCCTCGTCCACAATGAAATCGTTGTAACGCGTGGACCACGGACTGTCGATAAGGATGGTGCGCGCAGGGATGTCGTGCTGCTTGTATCCATCTAGCAACTCCTGCACGAACGCGCCCGTGTTCACATCGTCCTCCCAAACCCACGGCTCCAACGCCCACATGGGGGTGATTGGGATGGGGGCGGTGACACGCGCCTCCCGCGACATCCACCCCTGGATGGGGATGCCAATATAGAAGGTAATGAACAACGCGATGAGCACCACGAACGCGATGAGCAGTTGGAAAATGCGCTTGAGACAGCCGGACATGGGATGTTCCTAAATGCTTATGGGACGGATGTGACGGATAGGACGGATGAGACCCATCTGTCCCATCCGTCGCATCTGTCCCATGGAATTCAGTGGCGGTTATTTCTTTTCACAGTGTACACACCGGGCCGTGTGCGCTTCTCCCACGGGGTAGGCAGGGGGTAGCGCTTGCTGGCAGAGGGCTATGGCCTCTGGGCATCGCGGGTGGAACGCGCACCCCGGTGGGGGATTGAGCGGGCTGGGCACGTCGCCTTGCAGCACTTGGGCCGTGCGCTTGCGGCCCGGCTCGGGGCGGGGCACGGCGCTGAGCAGGGCCTTGGTATAGGGGTGCGCAGGTCGGTCGAACAGTTCGTCCACCGGCCCGGTTTCCACGATACGCCCCAGGTACATGACCGCGACCCGGTGGGATATGTGGCGTACGACCGACAGGTCATGGCCGATAAAGAGGTAGGCAATCCCCAGCCTTTGTTGCAGGTCTTTCAACAGGTTCACCACCTGCGCCTGAATCGACACGTCGAGCGCGGAGACCGGCTCGTCCGCCACAATCAGGTCTGGCTCTACCGCCAAGGCGCGCGCCACGCCGATGCGCTGGCGCTGCCCGCCGCTGAATTCATGGGGATAGCGGTCCGCCGCTTCTCGCGGCAGCCCCACCAGCTCCAGCAGTTCCAGCACGCGGTCGCGTCGGGTGCTGCGGTCGTGCAGGCCATGCGCGGCCATCGCCTCGGACAACACGCTCTGCACCGTCATGCGTGGGTTGAGCGAGCTGTAGGGGTCTTGAAAAATAATCTGCATCCGCTTGCGCACGCCGCGCAATTCGCTGGGAGACAAGGTACTCACGTCGGTACCGTCAAAGGTGATGGTGCCCGCTGTGGGTTCGATAAGCCGCAGCACACACCGCCCCGTGGTGGTCTTGCCGCTGCCGCTCTCCCCCACCAGACTCAAGGTCTCGCCCCGGCGCAACTCAAAGCTGACATCCTCCACAGCCCGCACGGCCCCCACCGTGCGCCCGAACACGCCAGAGGTTACGGGAAAGTGCTTGTTCAGTCCAGCGACCTTGAGCAGGGGTTCGCTCATGGCGTATCCATCAACCAGCATGAAGCCTCATGCGTGTCGCTTACTTTGAACGCAGGTGGCACCTGTGTGCGGCAACGGTCGAATGCATGCGAGCAACGTGGATGAAACCTGCACCCCTCGGGGAATCGCGTGGCGGGGGGCACGGTTCCCGGGATGGTGTTCAGGCGTTCGTTGCCGATGTTCATGCCGGGTAGAGACGCGAACAGCCCCTGCGTGTAGGGGTGGCTGGGGCGTGCGAATAACTCCGCCACTGGGGCGTGTTCCACAATCTGGCCCGCATACATCACCGCCACGTCGTCCGCCATTTCCGCCACCACACCCAGGTCGTGGGTGATCATCAGCAGCGCCATTCCCGTTTCGTCGCGCAGGACGCGTAGCAGGTCGAGTATCTGCGCCTGCACTGTCACGTCGAGCGCGGTCGTGGGTTCGTCGGCAATCAACAACTTGGGCCCGCAGGCCAGCGCCATGGCAATCATCACGCGCTGCAACATGCCGCCCGACATCTGGTGCGGGTAATCGCGTATGCGCCGCTCGGGCGCGGGAATGCCCACCAGCTTGAACAGCGCTATGGCGCGCTCGGTGACGTCGGCCTTGTTCAGCCCCTGGTGCAGCCGCAGCACCGCAGCCACTTGCTCCCCCGTGCTGAACACCGGGTTCATCGAGGTCATGGGTTCCTGGAAGATCATCGATATGTCGTTGCCGCGAACCTTCCGAAGCTCGTGCTCAGGCAGCTGCACCAGGTCGCGCCCTTCAAACAACACCGACCCCGACACGATGCGCCCCGGCGGATTGGCAATCAGGCGCAATAGCGACATGGCCGTGACACTCTTGCCGCAGCCGCTCTCCCCCACCAACGCCAGCGTCTTACCAGCGTGCAGATCAAACGACACGCCATCCACCGCGCGGGCGACGCCCCGGTCGGTAAAGAAATGGGTGCGCAAATCGCGCACGGACAAGAGGGGTGCGCCGCTCATTGCCGCATCCTCGGGTCCATGGCATCGCGCAGGGTTTCGCCCACCAAGTTAAACGCCGTGACCGTGGCAAATATCGCCACGCCGGGGAAGGTGACCAGCCACCACGCCTCGCGCACGTAGCTCTTACCCTGCTTCAGCAATTCGCCCCAACTGGCTTGGGGCGGCTGGATGCCGAAGCCGAGGAAGCTCAGGGCAGATTCGGCAAGTATCGCGCCCGCCACGCCAAATGCTGCGGTGACAAACACCGGGCTGAGGGTGTTGGGCAGGATGTGCCGAAAGATGATGCGCGCATTGCCCAGCCCGGTGGCGCGCGCCGCCGTGGCGTAGTCCAAACTACGCTCCCGCAGAAACTCTCCACGCACCAGCCGCGCGACGCCCGCCCACTCCGTAAGCCCGATGACAATCATGATGTTGTAGATGCTGGGCGGCAGGAACGCGATCACCGTGAGGATGAAGAAGAAGGTGGGAAACACCATCATCGTTTCTATGGCGCGCAGCACCAACGCATCTACCCAGCCACCGAAGTATCCGGCCAAGGCCCCCAGCACCACGCCAATCAACACGGCAATGCCCATCGCCACAAAGCCCACGCTGATGGCCACGCGCGAGGCGTGGATCATGCGACTCAGCACATCACGCCCGCGATCGTCGGTGCCCAACAAGTGTGTTTCGCTGGGCGGTTTCAACCGGTCGCGCAGGTCTTGGCGGTTCGGCCCGAAAGGTATCGGCGGACGCACCACATACTCGCCCTCGGCAGGCTGCCAGCGGTCGAAGTTGGCGTAGAGGTTCTGCGCCTTCAGGTCGTCGTATTTGATGTAATACGGGAACCAATACGACTTGCCCGCCTTGAGCATGTAGATGGGCGTGTCTTCCGCTAGCATCGGCGCGGCCAATGCCACAAGAGCAATGAACGCCACAATAGCCAGCCCCGCCAACCCGCGCGGGCGGCGACGAAACTGCCGCCACACCACGCGCCAGTACCCTTCTTTGGTGTAGGTCTCCGCGCTCATTTGAAGGAGACCCTTGGGTTCACCAGCGCGGTAAGCAGATCGCTCAACAGCAGGCCCACCATGGTGAGCAGCGCCGTGATGGTGAATACGCCCATGATGGTGGGATAGTCGCGCGACAACACCGACTCGAAGGCCAGCCGCCCCATACCGGGTATCGAGAAGATGCTCTCGACAATCACGCTGCCACCAATGAGCGAAGGCAGCAACGCACCAAACAGGGTGACAATCGGAATGAGCGAATTGCGCATGGCATAACGATAGACCACCGTGCGTTCCTTAAACCCAAAGGCGCGCGCCGTGCGGATATAGTCCTGCCGAATCGTTTCCAACATGCTGGCACGCATGTAGCGCGAAATGCCCGCAAGGCTGGCGTAGGTGTAGCAGAAGAGCGGCAGCGCGTAGTGCCACAGCCTGTCCCCCAAGCGCTGGTGCCACGGCCATGCCTCAGACCCGATGGTCTGCATTCCATAGCTGGGGAACAGCTGCCAGTAGTCCCCACTGGTAAACAGCATCAGCAACATGGTGGCCGCCCAGAAACTGGGTACGCTGTACAAGATGAAAAGCAGCAGCGTAAGCGTGGAATCCACCAACGAGTATTGCCGCGTGGCGGAATAGACCCCAATCGGAATGGCTATCAGGTAAGCGATGAAAACGGACAGCAGGTTGAGCTGAAGCGTGATCGGCAGAGCCTCGGCAATCTTGTCGATTACCGGGCGATGGTCCTTGTAGCTCTCGCCAAAGTCCAGCCGCACCAGCCGCCACAGCCAAAGCGCATAGCGTTGGGGCATGGGCTTGTCCAGCCCATATAGGGCCTTGGTCTGCTCGACAATCTCCTTCGACGCCGCGCTGGAATTCATGCCACCGTCTGCGCCTTGCAACCGCACGGTAAGGGGGCTGCCCGGGGCCAGTTGAATTACGGCAAAGGTAATCAGGCTCACCCCCACGAATGTGGGAATGATCAGCAACAGCCGTCTGAGGAGATAAGCTTTCACGCGGTCCGGTTGCTACTTGCCGTACTTCTGCAATTCCAAGGGCACAAACCATTCAAAGTAAGGGCGGTTGCGCAACAGCGGATACACCACCGTGTTGTGTACGCGCTTGTCCACCGCCAACAGGGCCGATGGCGAGAACATGAAGGTGTAGGGTTGCTCCTCGTGCAGTATCTCGTGGAAACGATGGAACATTTTGTTGCGCGCCTCGGTGTCGAAAGTCTCACGCGCCTTGGTAATCAGCTCGTCCGCCTCGGCGTTCGAGAAGCCCACATAGTTCGACCCCTCTGCAATCTGCGACGAGTGCCATAACTGGTACTCGTCCGGGAAGGGCGGCATCGACCAGCCCAGCATGAATGCGTCCATCTCCCGCTTTTGCACCCGCTCAATCATCACCGCCCATTCCAGCTGGCGGATATTCAATTCAATCCCCGCGCGCTGCAATTCTTCCTTGAACACCGTCGCCGTCTGCTCAGCCTCGGTGCTCGAGTTTACCGTCATCAGCTCAAAGCGAAACGGCACGCCGCCCTTGTCGCGCAGGCCGTCGCCATCGCTGTCCACCCAGCCCGCCGCATCCAGCAGGGCAACCGCCGCCGCCGGGTCAAAGGGCCACGGTTGAATGTTCGGGTTGCACGCTGCCGTGCCCGGCAGGAAGCCCCCCGTCACCGTCTGCGCCAGGCCCTCGAACACCGTCTGCCGAATCGTCTCGCGGTCGAGCAGTTGGGTCAATGCGCGCCGCACCATCTTGTCGGCAAACAGTGGGTTCGCAGAGTTCCAGCCGATGTAATTGTAGAAGGGCGAGTACCAGTTCTTCTTCTCGAAGCGCTCTGAAAAGTCCGGCTGCGCTGCACGCCCCACCCATTGCTTCGGACGCAGGGCATTCAGGTCCACCCCTCCCGACAACAACACCTCCAGCGCCGTGTCTTCATTCGTGATGATCTTGTAGATGCGCTTGTCGAGATTGCCTGCGTTGATGCTGTCCTTGTTCCAGTAATTCGGGTTGCGCGACAGCACTATCTGCTGGTTAGTCTCCCACGCTTCCAACAGATATGGACCCGACCCCACCGGCGTGCGCGCATTGGGGTGATCGTTGAAGTCGCCCGTTTCATAGATGTGCTTCGGCATGATGTCGAAATCGCCGAGATAGATCAGGTGCTGCCAGAAGGGCTTGCTGCAGGTGAAACGGATCGTGTGGTCATCAATCACTTCCGAGTTCGTCACGTCCATGTAGTAATTACGCATCGGCGCAGCATCCACCGTGGGGTCCATGATCTTGTCGAAGGTAAACTTCACGTCGTGGGCGGTCAGCGGCTTGCCGTCGGAGAAGACCACGTCCTTGCGCAAGAAGAAGGTGTAGACCAAGTGATCCGGGGAAACCTCCCACCGCTCCGCAACCAGCGGCTTCATCTCCAGGGTTATCGGGTCCGTGTCCAGCAGGTTGTCGAAGATATGCTCGCTAATGCGCGTGGCATAGGAGTCCGAATTCGTGATGGGATTCAGGTGCGCCATCTCCGCAGGCAACACCCCAATCAGCCAGTCCCCTTTCACCGGCGTCTCCGCGCCCTCCTCCCCCAGCTGCGCCACGCTACGGTCCACGTCTGGCTCTGCCACGTCAGGCGCAGCGGGAACTTCCGCCGGGGCTTCGGGCGCGGCAGACTGACCCACAGCAGGCGCAGACACTCCCGATTGGCCGCACGCGGAAAGCAAAACCAAAGCGGCCATGGCCGCACCATTCAGGGCAATCGTGTACTTCAAAGAACTATCCTCCAATACGCGGCGACCCAACCGAATGACCAGCCGCCGAAACACCTGCCGATGCTACCACAAACAATCAGGCCCCCGGAAGAAATCCCAGAGGCAAACCATGCAGAATAGGGTATCGAGGAACCAAGGCATTGCACGGAAACACAGACATTTCACACATCCCCCTGCCCGGCGTAAGGCTGGCGCAGCACCATGTGGCTACGGACTTTCCCGAGGCGCTTCGGCTTGCCAATGAATTGGGCTATCCCCTTTGGGTGCGCAGCAATGGCAAGTTGGAAGCTCGATTCTGCGCCCGCCTTAACACGCCGGATGACTTACCCCTGGTCTACCAACAAGCGGCCAAGCGCGGTAGCGCGGGCGTGGTGTTGCAACACGCAGTGGATGCGCCCCTGTTCCAGGTTTGGAACCACACCCTATTTCAAGTCTCCCTTTCAGACGATCCCCCCTACCGGCTCACTGAGGGAATTGTCACCGTGGCGCGAGAAGATCATCCCGGAATTTCCCATCTGGCGGCGGCTGTCGCTTCCCACTTTACGGACGTGTTCGAAGCCGAAATAGCGCTCACGGCGGACGGCCTCTTGCTCACCGGAGTATGGACCCACCCCACCCTGCCCCTGGCAGTAGACGCCTGCTGCAACAACGCTGCACTGGCCACAGCCGTATGCTGGCTCACGTCGCGCTCGGGCCGGGTGACGGAAGTCACCGGCATCCCCGAGGCCCAAGCCCTGCCCGGCGTGCACTCCGTGCAGGTCAACGTGCAGCCCGGTGACCTGCTGCAACACGTGGTGGACCAAGCCGGGCGTGATAAACTCGGCTACGTGGTGGCCACTGGCGCCACGCCAAACGAAGCTTTGTCCCATGCCCGCGCCGCCGCCGAACGCGTTCAAATACAAACCACCGTGATGCTGTAACCATGAAACTTACCCTTCGATATTTTGCCTTGCTCCGTGAAGAACGAGGACTGGAAGAGGAACAGGTGGACACCACCGCCTCCACGCCCGCCACGCTCTACGACGAACTCCGCACCCGCCACGACTTCACCCTCCCCCGCGAACGCATGATGGTCGTCGTCAACGACGCCTACACCGGCTGGGACCACGCCCTCCACGACGGCGATACCGTTGTCTTCATCCCCCCCGTGGCGGGGGGATGAACGAAATCCCCTCCCCCCTGCCTTCTTAACCAAGCCCGTTAAGCCGGTTGCTTTTAATTGCCGAATGTATGCTAGACTTCACATTGCGGTCGGGGAGTGAGAATACGTTGTTAAACCCGTGCAGTGGGTGGGTTTAGCACTGCCCGCCGCGTGAGGACGCAGTTGGCGACCGGGGTGCCCTTGGGCATACTTGGCGCGCACAACGGGAAAGGCGGCATTCGTCTGTGGAGCAGCAAGGCAACGGCGGTCATAAGCTGAGTCCCGAGTTTCTGGCTCGGGTAGAAGCGGCGCTGGATTCGGAACGTCGCCAGCGTGAGTTGCTTGAGCGCCGCTTGCGCGACACCGAGCGCAGCCTCGAAACCGCTTTGGCTGCGGTGTCTGCACCGCACGGTCCCGATGCGGACCTGCTGCAACTCAAGTCCCAACTGGCCACAGAAATGGCCACACAGGCCGCGCGTGCCACGCTTGAATTGAACCTGCTCGAGCTGGAACTGGTGGCGAATGCCGAGGCGGAAGCCGCCGCTGCTCCTGCTTCCGCTGGTGCGCAGCGCATCATTCAATACGTAAACGTACCCGAGGCTGCACCGCAGCCTGCCCCCGCGCAACCCGCGCCCAAAGACTTTGACGACAAGATGGCGTCGGCCCAGATGGCCATAGACGCCGCCGAGGCGCGTGCTTCTCACAATGCCGTGCAGGTGCGCAAGTTGACCGAGGAACTGGCCTCGGCCCGCGCCGAGCAGATTCGCCTTTCCGCAGCCATGCGTGGATTGCGTGAACGCTTTGATGCAACGGCCCTGTCGCCTACCCCTGCCGCGCGCTGGACAAACAAATCGGACGCAGCCGCAGCCGCTCCTGTCGAGATGGAAGCACCTGGCCTCCTCTCCCCCGCGCATGAGACCGCGCCTATGGGGGATGCCATCGACGAACTGGCGGCGGCACTCTCCGAATCGCCTGCGCTGGAAGAGCACATCCCTCAATTGGGTGCCCCCATGGAGGGTGGCGAGGGATTGGAAGACGCCCTTCAGGCCTGGGGTGACTTGGGCGAAAGCCACGAGCAGGCAGAAGCCAACCAAGAAGTGGCCCTTGAAGACGCACTATCTGCATGGGGTGAAGCGGAATCCACCGACGGTGACAAACCCTCGTCACCAAGGCAGGAAGCCGAGCCGTCTGCAACGATAGAGGACAGCCTGCTTGCCGTGCTTGAGAGCTGGGGCAACGCTCCGGAAGTGAGCGCCCCAGAAGTGGTTGAAGTACTCACTACGGAAGAAGAAGGTACAGATTGGGGTGCCTTGCTCGAAGTGGATTCGCTCGAACGACTCGACACCCCCGATACATCTACGGAACAACGCTTGGCCGAGGCGCTGGGTGATGATGTAGTTCCCGACAGCACCGAGCCTGTGGAAGTGCTGGACGATCTGGAACCCGCTACCCTCGAGGTGGAAGAACCTTCCCACCGTTGGGAGCCTGATACCTCTCGCCCGCAAGACGACGATGAGTTGCTCATCGAAGCCTTCGCATCGCCTGAGCCCGCCGAGCGTTTCCAAGCGGAAGAGGACATCGAGACGCTGGTGCCGGAAGTGCTTGAGCCCGAGCCCGAAGTGGCAGACATCGAAGCAGAGGAAGAAGCCCCTGCCGAAGAACCCGCGAGCGTGCTCGAAGCCTTAGAGACAGCCGAGTCCAGCCGCCGTGCAGCCCCCCGCCCCATTCCCGCAGCCCCGCTGCCGGAGCCTGTGGTGGAGGAAGAGCCGGTAGAAGACTTCGAGCCAGACTACGCAGCTATCGCCCGCCGTGCTCCCGATGCGCGGCGCGAGGAAGAAGCCCCTGCACGCGCCCCGCGCGGCGGCGGGCGCAAGTCGATGATTGATGCGCTGCAACAGTTCATCGGCGAGTAGGGGAAAGCCCCCTACCATGCGCCAAGACCTGATTTACCTCACCTTGCTCGCCTTGCTGCTCTCACCAGCATTGGCCCACGCACGCAAGCCAAACGTTATCGTCATCTACACCGACGACCAAGGCACGGTGGACGCTCCCGGATTCGGCGCGCGCGATTTGGAACTCCCCCACCTCAAGGCGCTGGGCGATGGCGGCGTGCGGCTGACGCAGTGTTATGCCCCCGCCCCGGTCTGCTCTCCTTCGCGGGCGGGCCTGCTCACGGGGCGCTATCCCCTACGCGCGGGCGTGCCAAGTAACGTATCGCCCGAGGCCGGTATGCCCGCCGACGAGGTGACAATGGCCGAGATGTTCCACGATGCGGGCTATGCCACCGGGCATTTCGGCAAGTGGCACCTTGGGTTCACGCCCGAAACCATGCCCACTGCCCAAGGCTTCGATTATTCCTACGGCCACATGGGCGGCTGCATCGACAACTATTCCCACTTCCATTTCTGGAGCGGCCCCAACCAGCACGACCTCTACCGAAACGGTGAAGAGATATTCGAGGACGGTCGTTTCTTCCCGGACCGTATTGTCGATGAAGCCGTGCAGTTCATGGTGTCCCACCGCGAAGCCCCTTACTTCCTGTACCTCGCCATCAATGGCCCCCATTACCCCTACCAAGGGAAAGCCGAATGGCTGGAGAAATACCGCGAGGCCGGCATGGCCTACCCGCGCGATCTCTACGCCGCCTTCCTCTCCACCGTGGACGCGAGCATCGGGCGACTGCTGGCGCACGTGGACGCGGACGGCTTGGCCGAGGACACCATCGTGGTGTTCCAGGCAGACAACGGCCATAGCGTGGAAGAGCGTGCGCACTTTGGCGGCGGCAGTGCAGGTTCCTATCGCGGAGCCAAGTTCTCCTTCTTCGAGGGGGGCATCCGCGTGCCCGCCATCATCCGCTGGCCCGGCCACCTGCCCGCAGGCGCCGTGCGCGACCAGGAAGTGCATGGCTGTGACTGGCTCCCCACGCTGGCGGAATTTTGCGGCGTGCCACTGCCCAACAAAAAGTTGGACGGCGTAAGCATGACCTCCATGCTCTACGATGGCGAACTGCCCTCCCCGCATGAGCATCTCGTGTGGCATTGGGGCAAGGGAGACAAGGTTCAATGGGCCGTGCGCAAGGGACCTTGGAAGTTGATGGTGAACACCACCGACCCCACCCTGCCGAAAGACGCTGCCCCGGTGGATGCGCTGTTCCTCAGCAACCTAGACGAAGACCACCGGGAGCGGGAAGACCTTGCCGCAAAGAACCCCGAGATTGTGGCGGAACTGACTGCCCTGCACGAGGCATGGCTGGCGGAAGTGGAAGCGGCGCAGCCATGAGGCTGGTGCTCTCGGTCCTGTGGTGCTTGCTCTGCCTCTCGGCACACGCCGCCCCGCGCAATATTGTGTTTATCCTCACCGACGATCAACGCTTCGACGCGATGAGTTGCATGGGGCACCCCTTCCTGAAGACGCCCCACCTCGACCGCATGGCGGCGGAGGGGCTGCTCTTCGAGCGCGCCTATGTGACCACCGCCCTCTGCTCCCCCAGCCGCGCCACCATTCTCACCAGCCAATACGCGCACCAGCACGGCGTGCTGGACAACATCACCGCGCTGCCCGAGGGCCTGCCCACCTTCCCCCACCTGTTGCAGGGTGCGGGCTACGAGACCGCCTTCATCGGCAAGTGGCACATGGGCGGAGAATCCGCCGCGCCACGCCCCGGCTTCGACCATTGGGTTTCCTTCAAGGGACAGGGCGTGTATGAGAACCCCGTGCTCAACGTGAATGGTGAGGAGTCGAAGCACGAGGGCTACATCACCGACCTGTTGACGGGTTTCGCCACCGACTTTATCGAACGCAAGCGTGACAGGCCCTTCATGCTCTTTCTCGCGCACAAAGCAGTCCACGCTGATTTCTTTCCGGCAGAACGCCACAAGGGCAGCTACGCTAACGAGACCTATCCCCACCCCGACACCATGGCGGACACCGACGAGAACTATGCGGGCAAGCCCGAATGGGTGCGCTCACAGCGCGAAAGCTGGCATGGTGTGGATGGCATGTATAACAAGACCGTGGACTTCGACCAGTTCGCCAAGGACTATGCCGAGACTATGCGCGCCGTCGACGACAGCGTTGGCAAGGTGATGGAACTTCTCACGGCGCAGGGCATCGCCCAAGACACGCTTGTGGTCTTCACCTCGGATAACGGATTCCAGTTTGGCGAGCATGGCCTGATAGACAAGCGCACCATGTACGAACCGTCCATCCGCGTGCCGCTGCTCATGTGGTGCCCCGGCACCTTGCCTGCTGGCGAACGCCGCACGGAGCTAGTGACCAACCTCGACTATGCCCCCACCTTTCTGGAATTGGCAGGCGTGGCTGCGCCAGCCGAATTCCACGGGCGCTCGCTCTGGCCCGTCATCAAGGGAGATGCCAGCGCATGGCGAGAAGCCTTCCTCTACGAATACTTCTGGGAGCGCAGCTTTCCGCAGACCCCCACCGTGCTGGGCGTGCATACCGGCAATCGCAAGCTGATGCAATACCACGGCGTGTGGGACCGGTATGAGATGTACGACATCGCCACCGACCCGCAAGAACGCAACAACCTGCTTGCCCCCTACATCACCACCAGCGAAGGCGGTACACTAGACGGGTTCATTCGCGGCAAGCGAAAGGCCGCCCCCGCTGCCGAGACCTTCGTGGAACTATCGGGGCAGTTGCAGGTGTTGTTGAAGGAAACCGGCTGCAGACCGGAACCCATCTGGGCCGTCGCCCCCTAGGAGTAGTATCCCCTTGTCGAATATCCAACGATTTGCAGTCATCATGGCGGGCGGCGCGGGCGAGCGCTTCTGGCCTTTGTCACGCCAGTCGCGCCCCAAGCAGTTGCTCCACCTCACCGATCCCAACCGCTCAATGCTGGCGGAGGCCGTGGACCGCTTGGTTCCCATCACCCCGCGCGAGCGCATCTATGTGATAACCTCGCGTTCGCTGGTAGACCCCATTCGCCTTGCCAACGTGGGCGTGCCGCCCGAGAATGTGGTGGCGGAACCGTGCAAGCGCAACACCGCTGGCGCACTGCTCTACATCTCGGCGCATATCCTGGCCGCGCACCCAGAGCTTTCCCCTGAAGACATCAGCCTAGCCATCGTCACGGCGGACCATAAGATTGGCGCACCGGAAAACTTCCTCGCCACGCTCAACGCCGCACTATCGACGGCTGAGCGCGAAGACACACTGGTGATCTGCGGCATATTGCCCGACACCCCCGAGACCGGATTCGGCTACATCGAGGCAGCCGCCGCGCGGGACGATGGCTTTCACCCCGTGGCCGCGTTTCACGAAAAGCCTAATCTCGCCAAGGCTGAAGCCTTCATAGCGCAAGGCAACCACTTCTGGAACAGCGGCATGTTCTTCTGGCGGCTGTCCACCTTCTACGCCCAGTTCCAGCAGGCCCGGCCCGACCTCGCCACTATCGGCCATGGCATGGCAGCCGCATTGAAACGCGGCAACGCGGTCGAAGCACTGGAATTGTTTGAGTCACTGGAAGACATCTCGATCGACTACGCCCTGATGGAGCGCGCTACCAACGTACTCATGGTGGTGGCCGATTTCCCCTGGCGCGATGTGGGCCTGTGGTCCCACTTGGATCACCTGTTGCCGCCAGACGAGAATGGCAACAGCACAACCGGCGACCCGGTGCTGATCGACAGTACCGGCTGCATCGTATACAACGCGCCCGGCGCGGCGCAGGTGGCGGTAGGCGTGGCAGGCGTGCATGATCTGGTTATCGCCGTTACGGCAGACGCCGTGCTGGTGATCCCCAAGGATCGCGCACAAGACGTGCGCCACTTGGTGGCCGAACTGAAGAAGCGCAACGCCACGCAGTTATAGCGGGCGCAAGGCAACAAGAGAGAAGACACGATGCAATACCGGCGTTTTGGCAAGACCGAGTTTCAGATTCCCGTGGTGAGCTGCGGCGGAATGCGCTACCAGCAATCTTGGAAAGACAGCGACCCGGTTAGCGACGAGAGCCAGGCCAACCTGGAAGCCTGCATTCGCCGCGCGCTTGAAGTGGGCGTGAACCACATTGAGACGGCGCGCGGTTATGGCACCAGCGAATACCAGTTGGGCAAGATACTGCCCACGCTGCCGCGCGACAAGATGCTGGTTCAGACAAAGGTGGAAGCTTACGAGAGCGTCGAGAAATTCGTGGACACCTTCGAGAAGTCCATGTCGCTGCTTAAGCTGGACTACGTGGACATCTTCTCGGTGCATGGCATCAACACCATGCAGGAACTGGAATGGGCAATGCCCTGCTTGGACAAGGCCGAGGAATGGAAGAAACAGGGTCGCATACGCGACATCGGCTTCTCCACCCACGCCCCCACGCACGTCATCCAGAAGGCCATCGAGACCGAGCGCTTCGAGCACGTGAACCTGCACTGGTACTACATCTTCCAGGACAACTGGTCCTGCATTGAGGCGTGTGCCCAGCGCGACATGGGCGTGTTCATCATCAGCCCCAACGACAAGGGCGGCCTGCTCTACAAGCCCAGCGAAAAGTTGCGCGAACTCTGCGCCCCGCTGCACCCCATGGTGTTCAACGGCCTGTGGTGCCTGCAACGCCCCGAGGTGCATACCCTCAGCTGTGGCGTGGCGCGGCCTTCAGACTTCGATGAACACATGGAGATGGTGGCGCTGCTCGATCAATCCGCCGAGTTGCTTCCCCCAATCGAGGCGCGCCTGCGCGATGCGCTGGAATCCGCCGTGGGCGCGGAATGGGCGCAGACCTGGAACACAGGCCTACCCGAACCCGAGGACACCCCCGGCGGTTTGAACATCGCCGTGATGCTGCGCCTGCGTAACTTGGCGCTCGCCTTCGACATGGTGGAATACGCCAAGATGCGCTACAACCTGCTCGGCAGCGGCGGCACCTGGTTCCCCGGTCGCCGCGTGAAAGAAGCCGCCGACATTGACGCTGTTCGCCCCGCCTTGGAAAAATCCCCATACGCCGACGCTATCATCGGCTACCTCCACGAGGCTCACGCGATGTTGCAGGGCGAGCAGAAGAAGCGGTTGCAGCAGGAGTAAGAAAAGCTCCGTCGCTCGCCAGGCTTGCGGTCCCCCAGCTATTGTCCCAATGAGTTAACCAACGGGAACCGCTGCACCAGCCCACGACGTTGCAGCGGGAAATAGATGAAGCGGACCCGACCCTTGATTGCGCTGGTTGGGTAGGTGTGCTGGGTCACGCTGCTATCGGCGCTGTGGTTGCGGTTGTCTCCCAGTAACAGCACCTGCCCGGTGGCGATGGAGCCCAACGGCTGGAACTCGTAGCGCATCGGCTCGGCCACGTAGGGCTCCGATGCGTAGGCTCCGTTCAGAAAAAGCGCCCCGCCCTCGATGGAAAGCTCATCCCCTTCCACCCCGGCAATGCGCTTCACCAAGTCCTCACGCGTTTCCTCGTCCCAAATCACCACGATATCTCCCCGCTGATACTCCGCCTCATTCAGCGTGACGATGCGGTCGCCCGGCATTAGCGTGGGAATCATGGAACCCGAGGGTACGAGGAAAAAGCGCGCTTCGCGGTAGATGAAGAAATACGCCAATGCCGCGAATAGCAGGAGCAGAAGCACGTTGGCCACGCGAATGCTCCAGCGGACACCGGGCGACACACCCGGCTCTGGAAGGTCTGCCGCACCACTCATGGGCTGGCGGGCGATTTCTCGGGCTGGGGCGCTGGCTGGCTCGATTCGGTTGCAACTCCGTTCACGCGGTTAAGCAACTCGCGCACAGGCTCGCTTTCGGGGCGGATGCGCAGCGCCTCGTCCAAGCAAGGGCGTGCCTTCTCGTTTTCGCCTGCCTTCATCCACACCCGCGCCTCGTTCAGCCAGCAATAGAACTGTTCGTCCGTATCCCGCGCCTTGCCACGCGCCGCGCCCCATGCCTTGGCCGCAGCTTCCCAGTCTGCCACCACCTTGAAATTCTCCGCCGCATAGAAATTGACCGCGTAATCCTCGAGCAGGGTGTAGTCCTCCTCCGCAAGGGAGGCCGCCTTCTTGGACAGCTTCATCGCTTCTTTGTATACCCGTGCAGTGTCCCACTTGCGCAGCTTGGCCACCTCGGGAAAATGAACCAGGTAAATATTCACCATGTTGAACAGGTAGTCCGTGTTCTTCTTGTCATGCTTTAAGGCCACATCCAACAGACCAAGGCCCTTGGCATATTCGCCCAGGTGGATATAGTGCAGGGCCAGGTTGTTGTAGACCGGACTGAACTCCTCATCCAGGCTCAAGGCCTGCTGCCACTGCTTGATGGCCCCCGCGTTGTCTCCGAAGCGGTCATACAGCACCTCGCCATAGTAGGTGCGCAGCCGTGCGTTGTTCGGGTAGGCCTCCACGGCAAGCTCATACACCGTCCGCAGGTCCGTAGTTTTTTGCTTGCCCTCGGCGGCAATGGCATCTGGCGTCTTGGCTGCGCCTTCCGGGGCCGCCCCTCCGCGCAAGGCCTCCATCAACACCTCCATCTCCTTAGACTGCGCCTTGTCAATCGCCCGCAGCGTATCCGTCAGCGCCTTCTCATCCTCCCACACCGCCGCCAGCGGCTGGTAGGCTTCGGGCAAGGGGGGCACACTCACAAGGGAACACAGGGCGACAAGCGTAACCGCAAACATAGGTATCTCCAGGTTCAAAGAAACGCGGGTGCCCCGGCGAATTCAACAACCGGGGGCGCTGTCACCACCACGATTCCCTCGGGCGACACATGAAAGCGCTGCGCGTCTTCTTCCAAGTCATACCCTATCACCGTACCGGCGGGCAAATGGACGCGCTTCTCAATTATGGCGTTCCTCACCTTCGAATGCCGACCAACACTGCACCCCTCGAAGAGGATCGAGTTCTCGACAGACGAGAACGAGTTCACCCGCACGTCGGGCGAGAGCACACAACGGCGCACGGTGCCCCCGCTGACAATGCAGCCTGGGCTTACAATGGAATCAATCGCCACGCCAAAGCGCTCACCCGGATCGCCAAACACAAACTTGGCTGGCGGTGCCACCGGCAAGTTGCTGCGCTGGGGCCACTTCTTGTCATACAGGTTGAAGTGCGGCTCCACTTCCAGCAAATCCATGTTCGCTTCAAAATAGCTAGACAACGTTCCCACGTCGCGCCAATAGGGCGTGTCCTTATGGTTCACGTCGTCGAACATGTGCGCCACCACCCGGTGCGAGCGGATCATCTTCGGGATGATATCCTTCCCGAAGTCGTGAGAGCTGCTCGCGTCGTCCGCGTCCGCAATGCACACATCGCGCAACACGCGCGCCTTGAAGATATAAATTCCCATAGACGCATGGGCATACGCCCCATGCGCCCCGAATCCATCCAGGTTGCAAGGCTTCTCCTGAAACCCCGTCACGCGGGCGTGCAAGTCAACCGACAACACCCCAAAGCGGTGCGCCTCCTCAAGAGGGACCGGCACCGTGGCTATCGTCAGGTCCGCGTTGTTAGCCCGGTGAAAGTACAGCATTTTCCGGTAGTCCATCTTGTAGACATGATCCCCCGAAAGAATGATGACCTCGTCCGGGCTCACCTGGTCGATGTTGTACAAGTTCTGGTACAGCGCATCCGCCGTGCCCAGGTACCAGTTACGGCTCACCCGCATCTGCGGCGGCACCACGTCGATGAATTCCCCCAGCGGGCGACTCACCACGTCCCAGCCCGTGTGGATATGACGCACAAGGGAATTGGACTTGTACTGCGTCAGCACATGAATCTTGCGCATGTCGCTGTTGATGCAGTTCGAGAGGGTGAAGTCGATGATGCGGTAAAGCCCGCCAAAGGGAACGGCGGGCTTCGCCCGGTTCTCCGTCAGCGGGTAGAGCCGCTCCCCCGCGCCGCCCGCCAAAATCACCGTGAGTACATTGAACACAGCATGACCCTCTAAAGGCTGAAAACCGCAGTAGCCAATCGGTCCGACCGCAGGCAGAAGCTTGCGGCTGAAGCAACACGCGGCATGGCCACGCGGCACTTCACAAGTCGAGTATACCACCCTGTTTGAAAAGCGAGATCTCTTACCTCAACAAGTGTAAAGAGTTTATCCAGCGCCCGAGATGACGATTGCAGGCAGCAGGTATCAGCGCATCATTTGTTTGGGGCTGGCGCGAAATAGATAATTGCCAACCGGGCCGTGGCTCTTGGCTCAAAATCCACAATTTCCTGCCATAGGCCGCACTGCTTCAAGCGCCTCCGGTGCAACGAAAGAGATCATCATGGACAAGATTCGCTGGGGGATATTGGGTACGGGAGCGATTGCGCATAAGTTTGCGGCGGGGTTGCAGGTGTTGCCCGATGCGGAGATCGCTGCGGTGGGATCGCGCACGCAGGCGGGGGCGGATGCATTTGCCGCCGAGTTTGGGGTGTCGCGGGCACATGGCAGCTATGCCGCGCTTGCGGCAGACCCCGAGGTGGACGTGATTTACGTTGCCACGCCGCACCCGTATCACTTGGAAAACAGCATCCTGTGCCTGGAGCATGGCAAGCATGTGCTGTGCGAGAAGCCGGTGACGGTTAACGGCAGACAGCTGGAAGAGTTGCTTGCGGCGGCTCGCAAGGCGAACTGCTTCTTGATGGAGGCGATGTGGATGTATTTCAGCCCGCACATTATCAAGGCGGAAGAACTGGTGCGGGCGGGGGCGATTGGCAAGCTGAAGATGGTGCAGGCGAACTTTGGTTTCAGCACAGACCAGGAAGAGACGGGGCGGTTGTTGAACCCGGATCTCGCGGGTGGCAGCCTGCTCGACGTGGGCATTTATCCGATTGCCCTGGCCTCGCTGTTCTTTGGCGGCGCGCCAGCGCGTATCCAGAGCGATTGGGAGCGGGCGGAATCGGGCGTGGACGCACAGGCAGCGATGTTGTTTGGGTATGCTGACGGCGGGCTGGCCACGCTGACCAGCGCTGTGGTAACTGACACTCCTTATGATGCGTGGCTAATGGGCGAGACGGGGATGATAAAGATTCATACCCCTTTCTGGGGGCGCTGCCCGGCGATATCGATTCACCGGCCCGAGCAGGAACCGGAGACGATAGCCCTGCCGCTGCGTGGCAATGGCTATGACTATGAGGCGGAGCACGTGATGCAATGCCTGCGCGAAGGTCGCACGGAAAGCCCACGTGTGCCGTGGTCGAAGTCGCAGGAAATCATGGCAACAATGGACACCCTGCGCGGGCAGTGGGGATTGCGGTATCCCTTTGAATAGGGCAGCGTGCGCACAGAGATTTTGCCCCTGCGGTCTGGCTATACTCCCCGCATGAAACATCCAAACGCGCCTGCCATACCCTCGATTGACGGCTTCGTTAGCATCCCCGTAAGCACGCTGCGCGTGGACTTGGTGACGGATTTCTCGCTGTGGCTGCAAACGCGGCCCGGTGCCCCACCGGTGTTGTATCGGGCGGGCGACCTGACCTTCACCGAAGACATTCGCGACCGGCTGCAACAGCACGGCGTGACGCGGCTGTATGTGCAGAACGATGACCGTGTACAGTTGCGACGGTACATCGAGGAGAACATTGAGGCACTGCTGGCGGACGCCTCGGTGCCGGTGGAAGAGCGGTCGGAGATGATGTATGAATCCGCGCAGGGGTTAGTGCGGGAAGCCATGGACGACCCGCGTAGCGGCAAGATGGTGGAGCGGAGCGGGGCGATGGTGCCGCACATGGTGAACTTCATCTACCGTGAACAGCGCAGCTTTCGCTGCCTGCTCAAGGTCTGCTCCTATGATTACTATACCTACACCCACAGCGTGAACGTGTTCACGTTTTGCGTGGCGCTGGCACAGCACTTGGGCTTTCCCGAGGCGGAAGTGAAGCGCTTCGGGCAGGGCGCATTGCTGCATGATGTGGGCAAGAGCAACCTGCCGCTGGACGTGATCAATTCCCCCGGCCAGTTGAGCGATGAGCAATGGCAACTGATGCGAATGCACCCGATTCATGGGTATGACATCCTTGTGGAGCAGGGGATGAAAGACCCGATTGTGCTGGACGTGACGCGTCACCATCACGAGAAGCTGAACGGCAAAGGCTACCCTGACCGCATCAGCGGGGACGAGATATCCCCCTGGGCGCGCATGTGTACCATTGTGGATATCTTCGACGCGCTCACCACGCGGCGCAGCTATAAGGAAGCGCGGCTTTCATTCGACAGCCTGCAATTCATGCGTGCGCACATGGCGGACGAGATTGACCTGAAGCTGTTCAAGGGCTTCGTGGAGCTGATGGGCCAGCAGGGCGAGTTGTAGGTCATTCTTCGCGAATCGCCACCGCGTGGCTGCGCTCCCATGATTACACCAAAATATCCTGCACCACGTTTCCGTGTACGTCGGTAAGGCGGAAGTCTCGACCTTGGGCGCGGAAGGTGAGGCGCTTGTGGTCTATGCCGAGAAGATGGAGCATGGTGGCGTGGAGGTCGTGCACGTGGACGACGTTCTCGACGGCGTTGTAGCCGAGGTCATCGGTGGCGCCGTAGTTGAAGCCGGGGCGGATACCGCCGCCTGCGAACCACATCGAGAAGCCTTTGATGTGGTGGTCGCGCCCGCTGTCTTGTGCCATGGGGGTGCGGCCAAATTCTCCGCCCCAGATCACCAGGGTGTCGTCGAGCATTCCGCGCTGCTTGAGATCAGTGACCAGCGCGGCGGAGGCTTGGTCTACCAGCCCTGCGGTGACCTTGATGGCGTCCTTGATGCCGCCGTGGTGGTCCCACCCGCGATGGTAAAGCTGGATGAAGCGGACATCGCGCTCGGCCAGCCTGCGGGCGAGCAGGCAGTTGGACGCGAAGGTGCCGTCTGCGCCGCGCGTGCCGTACATGTTGAGGATGTGCTCGGGCTCGTCGGAGAAGTCCATCAGCTCGGGCACGCTCATCTGCATCTGGAAGGCCATTTCGTATTGGCTGATGCGGGTGGCGATCTCGGGGTCGTTGAGCGCGTCTTGTCGCAGGCCGTTCATGGCTTGGATGGTGTCCACGGTCTGGCGTTGCTGCTCGTGACCCACCCCCTTGGGCGCGCCAACGTAGAGCACGGGGTCTCCCTTTGCGTGGAACTGCACGCCCTGAAACTTCGATGGTAGAAATCCGCTATGCCATTGGCGCGCGGACACGGGCTGCCCCTGCCCGCCGCCCAGCGAGGTGAGCACCACGAAGCCGGGCAGGTTTTGCGATTCAGAGCCGAGGCCATTCAACACCCACGACCCCATGCTGGGGCGTCCGCTGATCTGGGTGCCGGTGTTCATGAAGGTCTGTGCGGGGTCGTGGTTGATCTGCTCGGTCTTGAGAGAACGCACGATGCAGATGTCGTCTGCGATGCCGCCGATGTTGGGGAGGATTTCGCTAATCATCTGGCCGGAATTGCCCCAGCGCTTGAAGGTGGTCTGCGGCCCGAGGATGCGGAGCTTCTGCCCCTGCAACTGGGCGATGGGCTGGCCCTTGGTGAAGGACTCGGGCATGGGCTGGCCGTTGAGGCGTTCAAGTTCGGGCTTGTAGTCCAGGGTTTCGATGTGCGAGGGCCCGCCCGCCATGGTGAGGAAGATGACGCGCTTGGCACGCTGGGGTACATGCAGTGGATTGATAAGCCCGCCCCAGGGCTTTTCGCGCGCGACGGATGCGGCAGCCGGGGTACTACCCAACAGCGAAGCAAGGGCAGCCACGCCTAAACCCTGAGACGCCTGCCCGAGAAAGTCTCTGCGGGAGAGCGCCATGGGGTTGAAGTCTTCCATAAATCGAGACACGAGACAGACTCCTAGAGACGGGTAATCACTTCGTGCAGGTTTAATATCGTGCGGGCGACGGCGGTCCATGCGGCAAGCTCGGGCTTGGACAAGTCTGCGGGCATGGGATATTGCCCGGTGGAAACCAGCGCTTGGGCCTCTTCGGGTGCAGCGGTGTAGTGCGTGCTTTGCGATTCTAGGAACTGGGTGAGCAGACCGACTTCCTCGGGCAGGGGCTCGCGGGAAAGGGCGCGCTGGAAGGCGAAGTGCAGGCGTTCGTCGGCGGTGCCTCCCCCCTGCTCAATGATGTGTTGCGCGAATACGCGGGCAGCCTCGACGTAGGTAGGGTCGTTCAACAGCACGAGCGCCTGGAGCGGGGTGTTCGAGGCGGGGCGGTCGGCGGTGCATTCTTCGCGGCTGGGCGCGTCGAAGGCCAACATGCTGGGGTGCAGGAAGGAGCGCTTCCAGAAGGTGTACATGCCGCGCCGGTATTGTTCTTCGCCGGGCGAGATGGGATAGCTGAGGTCGCCGCCGAAGGTGTTGCAGTTGGCGTAGTATCCGTCGGGCTGGTAAGGGTAAAAGCTGGGGCCGCCGACGGCGGGGGTGAGCAGGCCCGCGACCGCAAGCGCGTTGTCGCGCACGAGCTCGGCTTCGAGCCGGTAGCGCGACTGGCGGGCGAAAAGCTCGTTGAGCGGGTCTTTCTCTTCGGCGGCGGGGGCGTGGGAACCTTGGCGGTAGGCGGAGGAGGTGACGATGAGGCGCACCATGTGTTTCACGTCCCAACCGGATTCGCGGAATTCTACCGCGAGCCAATCGAGCAATTCGGGGTTGGCGGGCAGCTTGCCTTGCGAGCCGAGGTCGTCGAGCGCGGCGGATATACCCTTACCAAAGTAGTTGCGCCAGAGGCGATTGACGAAGACGCGGGCGGTGAGGGGATTCTGCGGAGACACCAACCACTCGGCGAGATCGAGGCGGTTGGCGCGGCGGCCTTCTACAGCGAGCGCGGGCAGGAAGGTGGGGGTGCCGGGTTCTACCACTTCGCCGGATTCGTCCATCCAGTTGCCGCGATCTAGCACGCGGGTGACCAGCGGTTCGGTGGCCACGGTTTCCATCACGTAGGGAATCTGCTTCTTCAGCGTGTCGATGGCGGTGCGCGTTTCCGCCAACAGTTGGCGTTCGTCGTCCAGATCGTCGAAGTCTTCAAGGAAGCGCTTGCGCAGGGCTTCCATGGTTGTTGGGTCGCCCTGCACCTGGGCAAGGTGCATCAGCGGATAGAGCAAGTCTGGGGCCACGCCCCCCGGCAGCTTGGCGCGCGGGTGGCGCAGGTCGGTCCACGCCACACGGAAGCGGCCCACGGCGTGGCCCGCCAGGCCGGACTCGTGGCGCAGCACCAACTCGAAGCGGTCTGCCGCCGTAAGTTGCAGCGGCTCGGACAAGGTGAAGGCGGCGGCTTGGGCCTCGCCAATCTCGTGGCCAGACACGGCCCAGCCGGTCTTGGGGTCGGCATCTAGCGCGTTGGCGATGGGCCAGGTAGCTTGCTCGAAGGTAGCCTCGGGCGCGGTGAGCGTCAACTGCTGCGGCTCGGCGCCTTCGCGCTTGAGCCAGAGTTCAACTCCCGACAAGACGAAGTTGCCATTGCCTCGCGCCACGCCTCTGGGGAAGGACTCGTGCCGCAGGGTTTCCAAGCGGAAGCCGGACACCTCACCTTCGCCCGGCGCAATTGTTACGCGGTAGACCTCGTCCACCGGTAAAGGGCCGGTGGAAAGCGCGGAGGCGTCGGGCAGAATCTGGAAGGTGGTGCCGTTGGCAGCGGTCACGCTTTCGGGCGCGGTGTAGCGCCAATGCTTTGCGCCCAGGCCTGCGAGCTTGGGGGCGGTTTCCGCCAGCCATTCCTGAAAGGCCCGCTCGATACGGGGAGTGGGCGTGGTCAAGCGCTTCTCGATAAGCGCCACGCGCTTGGTGAGCTTGGCCATCTCTGCCGTCTGTTCCGGCTTGGGCAGTTCCATCACGGGTTCCCAGCGCTGGCCGGAACCGTAGACGGGCTGCTCTTTGATATCCGCGAAGAAGGCGGACATCTGGTAGAAGTCTTTTGTTGAGAAGGGGTCGTACTTATGGTCGTGGCATTGGGCACAGCCGAGGGTTGACCCGAGCCAAACGGAAGACACGGTGCGCACGCGGTCGGCGGCGTAGATGGTGATGTATTCCTTGGGTTGCGCGCCGCCCTCGGCGGTGAGTTGATTCATGCGGTTGTAGGCCGCTGCCACGCGCTGCTCGATCGTGGCCCCCGGAATCAGGTCGCCGCCCAGTTGCTCGCGGGTGAACTGGTCGAAGGGCTTGTTGGTGTTGAAGGAATGGATGACGTAATCGCGGTAGGGCCATACGCTGCGCACTTCGTCACTGTGGAAGCCGTTGGTGTCGGCATAGCGCACTTGGTCCAGCCAGTCGATGGCCATGCGTTCGCCGTAGTGCGGGGAGGCGAGCAGTTCCTCGACCATCACGGCATAGGCGTCGTCGCAACCGCTGGTGGCGAATTGCTTTACCACCTCGGGCGTAGGCGGCAGACCGGTAAGGTCGAAATGCAGACGTCGCACCAGCGCGGTGGTGTCGGCAGGGGGGGCGGGTTCAATGCCTGCGGTGCGCAAGCGCGCCAGCACAAAGGCGTCCACCGGGTTGCGCACCCAGGGGTCTCCCAGCAGATCGGGAATGGCAGGGCGCTCGGGCGCGACGTAGGACCAGTGCGCCTCGAAGGGCGCACCCTCGGCTATCCAACGCTGAAGCAGCGCGGCCTGCACGGGGGTGACGTGTTTCTCGGTAGCGGGCGGCGGCATCACCTCGTCGGGGTCTGTGGACAAAACGCGCGCCACGAGATCGCCGCCGTCTCCCCCGCCCGGCGAGAACACGGAATAGGCCCCACGATAGGTAGGCCCGTCTTCCGCCACATCTAGCCGCAGCTTTGCTTTGCGGGCATTGGCGTCGGGGCCGTGGCAGGTGAAGCAGTTTTCCGAAAGGATGGGGCGGATGTCGCGGTTGAAGCGCAGGGGCTGGGCCTGCGCATGGGTGATGGCGCAGGAGATTAAAAGCCCGAGAAATAAATTGGTTGGACGCATGATGGCTACTCGCACCCGGACACATAGGATGGCGATAGTATGCTCGGAATCATTTGAAGAACACCACTACGTGGTTGTGCCTTTCCGGTGATATGCCCTATCCTTAGCGCAGGCGCTACACAAGGAATTCATGCCATGGCTGAAGTAACGATGTCACCGAATTACGAGATTGTTATTCCAAGCGAATTCGGAAGATCGCTAAAGCTCCGGCCCGGTCAGGGGCTTAGTGTTCTTCTTATTGGCAATCGTATCGAAATCATTCCCACGCCTACCATCGATGATATTCATGGACTATGCAAAGGCATGGATACAACGATAGAAGACGACCCGGAACGCGATCTATGAACCTGGTGGATTCTTGTGGTTGGCTGGAATTGGCCGTGGATGGCGCGAATATCAGCTTTTTCCTGCCGCCGCTTAGCGCACCAGAAAAGTTACTTGTCCCGACGATAAGCGTATACGAAGTATACAGGGTTACTCGACAACGTCACGGCGAAGCTGAGGCTATGCGTGTACAGGCCCTGATGCAGATAGCCAAGATCGTTGACCTGACAGAACCGATTGCGCTGCTTGCTGCCGAGGTCAGCATTCAGCATAAACTCTCCCTCGCCGACAGCGTCATCCTTGCCACGGCCCGCCTGCACAACGCCACCCTCTGGACTCAGGACGCGCACTTTGCCGGGATTGATGGCGTTCAATATCGCGCCAAGCAATGAGCCTAAGGCCGCTCGCCTTGCGACAGTCTTAGTCCAATCTCTTCGATGATGGGCAGGATGTCGGCGACGCCGTCGCAGACGTAGTGCGCGCCTGCCTGGCGGAGTTTGTTTTCTGCATGGCGCACCAAGGAATCGAGCTGTTCGGGGTGCATGGCGGCGCATTCTTCTTCGGACAGCCCCACTTCGTTGCCGGTGCGGGTGATGCCGATAGTCCACATGCCGGCGTTGAGCCCTTCTTCAATATCGGTGACGGTGTCCCCCACTTTCACGACGGACTCGAAGGGGTAGATGTTCAGGTCCATGGCCACCTTCACGGCCATCCATGGGGCAGGGCGGCCGGCGGTCACCATGTTCCCAGCGATGCTGTGGTCGGGCTCGTAGCCGCCCTTGGCTGCTCCGTCCATGCAGAGCTTCATCATGGCTTCGTTGTAGCCCGTGGTGCCGCCCAGCTTGATGCCCTGAGCGCGCAATTCGGCGGCCACTTCCACCACACCGGGAATCAGCTTGCAGAAGGGCGGCAGCGCGTCGAGCTGCATAGGGATGAACTCCTGGAACAGGCGCTCAATGTCGTCGTCGGTGTGGGGCGCGCCGTGGGCGCGCACCCACTGGGCCGCCAATTCCGGCATGGCCAGCATGGTGGCGATATGGTCGCGCTTGTGCATTCCCATGGGGCCGCGTGCCTGGGCGATGGTTGCCTCCATACCGTGGCGGCTGAACAGTTCGCGGAATGCGCCCGCAGGGGCAAGGCAGCCGTAGTCCACCGTGGTGCCTGCCCAGTCGAAGACAACCAATTGGACGGGACCGCAATAGCTGCGCGTGTAGTGGAAGGTCATGGCGTGGTTTCCTTTACTGAAGCTTGAGGCCCATCTCACGGGTGACATCGGCTATCGCACCGAGCAGGTCGCGGATGTCGGATTCGAAGACGCGGCCTATATTGCCGATGCGGAAGCAGTCCGCATTGCTTACCTTGCCGGGATAGATAGTGTAGCCGCGCTCGTTGAGGAGGCGGTAGAAGGTCTCGAAATCCCAGGCCGGGTTATCGGGGTACAAGAACGAGGTGATGATGTATCCCTGCAATTCGGGGCGCAGGTATTCGCGGAAGCCCAGCTCACGCATTCCCGCGGCGAGCACAATGTTGTTGCGCTGGTAGCGCGCGGCACGCCCGGCCACGCCTCCTTCCTGCTGCAATTCTTTCAAGGCTTGGTGAAAGGCCAACAGGGTGTGGGTGGGCGGGGTGAATCGGAACTGGCCGTTACTGTCCAGCCCCTTGCGCTGGGCGAGAATGTCGAGACTCAAGCTGCGCGCCCAGCCTGCGGTGGCGTCCAGAGTTGAGCGCTTGGCAATAACGAAGCCAAAGCCCGGCACGCCCTCGATACACTTGTTGGCCGAGGAGACGAGGTAGTCAATGCGGGCGGCCTCGAAATCTATGGGCACCGCGCCAAAGCTGCTCATGGCGTCCACGAAGTAGACCAGCCCCATCTCCGCTGCCAGCAAGCCAATCTCTTCAATCGGGTTGTAAATCCCCGTGGTGGTTTCGCAATGTACCACGGCCAAGTGCGTCAGCCCGGTCTGCCCGGCCAGCGCTTCGCGAATGGCCACCGCGCTCGGGGCAACATCCTCCGCAAAGCGCACGGCCACGGCGTGAATCTTCAACACTTCGCACATCTTGAGGATGCGATCGCCGTAGGCCCCGTTGATAACGACAGCCACGCCGCCGTCTGGCGGCACCGTGCTGGCAAGCACGGCCTCGACGCTGAAGGTGCCACTGCCCTGCATGAGGATGGCATCGTAGCCTTTGCCGGTAACGCCGCCTGCGTCGAGCAGCCCGGCGCGAATCTCACGCACGGCCTCGATGAACTCGAAGTCGCGGGAGCCTAGATCGCGCAGCATGGCTTGCTTCACCGTGCGGCTGGTGGTCAGGGGGCCGGGAGTAAAGAGTATGTTGTCTTTCCAGCCGGGGATAGTGGACATGGCGCGCCTTTCTTTTCCGTGGCGGCGGGTGGGGATTGCGCCCCGAATCTGGCCGGGCAGCGCGCGGGAAGACTACCCAAATCAGGCGTATAAAACCAAGTTGCGGGTATCACTCTGGCAACTGATCGGGTATAATTTGTCGAGTGTGCATGGGCAAGGGAAGGCGAGGAATAGCATGAGAAACGCTTGGCTGGGCTGTCTGGTTGGGGCAGCGGTGTTGCTATTGGGGAACAGCGCGGTGGCGGGCACGGCCCAGCCAACAATAGACCCGCTCCCCCTGGTGTTTGAGACCAACCTTGGGCAACTTGATGCAGGCGTGGATTTCCTCGCGCGCGGCAAGGGCTTTGCCCTATCGCTTTCGCGCGGCAATGCTTCGTTGTATGTGCCGGGTGCGGAGCCGCTCCGCCTTGTGCTCGAAGGCGCGAACGATGGCCCCATCGGTGCGGGCGTGGGCCTGCTGCCGGGTCGGGTGAATTACCTGAAGGGGCGGGACCCATCCCTTTGGACGATAGGCGCTCCCCTGCACGAACGCGCCCAGTATGCCGACGTGTACCCCGGCATCGACGTGGTCTACTACCCGAACAAGGGCGAACTGGAGTACGACTTCATTGTTGCGCCCGGCGCAGATTTCAGTGAAATCCGCATCCGCTTTGAGGGGGCCTCCACTGCGTCGATCACTGAAGGCGGTGCGCTTGAACTGACCATCAACGGGGGCACCGTGTTGCAACACGCGCCGGTGCTCTTCCAGGAAATCAACGGCGCGCGCGTGCCGGTGAGCGGCCACTACACCCAGCACGCCGATGGCAGCCTGGGCTTTGAAGTGGGCGCGCACAACGCGGCGCACACGCTGGTCATCGATCCGCTGCTCACCTACAGCACCCTGATTGCAGGCAGCGCGTTCGACGCGGGCGCCGGCATTGTCTCCAAGAATTCGGGAACGCGCCCGGCGTTCTACACCGCAGGCAGCACCGAGGGCTTGAGCATCACCGCTACCAGCAACTTGGGCACGCAGGGCGATCGCGACATCTACGTGGCCAAGATTGACCCCTATGCCAACGGCGCAAAGACACTCGAGTGGCTCACCATCGTGGGCGGCTCGGGCACCGACACGGCATCGGACATTGGGCTGTATGCCGCGACGGAGGACGCGATCTTTGTGGGCGGCACGACGACCTCTACCGACCTGCCCACGGTCAACCCCTTGGACGGCACGCTGAACGACGGCGCGAACACCACCAACAGCGACGGCTTTGTGTTGTCCCTGGACCCCTTCGGCACAGGCATCAATAACCTGACTTACGTGGGCGGCACGGGCGTGGACACCATCGCTGCCCTAACGAATATTGGCAGCCGCGTCTACCTTGCTGGTGAGACTGCATCGAACGACATCCCCCTGTCTGCATTTCCTTTCGACGGAACTTTTAGCGGCACGGTGGACGTATTCTTCCAATCGCTGGATTACGCCGTCGGCCCCGAGACTTTTGCCCGCCAGTACTCTTCCTACCTTGGCGCGCAGAACGCCCGTCCCTTGGGCATTGCGGCGATAGACAGCAACCGTGCCGTGGTGGTGGGCCAGACCTTTGACGGGCTCACGCTGAAAAACGCCTTCCTGGGTAGCTTCAATAGTGGCGTTATACCCGACGCGCTGGACGGCTTTGTGGCGGCATTCGACACCAGCCAGTCCGTGGCGAACAGCACGCTTATCTTCAGCAGCTACCTTGGCGGCAACGCGCTGGACTTCGCCCAGGGCGTGGTGGCAGTGGGCACGGCCATGCACATCGTGGGACGCACGGCTTCCACCGACCTGCCCGCCAACCTCGGCACCACCCTAAGCGGCGCCGAGGACGGCTTCCTCGCCAAGATTACCCTACCAGGCGTGGTGCCCACGTTGAATCACGCCTATTACATTGGCGGCAACGGCAGCGATGGCCTGCGCGACATTGCCGCCATAGGCACTACCGGCTTAGTGCTTGGGGGGGCTACAAACTCCACAGACCTGCTTACGGTCGCCTCCGAATTCGAAACCGTTCAGTCCACTCTCAACCCCAACCAGCAAGTCGGCGACGACGCAAGCAACAACGACGGGATGATCATTCGCCTGCCAGACATAAACAGCACGCCTCCCTATGCTGATGACTGGCGCACCTACTTCGGCGGGCGCGGCGTAGACACGATAACCGATGTGGCCACCGATTCGCTGGGGCGCATCTATGTGGCGGGGCAGACCACCTCGACCAACTTCCCCTCGTCCAACGGTTTCGACAAAGGATACTCCGGCGCGCAAGAAGGCTTCGTTGCGGTCTTCAACGACGTGGTGCTGGTCGATTCCGACTCGCCCAATTCCGGCCTGCCGTGCGGCGACACCTGGGCGTCCGCGTGCCAGACGGTTGGGCTAGGGCTTTCGGACGCCGGAGCAAATTCGGAAATATGGATCGACGCGGGAACCTACAACGAATCCGGCCTCACCCTGTCCAGCGGCCAGCGCATCTATGGCGGTTTTACCAACGGCGACACGGTGCGCAGCCAGCGCAACCCGCTGGTAAACCTGAGCATTATGAACGGCGACAATTCCGACTCGTTGTTCTTTGGCGCAAGCGGCGTGATGCTCGACGGCATCAGGTTCGCCTTTTCTGGTGGCAACAACGGCGCAGTGTATTTCTCTGCAAACTCTGACTCGGTGGTATCGAACTGCGTGTTTTACCAGAACAATACCTTTGAAGAAGGCGGCGGCCTGAAGTTCGAGCTGAGCACAAGCATGGTGGTGGCCAATTGCCAGTTCATCGACAACACCGGCGACCTGGGCGCGGGCATGGCCATCATCGATTCGGGCGTGAACGTGGCGAATTGCACCTTCGCGTTAAACGCTTCCACCAGTATCCCCACGCCGCAGGGCGAATCGTTATACGTAAGCAACAGTGGCGTAAACCAGGCGCGGCTACTCAACTGCATCCTGTGGGGAGACGGCGTGGTCACCAACCAGGTCACCTCGGTGGGCCTGAATGCGCCCATCCTCGAAAACTGCATCGTGGAAGGTGGGTTTGCGGGAAGCAACGTGGTGGACACCGACCCGCAATTCGCTACGCCGCCCGTGGACGGTTCCGACCCCGGAGACCTGCGCCCGGTGGCAGGCTCGCCCGCCATCGACAGTGGCGTGGACACCAGCGGCAAGATATACGGCTATGTGGTAAGCGACGCCGATGGACAGGCACGCACCATTCGCAGCACGGATTGCACCTACGACATTGGCGCGTACGAGGCCGACGACCCGGATCCCTTCCTCACGCTTGTGGGTTTAGACCCGATCCAATTAGAGATCAATACCACCTACTCCGATCCCGGCGCGACGGCCAATGGCGGCTGTGGCGAAGACTTGACTACGGACATCGTGGCCGACCTCTCCGCCGTGGATGAGTCCGCAGTGGGGGACTACTCCGT